>JAZRQS010000053.1:0-24151 GCA_045649925.1 Eubacteriales bacterium | reverse complement strand
AAAAAGGCAGAAGACGAGCTTGCCGAGTGCAAGGACAAATATCTCCGTCTCGCCGCAGAGTATGACAACTTCCGTCGCCGCAGCGCAAAGGAAAAGGAGGGCATCTACTCTGATGCGATTTCAGATGTTGTAACACAAGTCCTCCCCATTTTCGACAATCTTGAGCGTGCTGCAGTTTACGAGAGCGCAGAAAAGGTGGCAGAGGGACTTGCCATGACGGCAAAAACAATAGACGAAGTGCTAACTAAAGTTGGCATTGAGAAATTCGGAGCGGTCGGTGACGAGTTTGATCCCAACCTTCACAATGCGGTAATGCATTACGAGGACGAGGCGTTTGGTGAGAACAAGATAGCCGAGGTGTTCCAGTGTGGCTACAAAAAGGGCGAGCGCGTGATAAGATACGCGATGGTCAAGGTAGCAAACTGATTTTAAGGTATTGAAATATCGGCGAAAGCCATATTATATATAGTAAACAAAATTCAACATAAATTTGGAGGAAAATTATTATGGGAAAAATTATCGGTATAGACTTGGGTACTACAAACTCCTGCGTAGCAGTATTTGAAGGCGGCGAGCCTATAGTTATCACAAACCCCGAAGGAGCGAGAACGACACCTTCCGTTGTTGCTTACTCCAAGACAGGTGAAAGAATGGTCGGCCAGGTGGCAAAGCGTCAGGCGGTTACAAACCCTGATCGTACAGTAAGCTCCATCAAGCGCCATATGGGTACAGACTACAAGGTGTCCATCGACGGCAAGAGCTATTCTCCTCAGGAAATTTCTGCAATGGTGCTCCAGAAGCTCAAGGCAGATGCAGAGGCATACCTCGGCACGACTGTAACACAGGCAGTTATCACAGTTCCCGCATACTTCTCCGACGCTCAGCGTCAGGCTACCAAGGATGCAGGTAAGATAGCAGGTCTTGAGGTTCTCCGTATCATCAACGAGCCTACAGCGGCTGCGCTTGCATATGGTATGGACAAGGAAGCAGAGCAGAAAATATTGATATTCGACCTCGGCGGTGGTACATTTGATGTATCGCTTCTTGAGATTTCCGACGGAGTTTTCGAGGTTCTCGCAACTGCGGGTAACAACCGTCTTGGCGGTGACGACTTCGACGAGAGAATAGTAAACTGGATGGCAGAGACCTTCCGTGCAGAGAACAACATTGATCTCCGTCAGGACAAGATGGCTCTCCAGAGACTGCGCGAGGCCGCTGAAAAGGCAAAGATCGAGCTTTCCGGCGTTACCTCCTCGAACATCAGCCTTCCCTTCATCACAGCAGACGCTACAGGCCCCAAGCACTTTGAGGCAACTCTCACTCGTGCAAAGTTCGACGAGCTCACACACGACCTCGTTGAAAAGACAATGGCGCCCACTCGTCAGGTGCTTGCAGATGCTGGCATAAAGGCTTCCGACATCAGCAAGGTGCTGCTCGTCGGTGGTTCTACAAGAATTCCTGCAGTTCAGGAAGCAGTAAAGAACTTCCTCGGCAAGGCGCCCTTCAAGGGCATCAACCCCGATGAATGTGTTGCGCTCGGTGCGGCTATTCAGGGTGGTGTCCTCGGCGGAGATGTAAAGGACCTTCTCTTGCTCGATGTTACTCCCCTTTCTCTCGGTATCGAGACACTCGGCGGAGTATTCAACAGAATTATAGACAGAAACACAACTATCCCTGTAAAGAAGAGCCAGATATATTCAACTGCGGCTGACAGCCAGACCTCTGTTGAAATCCATGTTCTTCAGGGTGAGCGCGATATGGCGGCAGGCAACACCACACTCGGAAGATTTGTCCTTGACGGCATTCCCGCAGCACCCCGCGGAGTTCCTCAGATCGAGGTAACCTTCGACATCGACGCTAACGGTATCGTTAATGTAACTGCTACCGACAAGGGTACAGGCAAGGAGCAGCACATCACAATTACCTCCTCTACAAATATGAGTCAGGAGGACATCGATCGTGCAGTCCGTGATGCAGAAAAGTTCGCAGAAGAGGACAAGAAGCAGAAGGAAGCTGTCGAAACCAAGAACCATGCAGAAACACTCATCTTCCAGAGCGAAAAGACTCTCGCAGAGATGGGCGATAAGGTTTCCGATGCTGACAAGGCTCCCGTAACTGCCGCTATCGAAAAGCTCAAGGAAACTGTAAAAGGCGGCGACACAGAGGCTATAAAGGCTGACACAGAGGCTTTGCAGCAGGCGTTCTACGCTATTTCCGAGAAGCTCTATGCACAGGCAAATCCTCAGGGTAATGCAGGCGCACAGGGTCAGCAGGGCGCAAACGACGGCTACTACGATGCTGAGTACGAGGATAAAACAACCAACAACTAATGACAACTAATATTTACAAAACGGAGAAGCTCCTTGTGGGCTTCTTCGATTTGTGCTATATTACAGAGTGTTTTCCAAGGAGAAAAAATGGCTGATAAGCGTGATTACTATGAAGTGCTCGGTGTGCAAAAGAACGCGACCGACTCAGACCTGAAAAAAGCATATCGCAATCTGGCGAAAAAGTATCATCCCGATATGAACCCCGGCGACAAGGAGGCCGAGCAAAAGTTCAAGGAGGTCAACGAGGCATACGGAGTGCTCTCTGACCCTGACAAGCGACAGAAATACGACCAGTTCGGTCACTCGGCGTTTGACGGCTCTGCAGGTGGTGGATTTGACGCCTCCAATTTTGATTTTGGCGACATCTTCTCCTCGTTCTTCGGTGGTGGTGGAGGCGGCTTTGGCGGCTTCGGTGGCTTTGGCGGCTCGTCTGGCGCAAGCTCGCGCAATCGTGCGATGGCGGGCGAGGATGTCTTTGTGCGTATCGATGTTTCGTTTGAGGATGCTGCTTTTGGCTGCAAGCGTGATGTGACCTTCAATCGCATTGAAAAATGTGCAGACTGTAGCGGAAGCGGAGCGCAGAAGGGCACGAATGCGGAAAGTTGTCAGGAGTGTAACGGAACGGGTAATGTTTCGGTGCGCCAGCAGACCGCATTTGGAATGTTCCAGACCTCTCGTCCCTGCTCCAACTGTCGAGGAACAGGTAAATTTATTAAAAATCCCTGCAAAAACTGTCGTGGCAGAGGCTATGTCAAGCTCACCAAGACGCTCAGTGTGACAATTCCTGAGGGAATTGCGAGCGGTCAGCGCATAGCGCTTCGAGGCGAGGGCGACACAGGCAGAAACGGCGGACCAAACGGCGACCTTATCATCGAGGTAAGAGTAAAGAGCCATCGCATCTTTGAGCGTGAGGGCAACAACATATATTGCGAGATACCGATAACCTTTACACAGGCGGCACTCGGTGCTGAAATAGATGTCCCCACACTTGAGGGCACTGTTAAATATACTATTCCCGAGGGCACGCAGACGGGCACTTCGTTTACTGTGTCCGGTAAGGGTATCGCCGACCTCAACACCAAGCGCAAGGGCAACCTCGTGTTTGTGGTTTCGGTAGAGGTGCCTCGTGGGCTTAACTCAAAGCAAAAGGAATTGCTTGCCGAGTTTGCAAAGAGCTGTGGCGAGAGCAACAACTCAAAGAGCACGAGCTTCTTTAAAAAGATTTTGGGCAAATAAAAAAGCAAGGAGGAACAACATGAAAAAAATACTGTGTTTCTCCTTGCTTCTTTGTATTTTGACAACTATTGTTTGCATAATTCCTGTATCAGCGGCTACGCCTGATACGACAGGAATAGGCGGAGCGGTGGTTGTCAATACGGAAACAGGAAAAGAGGTATTTTTCTATAACGGCGACCTCGCCATTCCGCCAAATGCGAGCGCACGCCTTATGACTGTGCTTGTCGCATATGAGCAATTGAAGGGCCGAATGGACGAAAAGGCGACCATTACTCCTGACGCCATTCGCTATTACGAGAACTACAATTCGTTTTACATAAACGAATGGAAGAGCCTTTCCGACTATGTGTGGCAGACTATCAGCATCTCAGACCTTTTTCGTCATGCGCTGATATATTCTGCTGACGATGCGGTGCAGATGCTCGCATATCTCGCTTTTGGTAGCGAGGCGTCGTGCGTTGAGGCGATGAACAAAAAGGCAGTCGAGCTTGGAATGTCGGGCACCGAGTACACCGATGCAGTCAACTCCTCCTCGCTCTCTGCTACTACGGCGTCAGACCTTGCGAGGCTCTGCGCAGAGCTTTATAAAAACCCCACGCTTGCCGAAATGGCATCGTCACAGAGCGCCAAAATAAGCGTTGGCGCAACAAGTGTGACAGTATATAACAGAAACCTTTACAACTCATCATATTACGGCACAGGATACTACACGAGCGAGACCGACGGACTTTTCTACAGCTCGTCGTCGGGCATGCTTGCGGCGGCGAGACCTGACGGAAATCTCACTTATGTTTGTGTGGTTGTGGGCGCAGATAGTGCACAGAGCGCATATAACTCTGCTACTTCCCTGCTGGATTATGCGATGGGCGGCTTTGGCTTTGTCGAGGTTTTGTCCGAGCTTAAAATTTTTGCCGACATTCCTGTAAAGCTTTCAAAGCAGGCGGACTTTGTTGCCGTAGTTCCTGCGAAAGAGATGCTTTCATTTTTACCGAAATCTGTCGATGTCGAGCGTGATATCACCTATAATGTGCACCTGAATATGTCGGAAATGGATGCGCCTGTAAGTCTTGGCGAGGTGGTCGGCTATGTCGATGTTATCTACGAGGGCGAGAGCCTCGGACAAGTGGAGCTTGTCACAAACGCCTCCCTTTCAAAGAGCCTCACGCTTGAGTTTGGCGACTTCGTGCGTCGTGTGGTGTCGTATCCTCTCACGATAGTGCTGTTTGTGCTTGCCCTGCTTGCAGGTATAGGATATGTACTCTATCGTGCGTACAAAGAGGAGCAAAAATAACCTCCCTTTTAAAATCAGAAGACAAAGAGAGCCAAAGGCAAATGCCAAAGGCTCTCTTTTACTATTTTCATTTGTTGTTTGCGTATTGTTCGCATTTGTTATTCGTAGAATAACGGCGTGTCGGGACACGCTATCGGTATTTTGTCGTTTTGCATTTCCTTTTTCAGTCGTGCAAAAATTTCGTCGGCGTAAAGCTGGTTGCCAAGCACATTTGGCAGTCCGTCATCTGTGGTGAGCTCTGCTTCTCTGCCTCGGAAGATGGGGCGCATGTCTATGCATACTGTACCGTAATATTCTGCTATCTGCATTATAGCCTCGGCGTCCTCGTCAGACTGTCCGTGCTGGATTATGCAGAACACATCGGCGAGCATGCCCTTGTCGACGCCCTTGTCCTTGGCACGAGGGATTTTTGCCGCTCTGACTATTTTCTCAAACCTTGCCGCAAAGTCGGTGTACTCCTCGTTTGAGCCGATAGACACGAATGTCAGATGCAGGTCGTACAAGTCGGTAAATGCGTTTACTGCCGATCTTGCATAGCTGAACTTGTCTAAGGTGCTGTCGGTGGGCGTAAGCTCTGTACCGATGATGTTTGAGTGGAAGTATCTCTTGTAAAGCGCTCTCAGAAGCATGCGCCATGACTGTGTCTGTGCGTCTACTCCTGCGCCGTAAACAACCTCGTCGCCTACATATAGAACATATGTGTTGAGTGCCTTCTCGCTTAAGCGTTGATAGACTGTATAGGAGTGGTTCTTTTCAAGCATCTCCTGTCGCTCCTGCTCGCGTTGGTCTCTCTCCTCTCTGAGCTTTGCGAGCTCGGAGGAAAGCAGGGCCTCTGCTATCGCATTACGCTCGCGCGCCTCCTCGTCTAATTGCTTGTTGCTCAAGGTCACAAACGCAATAAGTCCCACTATCAGCACAAGGCATAATATAATAAGTAAAAAATTTTTCAATTCAGGACCTCTTGTATGTGTTGCTATCGTCATTTGACAATAGCTTCTTGCTTAAACCTGTGTTGTTGTGTGTTGTCGTGTGTTGTCGTGTGTTTGGTGGGTGCCATATTTACGGCACTTCCCTGCTCTGATTTGGCATTTTTGCGTTTGGCGTTTTCACAGTATAGCTTCGGGCGGTTATACGCCATTCGGGCATTGCCTGTGTGCTTTTTGCATTGCTATGTCTCGTGCGCTCTGCGCCAAATGCACGCACACTATATCTCTTGTGTGAACTTTTCTCCGCAAATATCACGCAAAAGGTTGTCAAGGTCCTCGTTATCCTCAAAGAAGAGTGTCAAGGTCTTGTTTTTGCCCTTGGCGGAAATCTTTACGCGTCTGCCAAGGTGCTGCTGCATTCTGCGCTCGAGCTCGGCTGTGTAGTTAACTACCTCTCGCTCGCCCTCGTTTTCCTCGCCCCGCTCTGCTTCGGCTTTCTTGCGGCGCAGGAATTTCTTGACCTCGTCTTCGAGTGCACGAACGGAAAGTCCCTTTGCTACAGTCTGCTTTGCGAGCGTTATCATATCAGCGTCATCGCGCAAAGAAAGGAGCGCTCTCGCATGTCCTGCGGAGATGTCTCTCTTTGCCACCATTGCGAGTACCTCGTCGGGAAGCTCAAGCAGTCTCATCGCATTTGCGATTGCAGGACGGCTCTTTCCTATACGAGTGGAAAGCTCCTCCTGCGTCATATTGTATTCATCTGCGAGTGAGCGATATGCCTCTGCCTCTTCAAGAGGATTGAGGTCCTCACGCTGTACTTTTTCGATAAGGGCTATCTGTGCCGCTTCCTTTTCGTCACCCTCTATTATGATAGCGGGTATCTCGTCAAGACCGGCAAGACGTGACGCTCTCCAGCGGCGCTCGCCTGCTACTATCTGGTATCTGTCCTCTGCTATCTCGCGTACAAGTATAGGCTGAAGCACGCCAAATGCCGCAATTGAGTCGGCGAGCTGTGAAAGTGGCTCGTTTTCAAAGGTTTTTCTCGGCTGTCCCTGCTTGGGCTCTATCAAGCTTATCTTAATTTTTGTTTTCGCATTCTTTGCGCTCTCGTCTACGAGCATATTGTCGCTGAAAAGGTTGTCAAGTCCTGATCCAAGACCTCTCTTTGCCATATTTGTATCCTCCGATATGTAGATAAATGTATAATAATGGTAAATAATGTATATTAAGCTGTTTGTTTTATATTGTCGTGCGCAAAATCGCTATTTTCCGTCGTGCTTCTGTCGTACTTCTCTGCTATTCTGCGCTGCTTCGTGGCTTTTTACACCAAAGCCGCTCTACGCTATCCCTGCGCTTATATGCGCATCATGAGCTCCTTTGCCACATCCATATACTCGAGCGAGCCCTTTGAATAGGGATCGTAGTAGCAAATAGGCTCTCCAAAGCCGGGTGCCTCTGAAAGCTTGACGCTTCTTGTGATAGGTGTCTTGAAAAGCTTGTCTGCATAGTACTTTTTAAGCTCTGCAATGACCTGGTTAGTCAAAACAAGTCTGCCGTTGTACATTGTAAGCAGTATTCCGCTGATTTCGAGCGAGGGATTATACGACTGACGAACTCTTTTTACAGTCATAATGAGCTGAGAAAGCCCCTCGAGCGAGAAAAATTCGCACTGCATGGGTATAACTACGCCGTTTGAGGCGGAAAGTGCATTAACTGTCAGCAGACCGAGTGTAGGAGGACAGTCTATTATAATATAATCGTAGACATCCTTGAGGTCTGCGAGGATGTTTGAAAGGCTCTTGCCCTTCCCCTCTGTCTCGTTGAGGTCAAATTCTGCGCCTGCAAGGGCTATTGTGGAGGGCAAAACGGACAAATTCTTGTATTTTGTCTCGATAATGGCGTCTTTTGCGCCTACTTCTCCGAGCAAAACCTCATAAATTGAGGATTTTATGCTCTTTTTTGATATTCCGACACCACTTGTGGCATTTCCCTGAGGGTCCATATCGACCAAAAGGACCTTTTTGCCCTTTTTTCCTATGCAAGCGGCTACGTTTACGGCAGATGTGGTCTTGCCTACACCGCCTTTTTGGTTGGCGAACGCTACTATTGCCATGATTTTTTACCTCCAATAGCGCAAAAACATCAAAAGCACCGCCAAAAGCCTGTAAAATACAGCATTTGACGGCAGTTTTACCGATGTGCGCACAAAAATTGATATAAGTGTATTTATTATTTATGTAATCATTTTACCACAAACACACCGGAATGTCAATAGAAAAGGCGAGTATTTGGCATAAAATTGATGCAAAAACATAAAAACCTTACGAAAATCCACTAAAATTTCGCAAAAAACGCCTCAAGGTCTCACAAAAACGCCTCAAGACCTCACAAAAACGCCTCAAAGCCTCACAAAAACACCTCAAGACCTCCCAAAACATCTCGAAAATGTTTCACGTGAAACAAAATTACGGTGTTGCACCGAGCTACTGTATCTGTTGCATTAAAATACTGCCTATATTGCAAAATTGTTTCACGTGAAACAATTTTCACGCAATTCTTCGATGTTTCGGCCATTTTAACTACTTCGGACTTATTTCGGGTTGCTATTCTGGACTTATTTTGGGTTGCTATGATGAATTTGAGGGGGTTTAGCACCTTTGCCGAGCAAAAAAAGCCGAGCTTCCCAAAAA
Organism: Eubacteriales bacterium; assembly: GCA_045649925.1. Lineage (GTDB taxonomy): Bacteria > Bacillota > Clostridia > Oscillospirales > CAG-272 > UBA1740. The sequence continues at coordinate 15,678 of JAZRQS010000053.1, read as the reverse complement.
ATGTTTCACGTGAAACATCTTCCTGCTCGGGTGGGCGTTTTTGCTGAAAATAGACCGTCTTTTTTGAGATGCGCTTGTTTTCTTTAAAAAATGCGCTTGTTTTCTTTAAAAATGTGTCTGTTTTTCTTTAAAATAGTCCCGCTTTTTCTCTAAATGGGCTTTTTGAGACTCTCGGTGATGAAAATCGGGCGCTTCTGATGGGTTTTTGTGGTATTGCGAAGGGTTTTGCGTAGGTTTTTATCGTTTTTGGTGTGACTATCCTTGCCTACGATGATTTTTGGGGTGGTTTTGCCGAATTGCAGGGAAAAAGTGGTTTTGTTTTGTTCAAGGGGTGTTTTTTGCTTTAAAATGGGATTGCTTAAAAAGTGTTTTTCGGGGGCATTTTTTGGTTATTTAAGGCGTTTTTGAGACTTATCCCGTGTATTGTTTGGCGCGTTTTTCAGAGTTGCTTTTACGTCCGATTTTTGAGATGATTTTTGAGCTGATTTTTTTGGCCGATTTTGAGGCGATTTTTGAGCTGATTTTTTGGGCTGATTTTTGCTTATTCCTTGATTTGCTATAAAAATATACACATTGTGAAATAATTAACAATGTGTGACTTGAACAATTAAAAACAGGGAAGTGTGGGCGCCATGCACCACCAAAAGCGCATATTATCTGCTATATTTGGATATAATTCACCACTAAAAAGCACAAAAATGGGAAAATGTGACGTGAAAATGGGATTTGCTATTTGAAACACTGTGACAAAAAACACTTGCGAAAATGCAAAAACAGTGTTATACTATATGTAGCAGGGTGATTAAGCGCTTGGATGCCATGTGAGCCATGTGGGCGAGCTGATGCCAATCTGTTGAAAGGGTAGCTTAAAGCCATCGCAAAGCAATTGAAAAAATGACGGAATTATATGGCGGCCACTATAACATAATCAGGAGCATTTTTGGAGTAGAGAGTATGACACGACTTATATTTATCAGACATGGTGAGAGCCTCGGCAATGCGCAGAGAAGGTTTTTGGGGCATACAGACTGGGATTTGTCCGAAAAGGGATATGTTCAGGCGCAGCGTACTGCAGAATACCTCGAAAATACCCATATTGATGTAATTTATTCCAGCGATTTGCTCCGAGCATACAATACAGTAGTGCCTGTAGCTCGTCAGAGGGGACTCCCTATAGTAAAAGACACCTCCTTGCGCGAGATTTTTGCAGGGAAGTGGGAGGGAATGGGCTTCGACGATATACAAGTAGCCTATCCCGAGGGACACAAGACATGGCTTGAAGACATAGGGCGAGCCGTTTGCGATGGTGGCGAGAGCGTTGCCCATCTCCAAGAGCGTGTAAATTTGGCTGTGAAAAAGATAGTAGCAGAGAATAAAGGAAAGACCGTCTGCATCGGTACTCACGCCACTCCTATAAGAACAATGCTTTGCATATGGCAAAATCTTCCTCTATCTGAAGCGAAGAACATAAACTGGGTTACAAATGCATCGGTTACTGTGGTGGATTACGACGATGACGGCTCTTTCAAGCTCGTGCAGGCAGGCTATGCTGAGCATCTTGCAGACATTTGCTCCGATAAGCTCAAAAATATATAAAAACCGACGAATTTCTTGAAAAATCCCCTCCAAAAAGCATAAGAAAAATGTCATTTTTTGTTTTCAAAAAAATCTACTAATGGTAGAATTTTCACGAAAATGTATATAAAACTATTCAAATGCCTACAAAAGTGTACGACGAGGCAAAGAATGTCAAAAATGACAACTAAAGTAGTCAAAACTCCTTGAGACAGTCGAAATGACCACTCTTGAGGGGTTGCTTTTATGCCCGAAAAAGTCGAAAATCTTCCTTTTTATTATATATAATATATAAATATATAAATTCAATATTTACATAAAAACTATTATATGGAATTACAGGTAATAGAGCTTGTCGGAAGTGGCGCGCAGAAAAGGACGGCACAGCTCCCAAGAGAGCGCAAATCCAGCTCTTGCTCGTCTCTTGGCGTTGGGCTTTAGTCTTTTGAACGACTTGTCTCTGCCCGGTCCCACCTGTATCTGAGCAGCACTTGCGCATCGACTTGTATCGAAGCAGAACTTGCGCATCGACTTGTGTCGGAGCGTTGCATCGACTTGTCTCTGCCCGGCCCCGCCTGTATCTGAGTAGAACTTGCGCATCGACTTGTATCGGAGCGTTGCATTTGCCGCATTGCTATCCGTCGCTCTATGCTATGCTCGTTTGGTAAGCTCTTTTTCTTCGCCGGCTCTTGCTCCGAGCTTTGCGTCTTTCGTCTTGTGGCTCTTCGTTCTTTACCTTGCCTTGTTTTCCATGTCATAATTGCTTTTGCGTCATAATATGATATAGAGGCGCATATGCGCTGATTTGCTGTGGCGGATATGGCTTGTGCGGATATTATACGGATATTATACGGATATAGCGGGAATACGGCGCCGATATTATATGATAGTATGATCGGGTGCGCATTACTGTAAATAGGTATAATTTTTAATAAAAATGTGAAAAAATGCATAAAAAAGCGAAATTTCGTGAAAATTGCACAAAAACAATTTTATAAATTGTGTAAAATGGCAATACATTGTCTGAAAAATAGCAAAAATACCCCCAAAAAAATCGCTCTATATGCCCCAAAAAGCCTTTCCGTAGGCTTAAAAGCCCCCGAAAACCCCAATTGGCAAAAAAATAAAGTTAAAAAGTATTGACAAACAAAAAATCTCGTGCTATAATGGAGCAGTCGAGAGATAGTTTAACCAATTTTCTCGAATTTGTTAACTAAAAAACAATTTATTTTAGGAGGTTCCAAAAATGACAAACGCAAAATCCCGTCTCGTCAGAATCATCGCGCTCGCACTCGCAGTGCTCATGATCGTTCCTATGGCTCTCGTTGGCTGTGGAAAGACTGACGTTGACCAGGCTGCTATCGACGCTGCTATTAAGGAAGCGCTCGATGCTGCACAGAAGGCACAGGACGCTGCTGATAAGGCAGCTCAGGACGCTAAGGACGCACAGGATAAGCTTGCAGAGGCTGAGAAGGAAGCTGATAAGCTTCAGGCTGAGATCGATGCAATGAAGAACACAACTGCTGCTCCTGACGTTACAACAGAGGCTCCCACTCAGGATTCGAAAGAAGTTGATGCTTACATCGCTTCCGTTCTTCTTGACATGAAGTCCGAGTACAACAAGCTTGTTGCTACATACACAGCAGTATCTAATATGTACGCTCCTCTCGATCAGGCTGCTATCTACGCTGCAATTGATACAGCTAAGATCGCTATCGGTCGTGCTACTACTGTTGACTATGCTAACCAGCTCGTTCAGGGTCTTAAGGCAAAGCTCGATGCTATCCTCACATACTCCGAGAGAGTTAAGGAAGCTTACGACGCTATCGACTTCACATCCAACGTTGACGTTATCGACGTAGTTTACGCTTACGAGCTTCTTCTTGATGCTCAGGATGAAAAGCAGTTGGTAGTACCTGAAGGTGGATCCGTTGTATACAGCGATGTATACGGCTTGGATGTAGAAGCTCTTGAGAAGATGCTTGACGACGATGCTGCTGCTCTCAACAAGTATGGTGAAGCAAAGATTGATCTCGCTACACTTATCAATGACGAGTATTACCGTTACACAGCTCGTGGCGCAGACAACGGCATCTATGGCGAGGACGACATTCTCTACAAAGATATTATTGATGCTTATCGTGCAGTAGATGAGAATGGCAGAACTATCGCTGATATGATTCGCGCTCTCTTTGGTGCAGGCCTTGAAGCAAAAGATGACCTTAATGTAGCTGATATCGAGTACGATACCGAAATTAAGGCGGATATCAAGGCTATTGAAGATGCATACAGAAGTGTTTACAACTCTTACTCCAAGAAAGAGTATGCTTCTCTCCAGAATGATTTCGAGATAGCTTTCGCAGGCTATGAGTACATCACTCTTAAGGCAGGCAACTACCTCAAGGATATGCTCGCTGTTGCATCCGCAAGAGCAGATCAGCTCGTTGAAGCATACAAGGAGTATAACTCCAACATTAAGAAGCCCAACTCCGCTAGCGGACTTAAAGGCATCGTAGATGCATACAATGCAGATCCCACAAACTACCTTTTCAAGGCTTCAAAGGGAAATGTTGTTGGAAACATTGATACTATCAATACAGTTTACACAGATCTCGTTGCTTGGATGACAAAGTATGGCTTTGATCCCCAGGAGAACGCAGCAAACCTCAATGCTATTGTAGGCGCAGAGGACTATGCTAAATTCATGAAGATCAAGACAGAGAGAGACTTGTACGTTGAATGGAGTGCAAAGCTCGCAGCTATTTCCGATTCTGATATCGAGGCAGCTCTTGAGCTTGTTGCTGATGCTAATGTTGGTCTCTATGACTACAATGCTCAGAACGCTGCTGTAAAGGCTCTCGCAGCTTGGTTCTACGGTACAAAGGCAGACGGAAGTGATAGCGTATTCAATGCTGCTCAGTACAACGATGCTGACAAGGCTCCTTATGGCGTTGTAGCAGAGCTTAGCGATGCTAACATCTATGCTATGCTCAAGAACCACATCAAGTTCAATACAACTGAAAATGACCAAGTAGCAGTTAAGATAGATGGTCTTAAGGTTGCTATGAATAAATTCTCTTCTAAGGATGAGAACGGTGTTGAAACCGGTATCCTCAAGCAGATCGCTATCGCTAAGAAGAATGCAGCTGATTTGAATCGTGCAGACTTTGATAATGATGAAGCTTTCTTTGATGCAATCGAAGATGTTGTAGCTGAAATCGCCGCTATATGCACTGAACTTAAAATCGGTACTGTATCTCTTGAAGAGAACAAGTACGGTTACAACGAGGAATCTGTAAACTATGACTTGGTTCCTTTCGGTGTTCTTGATACTCTTTATGCTGCAAAGGAAGGTATCGTAGGAAATATTCTTCTCGAGGCTGCTAAGATCCTCAAGGCATATGTCAGCTACAAGGGTGAAACAGAAGTAGGTGGCGTTGCCTTGGAAGATGGCATTCTTTACTTCGATGGAAAGTACTTCGAGGCAGAGAAGCTTGACATCACTGTATTCTCTTACGACAAGATTGCTGAGCTTGCAGCTATCTATAACGCTATTGATGTATTCAATTACAACGAGGAAGTTGTAATCAAGGATGTTGATGGCGAGGATTACAAAAAGACAACAATAGAAGTAGTTAACTATTTCAACACTATGTATAGCGACTTCTATACACAAATGGCTGACTTCGGTACGGCTATGTCTGGCGTATACGGTAATAAGAGCATTTACTCCGTTACTAACGCTATGAGTAACAAATGGATAGAGTACAATCCTGTTGGTTCAGGTGATCATGTCGCAGAAGACTACGCAACCAACAACATGTCAGAACTTGCAACTATCGTAGCTAAGTTCGCAAAGGGTGGCGATTACGCGGATGTACCCGCTAAGAACGCTCCTAACTTTGTATACCCCACTTCTAAGGATAAGAGTGAGATAGGTAAGGAAGCTAATGATATTAAGGTATATGTAACAAGACCCCAATACGCCTACGAAAAGGACGACGTAAAGTATTCCTACCTCAATGCTATTCTTGCAGTTAATCTTGAGAATTATCTTGTACACAAGGACGGCAAGGTTATTGACTTCGATATAGCTGGCTACAAGGCTGCTATCGACGCTAAGGTTGCTGAGTACAGAGATGCATGGTATCTCCTCTACCTCGCAAGCGACGATGCTAAGACAGATTTCGAAAATGGTATCAAGGGTATCATTGCTAACTCTCACTTCTACAAGCTCTGGAACATCAAGGGCGAGTTCGAGATGAATGGCTACAAGTACACATTTGAGTTGGAATATACTAACCCCGTTACTAAAGCTGAGAATCTTGGAAACAACTTCAAGGTAAATCTTTACAACGAGTTCGGCGAAGAGGTTGGCTCTGTTGTTGACGGTAATAAGAAGGAGTACACAATCTCCGCTAAGTTTGAAGGTGTAGCTGTAAAGGTATATGCTACTGGAGATGAAACTACTCTTCTCAGCGCAGTTGATGATTCCAAGTCTGCTAAGTTCGAGTATACACTCGCTGACGGTGCTAGCGCAATCATGGAAAGCACTGCTAAGATCGGTAAGATCGCAAAGGATGGTGCTAGCGGAACATACGCTATATACGCCGACAACACTATCTCCACTCTCTTGGCTGAGTATGCTAAGAATGTAGTTTGCGTAAAGTGGACATCTGTTAACGCAGCTGTTGATGCTTTGGCAAAGGCAGAAAACATTGGCACAAGTAGCGTAGTGTACGAAGGCTCCGCCTATGCGACTGTAAACGATGATGCTAAGGCACGTATTGCAGAAGAGTACAGAAGATTCATGTACACATGGAAGGATTCCAGCTATACAAATACAACAGTTGATGCTCTCGAAAAGGCTTATAACAATTTCGTTGCAAAGGTAAACGCTATTGTTGCCGAGAATGGTGTTGTAGCTGAGTAATTCAGTAAACTTAATTAAACAAATTCGGTAGATAATACCGTGTTATCAAGGAACCTCTTGGGCGCTTGCGCCCATCAGGTTCCTTGTTTTTTTGTTGTGTTGATATTATTTGTGTATATAATGCTTGTGGTGGTATGTAATTTTTATATTCAAGCTTGAATGTGCTTTTCTCCTTGTTTTTTTGTTGATGTACGAAATATTGTACTGATACGGATAGGTGGCGTAATTTGTCTGTTTTTAAGAAACGAAGGCTATTGACTAACGAGGTGATTTGTAGTATACTAATAATGTAGTGGAAGAATATTACCTTTATGGAATAAATATAACAAAAAAAGAGGAGATAGATATGCTTTCGTTGTTTATTGCAATTCCCGCTATCCTTATTTTTATTTTGTCTGCTTTGATAGGCTTGAAGAGAGGCGCAAAGAAATCTATTATCAGATTTGCATGCCTTATTTTGTCGCTTTTCATTGCAATTCCTGTGGCGACCACTGTCGCAAAGGCGCTCTCCGGCGTTATCGGCGAGCTGATTTTTGCCTTGCTTGAGAGCGTGCCCGAGACGGCAGAGCTTCTCGATGCCAGCCCCACACTCGCTGTTGCACCCTCTATTCTTGCAGGTGTAATTTCTGCGCCTATCATTTTTGTTTTCGTGTTTATTATCCTTTCCCTCTTGTTCTTTATTGTAGGGAAGATACTTTCCGTAGTTACAGCCAAGCTTGGTGATTTTGAGAGCAAGACGGTATCCCGCTTGGTCGGCATAGGCGTTAGTGCGCTTTGTGCTATCGTCATTATCGTCGCTCTCTACGCTCCGCTCGTTGGTTATCTCGGTATTGCATCCGATACTCTCGAAAAGCTCTCGTCTGACGCTCCCGACTATGCTTCCTCTGTGCCAAAGATGGCTCAGGATGCCATTTATGATGGTGCAGACAGTGCTATAGTAAAGATTTCAGGCGCACTTGGCGGAAAGGCGCTCTTTAATGGTCTTTCAAGCGGAAAGCTTGACGGAGAGCCTATAACCCTCGCGCACGAAATAGACGCACTCACAGACGCCGTTTTCTCTGTTCCTGCATTGATAGAAACAGATATACAGCATTATGGCGACAAGCAGAGCGCTGCTATTTCAAATATTGCCGAGGCGATACCTAACTCTGAATTGCTCGTCAAAGCATTGCCTGAGCTTATTTCCTCACTTTCAAGCGCTTGGCTTGCAGGCGAGGACTTTGCAGGTATAGCAAAGCCCGAGCTTGACGCTACTGTCGCTCCCACTATTGATAAGCTACTTTTGGCGTTTACTACTTCCGATAGTACAAACATATCTGACGACCTTGCGACTGTTGCCGACCTTTTCTGCATACTTATTGACAGCGGATTTTTCGCCAATCTCGGCAACACCGATGAGCTTATAAAGACGTTTTCAGATCCTGCTCTTACCTCTGCGCTTATCAAGGCGATAGGCGAGGGAAGAAGCAAGGACAGACTTTCATTCCTTATCCCCGAAATTACCAACCTCGGACTTGCGATAGTATATTCATCTCTCGGCATTCCCACGACAAATGAGGATGTAAACACTTCATTTGTGCAGGCCGTTGCCACAGCAGTAGATAGTGTAAGCACACTTTCTTTTGAAGAAATGCTCGACGCTCTCTCGCCCGAAATTCGCAAGATAGCAGAGGATTATGCGCTCCCTGTAGACGAGTCGGAGCTTGACGCTATCACATACGGTCTTGCGTACGATTTCTGCGGAGTAGAGGAGGTTACCGAGGTAGATATAGACACCTTCTTCCTCACCTATGCGTCGTACATCACGAGCGAGGAGGGAGCTATTACCGCAGTTCCCGTAACTCTTAATTCGGTCAGATTCATTATTGACACAGGCGAGGAGCAGGAGGTTACCGAGGGTATGATGGTGACCTTTGCGCTCACGTCAGGCCTCGGCGCAGTAAACACAGACGGTGCTTATGACGGTGTCATTCTCTCATCAAGCGAAAACTCCATCACTCTTGCAAAGGGCAAGGTGACAGGCGCAATGCTTGCCGCACAGCTCGCAAAGGGCGTTAAGGCAAGTGAGCTCCCCGAGGGCGCACTTGACGAAGACAAGCGCGAAAGCTATGAAAAGACCGAAGAAAAGCATAGTGCCTCTCCCAAGGAGCCGAAGCTCTACACAAAGAGCGACGACGAGCACGGCTCGCACAAGCTCAATACTCGTATTCCTACACAGGAGGCAATGGTGTGGTCGGGTGAAGGACTTGACGAAAGCTCCTATGACAAGCTCGCAGATGTTATCGCAGCTGCCGCATCGGTAGTCGGTAGCATTGACCTTACCAGCGTTGACCTTGTGTCTGTGGCAAGCTCCATCGGTAGCGTGCTTGACGAAATTTCGGGAATTTCCGACGAAATGAAGCAGATATCCGACAATATGGTAAAGGGTGCGCTCATTACCGTAAAGGAAAACGCCCTTACAGGCATTTCTACGTCGGCTATACTCGATATTGCAGAGGGAATTATAAGTCTTGCCGTAAAGGAAAAGAATGAGAGCGAAACCCCTGTCGGCCCTGCTCCCTCTACTCCTGTAGTTACTACTGCTCCCGTCGTTACTACTGCTGTCCCTGTAGTGACTAACAATTCCGGCGCGCCTGTTACTACAGCCCCCGTAACAACGGCATCGTCCGGACAGTCATACGGAGAGGTGTTTAATACGGCAGGAGAGCTGCTTGGATATGTTGCTATACTCAGCAAACCCAATACGGATGCAGATGCCAAAAAGCAAGTGCTCGGCAGTATTATAAATGGAATCAATCAAACTACGGCAGAGCTGCTGTACCACCTTATAAGCTATGATCTTGTAGTTTCTATAGGTGTACCTAAGGAATATGCATCACAGACATCATATTATATTGGAGAAATGTTTGGCTCGCTTGCTTACCAGAGTAGTATTTCTAATAGTGATAGGAAAGCAATATCGCTCCTTTTTGATATGGTTACGTGCGCAAAACCGAGCGAAGGTAATCTCTTTGCTATAGGTGACGATCCGGGCGCTCTCGGTGGTGTGTCAGCAGCTTCGTTTGTGGACACCTTGGAGGAGTCGGCTGCTGTTGCAACTGCGATGGCGAATATCTTGAATTTGGAAAATTCCATTGCACCACAGCTCAGCAAAGCTGACAAGGCAGAGCTCAAAGAGGCGGCAGACTTCTGCACGCACGAGAGCTTGCGCCGAGCATTGCTCAATGTTTGTCAGTAAATAAGATATGCCCAGTGTCCAAAATGACACTGGGCAATTTTTGTAGTGACGCGAGAGAATTCGGTGGGGCGGGGCGTCGAGGACGTCGCCCCCTACGGAGAAGGAATTTTTCGTTTGGGTGTAGCCGTGCCGTAAGTGAAAACGGTTATATTTTCGGGGCGTCTCGCCACCTACAAAAAAGCTACAAAAAAGGCAGAGGATTTTACATTCTCTGCCTTTTGGCTTGTATTGGTTTTTATTACTTCATTGAGCGCACGTCTGTGCCGGAGAAGAGAAGCACGGAAAACTCTCCGAGCAGGCGGCTGGTAATTCTGTCGTCATAGCGTGAGCGCATTATTTGCGGGCTCATATTGGTGCTGATAACTGTGGGGCGCATATGATTAAGGCGTGTGTTGATGAGGTTGTAGAGGCAGGATACGGAGAACGAGTTTATCACCTCGACACCGAGGTCGTCTATTATAAGCAGATCGCACTCGAAATATTTATCCGCGCGCATTTCCTCCTTGGAGTCGTAGCCATGTCTGAAGCGGTCTGCCTCAAAGTCGCCGATAATGTTCTGCGCACTCTCGTACACGACGTCGTTGCCGTTTTCGATAATGCATTTCGCCATTGCGGTGGAGAGATGTGTCTTTCCAAGTCCTGTGCCACCCATAAGCAAGAGGTTTTTGCTTTGGGGAGAGAAGCTCTCGGCATACGCCTTGATGGATGCAAGGTTGCGCTTCATTCTCTCAAGGTCCTCGCCCTCGTAGTAGGAGAGCGAGAAGTTGTCAAAGCTCTGACGCTCGATAAGGGAGCCGAGTCCCGATGAGCGAAATCCCTCCATTACAAGCGCACGCTTCATGCACTTGCACATCTTTGTGTCAATAAAGCCCGTGTCCATACAGTCGGGGCACTCGTACTTTATCTCGGTGTAGTCCTCGGCAAGTCCGAGAGAGCGCAGGAGAATTTTCTTTGCCTCGAGCATGTCCTGCTGCTCGCGCTGGATTTTCTTGATATTTTTTTGGACGTCATCGCCACCTGCGCAGCCTGTTTTGAATATGCGCAGACCTATCTGAGAAAGCGCGTGATCAAGCTCGCGTGCCTCCTCGCTTATTGAATGGAGATAAAATTTGCGCTCCTCTGCCGTCTGGCTTGCACGCAGACGCTTCTGCTCAAATTCCTCTCGTATTTTTCTGTAGTTTGCTACGTTGTAACCCATTTTGTTCTCCTTTTAGGTAGGGGGAGTGTGTGGAGTGTGTGGAGTGTGTGGAGTGTGTGGAGTGTGTGGAGTGTGTTACTTTTCTTTCGCGAAAGAAAAGTAACCAAAAGAAAGCAATATAAGGAGTATTATATGTAGGGGGGCGAGACGCCCCGAAAAACATTTGCCGTTTGCTTATACAAAAGGCTATGCGCCTTGCGTTTTGCCGATGAAATAGCGAAAAAATAATTGATTTGCTTTTTCTTTGCTTACGGACAGTCGAGGACGCCTGTCCCTACAACAATCCAATTCAACAGTTTTTTCTTTGCTTACTTTCTTTTTTCTAAAAAAGAAAGTAAGTCAGCCAGCCAGCCCTTTAATCCTTATAGCTACGCGCGAGGGCGCGGGAGAAAAAGTCGTCGGTGTCGAAGCTACTGTCGCCGACGGTACTGTTTTTCGGCTTTTCGTCTGTCTTTTTCGCCTTGCTTGTAGTGGGAGTTGTCTTTCTCGCAAGCTCTTCGCACTTGATAAATTCAAGCACGTCGCTCTCCGTGCGGCAGCCTGACGAGTGCCACTTGGTGAGGATAGTGTCCATATACTTGAATTCGGGCTTGCCGATAGAGTCCACTGTAATATCAAATGCGAGCGTGATTACATCAAGCGCATAGTCGAAGTCTCGCTCCCACTTATGCACAAACGCCGCCTGCTTTTGAGTAAAGTCGCGATTGCCCATACCGAATTTCTTTTTAAGCTGCCATTCAAGTGTGGCAAACCTTTTGCGCTCGTCTATATATTGCACGAGGTCCTTTTCCTCACAGATGCCCTGCCCTGTAAGCACAAACGCCATTTTCTCCACGTACTTGAGAGAGCGGCGCTCGTTTTCATAGCAATACGAGATGAGCGTGATTATGTAATCTCCGTCAAGGGAGAGCTCGCGATTCATACCTACAATAATGTTTATCTCGCCTGTGCTCAAGGTCTTTCCCACAGTCTGCTGACACGCCTCAATGAGCGTCTGCAGCTGTTCCTTTTCTATTGCACGAGCGAGCTCGTCTGACTTGCTCTCGGAAAATTTGTCAAGCGAGGGAAGGGGCTTTTTCTTAGCCCTGCTCTCCTGCTTGTCCTCTGTCTTTTTCGTCTTTTCCTGCTCGTCCTGCTCGCTTGCAGGAGCAGCTTTTCTGCCCTTTACAAGCACGCCGGCTCCACGCCAGTATTGGAGTGCGCCTGTCAAGGTCTGCTCGTCGCACAACGAGCTTTTAAGCAGGTCCTGTCGTGTTATATCGCAGTCGCAGATAACAAGCGCCACAAGGACACGAAGGTCCTCGGCTGATGCATCTGCAAAGGCAGGATTTTCGGAAATGACGGAGAGCTCGAGCTTCTTTTTGAAGGAGTAGCCGATTTTGTCCGCCATATTACTCCTCCTCTACCGACTTCTTTGACGCCATCTGGTAGCAGAGCGTCATAAGAGAGTCTCCGATATGCATATTTTGTATAGTAACGTCGGGGTGCTCAGGAAGTCGGAGCTCCATGTTTGAGAAATTCCACAGTCCCTTGATGCCGACCTTAGCAAGACGCTCTGCCATAGCATACGCCTGCTCCTTTGGGGTTGTGAGCACGCCTATTGCGACATTTTCACGCACGCAAAAGTCCTCGAGCTCGTCTATAGAGAGTATCGGAATGCCCGACACCGATGTGCCTATAAGGTTTTCGTCAACATCGAACATAGCCAGACGGTTTATGCCACGACGCTCAAACATATGGCTGGATACGAGCGCTCTGCCGAGGTTGCCTGCGCCTACAATGATAGCGCCGTAGCCCTCATTGACGCCGAGCAGCTCACTTATCTTCCCGTAGAGATACTTTACGTTGTAGCCGTAGCCCTGCTGACCAAATCCGCCAAAGCAGTTGAGGTCCTGTCTTATTTGCGATGCGGTTACGCCCATCAGCTGTGACAGCTCTGCAGATGAAATGCGGAGGTGATTCTCACGCAGAAGCTCGCCGAGGTATCTGTGATAGCGTGGAAGTCGGCGTATTACTGCCACCGACACGTCCTCGCGTGTTATTTCCTTTTTATGCTTTCCAAATGTGCCCTTGATTTTATCTATGCGTTCCAATTTTATGTCCTCTTGTTTCAGATTGCTTGCTATAATGAGTGATTTGTGAAATTTTTTCGATTGCTTTTCTTGCTTTTTTTGCGAATGTTCTCCACAGTTTCAACAAGGTTTTCAACAATTTTTATAGTGAAAATCTCGCAAAATGTTGAAAACTGTCGTAAAAAAGGTCGTTTTCTCGTGTTTTGAACAGAGTTTTCAACAGCAATTTCTTAAAGAGTGCGCCTCTTTTCAGTCAGAAGCCGAGCCGTTTAAGGTGCTGTCTGACAGGTTGCCCGCAAGGTATTCGTAGTAGCCCTGCGCACCTATCATTGCGCCATTATCTCCACAAAGTGAGAGCGGGGGAATGTGGATTTTCCTGTTTTTCTTCTCGCAAAGAGATGCAAGGCGATGACGCAAATGCGAGTTTGCCGCTACTCCTCCTGCAAGGACAAGCTCCTCGCCTTCGTAGGTGTCGAGCGCCATTTCCACCTTTTTCGCTACTGCTTCAACAGCCTCGTAGGTGTATGCGGCGGCAAATATGTCATGCTCTATCTCCGTGCCCGTCTGCTCGTAGCGATGCAAAAGATTTATCGCGGCAGTCTTCAGCCCTGAGAAAGAGAAGTCGAGCGTGTCTCCCGCTATTGCAGGGGATGGGAGACGATAGTCCTTTTGCTTGTTTATCTTATGGGAGGCAAATTCCTCGTATGCGCCGTCTTTCTTTTGTGCGACTTTGGCGAAGCCCTCGCCTGAAAGCCGGTCAAATCCTGCTCCCGCAGGATAGGGGATTCCGATAAGTCTGCCTATCTTGTCAAAGGACTCGCCTATCGCATCATCACGAGTAGAGCCTATGACCTCGTAGTCAGTATAGGATGTTATGTGGTATATTCCAGTATGCCCGCCCGAAACCACAAGTGCAAGATAAGGTGGCTTTGGAGGCTCGGCGTCTGTGAGGTAGGAAGCGGCGATATGCCCCTTGATGTGATCGACGGCAACGAGAGGAATTCCGTTTGCCGCGGCGAGCGCCTTTGCAAAGTTTACGCCAACAAGCAAGGCACCGATAAGGCCTGGGTGTGATGTGACGGCGACAAGTCCGACGTCGGAGAGTGTGATGCCTGCCACCTCAAGAGCGTCGTAGGTGATGCCTGAAATCGCTTCTATGTGAGCGCGGCTCGCTATCTCGGGAACGACACCACCGTAAAGACGGTGTGTTTCTATCTGACTTGCGATAATATTCGATTTTATTTTCAGCGCTCCGTCCTTTTCCTCGACTATGGAAGCAGAGGTCTCGTCGCAGGAGCTTTCAATTGCCAGAATGTACATTTTTCCTCCGAATCAGTTGCTTTCCGTTTGCGAGCCCTTGCCCTCAAAGCGTCCTGAGAGCAAAACCGCATTCTCCTTTGGTTGTGAGTAGTAGTTTTTTCGCACACCCACCTCGCAAAAGCCAAAGGAGGAGTAGAGTGCGCGTGCAGGCGAGTTGGATTCCCTGACCTCAATAAAGAAATCAGTGCAGCTGCGACTGGTGGCGAGTGACAAAAACTCACGAAGCACCAGCCTTGCAATACCGCTACGTCTGTAATTGGGTAGTGTTGCTACGCGGAAAATTTCCGCTTCGGGAGGCGTAATTCCTCCGCTCACATAGGCGCATACCTTGCCGTTTTCATCTGTCGCTACAAGCGTAAGAGCATAGTCCGACGTTATCTGTGAGAGCAAAGCATTTTCACTCCAAGCGTCAGAAAAGCACGCCCGCTCGATTTCAGCCAAAGAGGGTATATGCTCGGCAGAAGCAGGCAAAATGTAAAGTTTGCTTTGCATTTTCTCTTGCATATAAGCGTCCCCCTCGACAAAAGTGATGCAAAAAGCGACAAAAAAGCTGTAGAGAATCTGTCAAAGTCGCAAATTCGCATAATATAACAAATATATTATAATACAAAAAAACATACAAGTCAATACATGCTAGGAGATTTTGGGCCTATTTATTGATAGCTCACTTGATTTTTTGGCGTAAAAGAGGAATTTTTCGGGGACAAAATATTTATTTTTGCGCAAATGTATTGACAAAATGCGAATGCTTTGATATAATAACACTTGCGTGAAATTGAATATGCTGCTATGGCTCAGTTGGCAGAGCACGTCATTGGTAATGACGAGGTCCCCAGTTCGAATCTGGGTAGCAGCTCCAAAAACAGGCGATGCCCTTTCGGGTGTCGCCTGTTTTTACTTTTGGAGCCGCTATCCGTTTCGAACTGGGCTTTGCCACCTTGTAAGCGGTGAGTGTTTAGCAGACATAATCGGTGGCAAATCCAGTTCGCATTCGCCACGCAGAGCGACTGGCATAGCTCCCTTGCGGGCGCTATGCAACTAAATCCGCCTTTGGCGGAATAAATCCACCTTTGGTGGATGAAATCGCTACGCGATGAAATCTTGCTTCGCAAGGTTAAGGGAGGCGGATTTAATTTCATCTGAAGCCGCAGGCCGAAGATTTCATCCCAGCATCGCGAGAATTTCATCGTGCAACGCACGATTTCATTAAAGATGCAAGGCTTACGCCTTGATTTATTCGCCAAAGTGTAATATAATATACTCAAAAAATGGTAGGAGGTAATCGCTATTGTTTTATTTTTTTATGATTGTGATAGCATTTTATAATCTTTTGCTATATGCA
>JAZRQS010000052.1:0-41402 GCA_045649925.1 Eubacteriales bacterium | reverse complement strand
CTGTAGTAGAAGTCGGCATCACACTCACCCGTCGCCTCACGGTAGGCGAGCATAAGCATTTGCGCATACTTGTTATCTCTCGGTATCTCAAAGCATACGGAGCCGTCGAAGGAGGAAATCTCGTAGCCTATGGGAGCAAGCGTGTTTTCTATATTTTCCTTCAGAGTTTCAGGACAAATCTTTGTGCCATAGCGAATGTCAAACGAAAGTGTCAGACGTCCGTCGGGAGCAGAGACCTTTCCGTTTGCGCAGGTGGATTTTCCAAACGACTTATCCTCGCAGAAGCTGTCAAATGCCTCGCCGTTTACTGTAGCGAGCAGAGCGCTTGCACCACCGAGAATTTCCTTGTCGTTTGCACACAAATGTTTACATTTGCACAAAAGCTCGCAGAGTACTGCCATCGCATTCGTTCCCTTTTCGGGGTGTGCCGCATGAGAGGAAAGCCCCCTTGCGACGAGCTTTATACCCTTGCCTTGTGTGGTTACTGTGTATCTGTTGTCAGCTGTTTGCAAAAGCTCCTCGTATAGCTCATCAGAGTATTTTATACGGCAAGTCACCTCGCCGAGCACGATGTTTTCTGCTTCACCACCGAAAATATCCATTATATCCTCGAATGATTTCTTCGACTGACAATATACTGCGCTTCTTCCCTTTTCACCGAGGCTGATGGGATAATTGTTGTCGGGTACGATACAAAGGTCAGGCATTTTCTCATTTTTGGCGAACGCTTCAATGTCGTTCATTCCCGCCTCCTCGTTTGAGCCTATAAAGAGAGTGAGCACATTTTTCATTTTGATGCCACACTCGCGCAGGCCCTTCATAAGATACAAGGCAAAAACTATGGCGTTTTTGTTGTCGCTTGTACCTCTGCCGAAAAGACGACCGCCGTCAACTATAGGGGAAAACGGCTCTGTCTTTTCCCACTTGTCATCGACAGGCACTACGTCGCCGTGAGAGAAAAGACCTATCACGCCCTCGCCCTCGCCGTATCTGACAGTAGCGTAGAGACAATCCTCGCTTACATCGGCGCAAAATCCATTTTTACGGAACATATCAACTGCGACATCGAGTATTTTTCTGGAATTTACGCCATTTGGCGCACCGCTTTCGCTCTCCGAGAGCACTGAGGGCACCTCTATCAATCGTGAAAAATCCGATATTATCTCATCTCTGTGGGATATGAAATATTCATTGAGCATTTCGTGCATTTTCATAAACTGACCTCTCGATATTTTAAGGCTGTCACATAATGCGACAGCCCGTGTATTATTTAAGTTTGTGCTTATGCCCAAAGGCGCCAAGCTCGGATGCCCAAAGGCGCCAAGCCGTAAATTAATATTCGGCGTTGCCTACTGTTCTGGGGTAAGGAATTACGTCACGAATATTGCTTACGCCCGTCAAATACATAATGATACGCTCAAAGCCGAGACCGTAGCCCGCATGCTTTGTTCCACCATAGCGACGGAGATTTACGTACCAGCTATAGTCTTCCTCTTTAAGTCCAAGCTCATTCATGCGGCTGAGCAATACGTCAATTCTTTCTTCACGCTGGCTTCCGCCAATTATCTCACCGACACCGGGAACGAGAAGGTCCATTGCGGCAACCGTCTTGTTGTCATCGTTGAGGCGCATATAGAATGACTTTATTTCCTTCGGATAGTCTATTACGAAAATAGGCTTCTTGTATATCTGCTCTGTGAGGTATCTCTCGTGCTCTGTCTGGAGGTCGCAGCCCCATTCAACAGGATACTTGAATTCAGCACCGCTCTTCTTGAGAAGCTCGACTGCCTCGGTGTAGGTAACCTTTTCGTAATCGCTTGCGGCGAGTGTATTAAGTCTGTCGAGCAAGCCCTTGTCTACAAAGCTGTTGAAGAACTCAAGCTCGGTGGAGCATGTAGCGAGCACGTGGTTGATGATATGCTTTATCATATCCCAAGCGAGCTGCATATTGTCGTTGAGGTCTGCAAAAGCGATTTCAGGCTCTATCATCCAGAACTCTGCCGCATGACGTGCGGTGTTTGAGTTTTCTGCACGGAAGGTAGGGCCAAATGTGTAGATGTTTCCGAACGCCATAGCATAGGTCTCACCCTCGAGCTGTCCTGATACCGTAAGGTTTGCGCTCTTGCCAAAGAAGTCCTGCGAGTAGTCTACGCTACCGTCATCATTTTTCGGCACATTCTCCATATCGAGCGTTGTAACTCTGAACATCTCGCCTGCGCCCTCGCAGTCAGATGCTGTGATAAGAGGAGTGTGCACGTAAACGAAGCCTCTCTGGTGGAAGAACTGATGTATAGCAAATGCTACCTCACTGCGCACACGGAAAACCGCTGAGAACAGGTTTGTTCTGGGACGGAGGTATGCTATCTCGCGCAAGAACTCAACGGAGTGGCGCTTTTTCTGCAAGGGATAATCAGGAGTAGATGCGCCCTCAAGCTCTACCTTTTCAGCCTTTATCTCAAAGGGCTGCTTCATTTCGGGAGTGAGCGCTACCTTTCCTGTAATAACGACTGCGCTTCCTACGTTGTAGTGAGCGATTTCGTCATAGTTGTCAACTATCTCACGCTCAAAAACTATCTGCGCACTCTTGAAGCAGCTTCCGTCGTTGAGGTCGATAAAGCCGAAAGCACGGCTGTCGCGAATGCTTCTTATCCAGCCTCCTATAACGACGCTCTGCCCGTCGTATTTTGCCATATCGGCGTAAATGTCTTTAACAAGAACTCTTTTCATAATATTCCTCTGTAAGTTTATTTTCCGTAATTTTAAGCAGTTTTGATGCAGAAACGCCTGCACATTTTTATTCACAATACAGTATAGCACAAAACACAGATAAATTCAAGCATTTACAAGCATTTTACACATTATTTTATATACTTTCGTATCTTTTTTCGAAAGGGGGCGCTCATGCCCGAGCCCAGCTCACCTCACAGAACCAAATCTACCTTGTAATACTCCAGCCAAGCATCCAACTCTATCAACCAAGCGATAAGCTGTGGGCGTGACATAAGCTGACCATACCACGTAAAGTCTGTGCCTGAAAGCACCTCGTCAAGTCGGGGGCGAGAGATAATATTTGACAAAATACTGTTCGTATCGGAGAGACGCTGTTTTAGCATTTTGGCGACGAGAGCCTCGTATTCGGGATTGTGGGTTTTCGGGTAGGGGCTCTTTTTCCGATAGAGAATTTTTTCGGGCAAGTACGAGGACATCGCATTTCGCAAGAGTGATTTTTCCACTCCCCCCTCACACTTGACACTCCAAGGCAGATTGTAAACATATTCAAGTATGCGATGGTCGGCAAACGGCACTCTCACCTCAAGACCATGTGCCATACTCATTCTATCCTTGCGCGCGAGCAGGTTTGTCATAAAATACTCCACCGACAGGCAGGTCGCTATTCGTGAGCGTTTCATTTCGGCAGTGTCGGTGTCGAGGGCAGGCGTCTTTTCTACTGTCTGCCTGTATATCCCTCTCATATACTCGTAGCCCTCGTCTGACCTTACTATCTCGTCACGAAAAAGGTTTATGCGCCCACGAGGTGAGTGTATCCACGGAAAAAAGTCGCGAGACAGCATTTCCTCACGATAAAACCACGGATAGCCACCGAATATCTCGTCAGAGCACTCGCCCGACAATGCGACTGTGTGGTTTTTCTTTACCTCGCCACAGAAATAATAGAGCGAGGAGTCTATGTCTGCCTGACCTGGAAGGTCGCGCATTATTGCCACTGTCGGCAGATAGCTCGCAAGCAATTTTGTGGGCACAGTCAACACAGTATGCGAGGTGCCGAGATACTGCGCAAGCCATAGCGCATAATCGTCATCGCAATTCGGCTGAAAAAGTGAGCGCTGACGGACATTGTTTTCATACTCAAAGGAATAGCTCGAGAGGATTTTTCCGTTTTGCCTGTACTCCTCTTGCGCTACGGCAGTTATGACCGAGGAGTCAAGTCCGCCCGACAAAAAGCAACACAACGGCACATCAGAAACAAGCTGACGGCGAATGGCGTCAGTCAAAAGATAGCGTGTGTGCTCTATCATTTCCTCACGGCTCTCACTCACCTCGCTCGCCTGCAGGATCCAGTAGGGTGAAAAGTGTGTGCCGTCTCTGTCCACTCTGCCACAATGCGCAGGCGGAAGCTCGTGTATGTCGAGAAAAACTCCACTACCCGTAATTGTGGCAGGGGCAAGATACAAAAGCTCCCAAAGCGAGCGGGTGTCAAGTCGAGCACGCACGCCGTCACACTCAAAAAGCGCCTTTATCTCGGAGGCGAACAAGAATCTCCCCTCCGAAAAAGTGTAGAAAAGTGGCTTTATGCCAAAACGGTCACGAGCGAGGAAAATCCCGTCCTCGCCATCAGAATACACACAAAAGGCGAATATGCCGTTTAGCCTCTGCGGACATTTTTCTGAATACATTATGTAGCTCCAGAGCACAAGCTCGGTGTCGCTCCTCGACTTCAGCTCTGCCCCCAAGGCAAGAAGCTCGCGCCTCAATTCCTCTCCGTTGTATAGCTCGCCGTTGTAGACTATAGTATAGCGTTTTCCCTTGTAGCTCGCACTCATCGGCTGAGCGCCGTTTGATATATCTATAACTGCAAGTCGGTTGTGACCGAGAGAGACATTTCCACAAACGTGCGACGCGCTGTCGTCAGGTCCGCGATGGCGCATAGAGGCGTTCATCTTGTCTATATTGCCACCCTTGCCGTCAAAATCCAAAATTCCGCATATCGAACACATAAGATACCTCTTTTGCTTTTTTGCTATCAGTTTATGCTCACCACACGCTTTAGGTTAAAAACCCTCACCCACACCCAAGGCTTGCCGTAATTTGCGTATATTTTCGATTATTTACGCCAAAAGATTGCCCTCGCTATTGACACAAGTGCTTTTTAGATGTATAATATAATGTAATATTATGATGTGTTACTATGCGAAAAACACAAATTGATATGTTTTGTATTATACCGTAAAAACGGAGGAAAATATTATGCAATGGACATCTCTTAACGACTTGAGAGAAAAATATCTTTCATATTTTGAAAGCAAGGGGCATCTTCGTATGAAGAGCTTTTCGCTCGTTCCCAACAACGACAAATCCCTCTTGCTTATCAACTCGGGCATGGCGCCTCTGAAGAAGTTCTTCACAGGTGAGGAGGAGCCCCCTCGCCGTCGTGTGACGACTTGTCAGAAGTGTATCCGTACACCCGACCTTGACAGAGTAGGACACACCGCTCGTCACGGTACTTATTTTGAAATGCTCGGAAACTTCTCGTTTGGCGATTACTTCAAAAACGAGGCTATCCCTTTTGCTTGGGAGTTTTTGACAAAGACACTTGAAATACCTGCAGAACTGCTCTGGCCGTCTGTATATGAAAAGGACGATGAGGCGTACGAGCTTTGGACAAAGGTTATCGGCGTACCCGCAGAGAGAGTAGTCAAGCTCGGCAAGGCAGACAACTTCTGGGAGCACGGTTCAGGCCCCTGTGGTCCCTGCTCCGAGATATACTTCGACAGAGGTATCAAGTACGGATGTGGCTCTGCCGACTGCAAGCCCGGATGCGACTGCGACAGATATATGGAAATCTGGAACAACGTATTCACACAGTTCAACAATGACGGAAACGGCAACTATACAGAGCTCGCACAGAAGAACATCGACACAGGTATGGGACTTGAGCGACTTGCATGCGTAATGCAGGGCGTGGACAATCTCTTTGAGGTCGACACTGTCCGCAAGATACTCGACACAGTATGCTCCATCGCAGGCAAGAAGTACGGCGAGGACAAGATGGACGACATTTCCATCCGTGTCGTCACCGACCATATAAGAAGCGCTACGTTTATGATATGCGACGGAGTTATCCCCTCAAACGAGGGCAGAGGCTACGTATTGCGCCGTATTTTGCGCCGTGCCGCTCGTCACGGCAGACTCCTCGGCATCAAGGGCGCATTCCTTACCGACCTTTGCCTCGTTGTTATAGGCGAAAACAAGGACGCTTACTCCGAGCTTGTAGAAAAGCAGAATTATATACTCAAGGTCATCTCTATGGAGGAAGAAAGATTTGATGCGACGATAGACGCAGGTCTTTCCATTCTCTCCTCTCTTATTGAGAAGGCAAAGGCAGAGGGTGCCGGCATGATTTCCGGCGACGATGCGTTCAAGCTTTACGACACGTTTGGCTTCCCCGTTGACCTTACAAGAGAGATAGCAGAGGAAAACGGACTTTCCATCGACGACGACAAGTTTGTCGCATTGATGAACGAGCAGAAGCAGCGCGCTCGCGATGCGAGAGGAAATATCAGTGGATGGAGCGATAGCGAGAAGAATCTTCTCTGTGACGTTGAAAAGACTAACTTCCTCGGCTACAACCAGACAGAATGCTCCGCAAAGGTCGTAAAGATAATCTGCGACGGCGAGAGCGTCTCCGAGGCAAGCGAGGGCGAGTGCTCCATCATATTCGACTCCACAGTATTCTACGGCGAGGGCGGTGGTCAGGTCGGCGACACAGGTGTCATCATCTCTGACAATGCAAGCGCAAGCGTAGCAGATACAAAGAAAACAGACGGAATTTACATTCACATAGCAGAAATAGAAAGTGGAATTATCCACGTGGGCGACACTCTTACGCTCAAGATAGACACCGTTCGCAGAGATGCGATAAAGAGAAACCACTCCGCATGCCATCTCGTCCAGGCGGCGCTTCGTGAGGTGCTTGGCACTCACGTTGAGCAGGCAGGCTCGTATGTTGACGAAAAGGAGATGCGCTTCGACTTTACTCACTTTGCGGCAGTTACTCCCGACCAGCTTTGCGAGGTAGAGGCTATCGTAAATCGCAATATCCTCGTCGCTGAAACAGCACAGACCTGCGAGACAGATATGGCAGGCGCAAAGGCGATGGGCGCTATGGCTCTCTTCACCGAGAAGTACGGAAGCACAGTAAGAGTAGTAAAGATAGGCTCACACTCCACCGAGCTTTGTGGTGGTACTCATGTATCAAACACAGGTAATATCGGTTTGTTCAGATTTATTTCCGAAAGCTCTGTCGCTGCAGGCGTACGCAGAGTTGTCGGCGTTACAGGTCTTGGAGTGCTTGCGCTCATGGGCGAAAAGGACACTCTCCTTACAGAAACCGCAAAGGAGCTTAAAGCGCCTAATGCAAACGACGTAGCAAAGCGTGCGGCAATGCTCCGTGAGGAAATAAAGGAACTCAAGCGTGAGCTTGAAAGCGCAAATGCAAAGCTCTCACAGGCACAGCTCTCCTCTCTTATCACAAGCGCAAAGCAGTGTGGCAAGGTAAGATACCTCACAGCAAAGCTGGATATGCGCGCAGACGCAGCTCGCACCGTATGTGACTCCATCAAGTCCGACTATCCCGATATGGTCGCCGTATTCGCTATCGTCAACGACGGCAAGCTCAACTTTGTCGCTTGCTGTGGCGCAGATGCAGTCAAGGCAGGCGCTCATGCAGGAAATATCCTCCGTGACGTCAGCGCTATCACAGGCGGTAAGGGTGGCGGACGTCCCGACAGCGCAATGAGTGGCGGTCGTGACATCGACAAGATACCCGAGGCTCTCGCAGAGGTGGAAAAGATACTCGCAGGCCTTTGATTTCAGCTATTATAAAAGCAAAGCCGATACGGAAATCCGTATCGGCTTTTTGTATTCGTGTGATGTGGTTTTGACTTGAAGCAGTGCGGTTTATGCTGGAGCGATATGCTTTTGGCTTCTCTATTATTTAAAGCGCCTTGCATATCCGCATTTGCGGCAAAGCTCTTCCGTTGCGTGACGGCAGTCAAAGCCCTCACGCATATTTCTCGCGCGCTCACCTGAAAGGATTTCTTCAATCGGGGTAGAAAAAATATTGCCAAGCGCAATATCCCCCTCACTATCAAGACAGCAGGGTATGACAGTGCCGTCACACAAGATGCCAAAATGGTCGCAAAGTCCGTAGCAGAATATCTCCTCGCCCATATCACTTGCATTCATATCAGGCCAAGCGAAGCGCTCGCCATATTCCACGTGTAGCTTGTGGCGTATTCTTGCGCCTCTGTCCGAGTGTCGCCACTCTCCGTCGGGGAATTTCTCCTTTGCCATCTCCAAGGTGTTTATATTCCTGCCCTCGTCGTAGCCACGGTTCCACAGTCGCAATACTGTGAGTATGCCCTTTTTCGATGCCCTGTCGGCAAAATCGAGGCAGGAGCTTATATATTCTACGTATTTTTCGTTTGTGCCGTCCTCAAAGCTATGTAAAGAAATGTTTACTTTATATATTCTTGATGACAGCAAGGCGTCGCCCACTTTGGAAAGGAGCGTGCCGTTTGTCGTGACGGCGCACTTGAAGCCTCGCTCGCTTGCATAGTCGATAAAAGTGCGAAGCTCGGGGTGCAATAGTGGCTCGCCCATTACGTGAAAATACAGATATTCCGTCACGCCTGAAAGCGATGCGACTACTTTTTTAAATTCGTCAAGTGACATTTGTCGTTTTTGCCTTTTCGTCTTGTGACAAAACGAGCAATTCATATTGCATATATTCCCTATTTCTATATACACTCTTGAATACATAGCCGTCTCCTTTCAGTTCTTTCGTGATGCGATAAGATTATAGCATATTTTGCGAGCACTGTCAACAAAGGGAAATCTCTTTTTCAAGTCGCAAATTTCGACTTGAAAAATCTGCTTGTTTGTGATACAATTATACTATGAAATGAAAGACGAAAGGAGAATGGTGTATGGTACTCATTATTGCCGAAAAGCCGAGCCTTGCGCGTAATATCGCCGCAGGAATAGGCGAGGTAAAGGCACGCCGCGACGGATACCTCGAGTGTGACGACTATCTTATATCATGGGCGTTTGGCCACCTTTTCTCCCTTTGTGATATAGAGGAATATTCCCCCTCCCCCGATGGAAACAACCGTTGGACTATGAAAAATCTCCCCTGCTTCCCGACAGACTTTAAGTTTGACCTTAAAAAAGGCAACGACAAGAAGGTGGACTCAGGTGTATTGAAGCAATTCCGCATACTTGAAGCGCTCTGCAATCGCGACGACGTGGATATGATAGTAAATGCGGGAGACGCCGACCGCGAGGGAGAAATAATAGTAAGATTGTGCGTGACAAAGGCGCTCCACTCCAAAAAGATACAGAAGCGCCTGTGGCTGCCCGACCAGACACCCCAGACTGTCGCAAAGGCGCTCTCGGAAATGAAGGAGGAGGCAGAATACGAAAACCTCGCAAACGAGGGATATGCGCGCACCTTTATCGACTGGCTCTACGGAGTAAACCTCACACGCTATGCCACACTCAAAACAGGCAAGCTCTTGCGAGTGGGCAGAGTTATTATTCCTATCGTCAAGGCTATATACGACAGAGATATGTCTATCCGTAATTTCAAGAGTGAGAAGTATTACGCTATCTCAAGCTCCGAGAAAACAAACGGTGAAAAGGTAGACCTGTTAAGTAAACAAAAGTTTACAAACAAGGAGCTCAACAAGGCGCAGGACCTGTGCCGACTTTACAACGAGACGGGAGCTGTCGTAACTGCGAAAAAGACAAAAAAGGACAAGCTCTTCCCAGGCAAGCTCTACTCACTTTCAAAGCTACAGAGCACGCTCGGCAAAAAATATAAGATGTCAATGGCAGAGAGCCTTGAAATAGTGCAAAAGCTCTACGAGGAGGGCTATCTTACCTATCCCCGTACTAATAGCGAATACCTCGCTACTGCCGAAAAGGATAAGGTGCGCCAGATACTTGCAAATGTCAAAAAGCTTGGTTATCCCGTCACTTTCAAGGACGGAAAGAGCATTTTTGACGATAGCAAGATAGAATCGCACTCTGCCCTCACACCCACCTACAAGATACCTGACAAGTCAAAGCTGTCAGAAAAGGAAATGCAGGTGTATTCTACGGTAATGCGCCGATTTGTCGCAGTATTCTGCGCAGAGGAATGTATCGCTGAGAAGAGCGAGCTTACTATTGACGTAGGCGAGCTTGAAACCTTTACGCTCAAGGGCACGGTCATAGTTCAGGCGGGCTGGACCAAGTACGATGACAGAGATGCAAAGGACAAGATACTGCCAAATCTCAACAAGGGCGATAGCGTAGTCATCGACTTCAAGCCTACGGAAAAAGAGACAACACCTCCCCGTCACTACACTATAGAAACCCTCAACAACTACCTCAAAAACCCTTTCCGTGAGGAAAAGGCGGCTCTCGCCGAGCAGGAGGAGCGTGAGGAAAACGACGACGAGGACTATCGCGCAATTTTTGAGGGTCTTGAGCTTGGCACAGAGGCGACGAGAACGGGCATTATCGACAACGCTCGCAAGAGTGGATATATCGCTCTCAAAAAGGACGTCTACACCATTCTCCCCGACGGCGAATTTCTCATTGAGTCGCTCACGAGAATGAATATAAGCATGGACAAATACAAGACCTCCGAGCTTGGTCGCGCACTCAAAAAGGTGTACCGAGGAGACATTTCGGTCAGAGACAGCGTCGCTCTCGCCGAAAAGGAGATACAGAGCATTTTCGATGCGTCAAACGACACGTCAATGCCCGTTGAGGAGGACACCTATACGGGATATATGGGCGACGTCGTGGGCACGTGCCCCCTTTGCAATGGAAACGTCACTCGTACCACCTTTGGCTACGGATGTTCAAACTACAAGGAAAAGGGATGCAAGCTGGGTATACGCCAATACATTTGCGGTCGTGCTGTATCGGTGGAAAACGTGCGCAGGATACTTGAAACGGGAAAATCCTCGCTCATCCGTGGATTCGTTTCCCCCAAGTCAGGCAAAAAGTTTGACGCTTATCTCGTCCTTGACGGCAATTCTGTCAAGTTTGAGTTTGAAGAGCGAAAGCAACCGCCACCTCCGTCAAGCAATAGCGCCCCCACCTATTCGTCAAATCAGCGCTATCAGCAAAACGAACAGCTCCCCCCTGACTTTTTCGACAATTAAATCACACACGCGAGAATCCCTCGCGTAAAAACAAAAGGCAACCGAATTTTCGGCTGCCTTTTTATATTGCTTGTCTTATTTCTTTTTTGCTACTGCTTTCTTTGCGTTTTCGTAAATGTTCTTCGCTGTCAAGCCGTAGATTTCGAGCAATTCGGGCACCTGACCGCTTCTGCCGTATGTGTCCTCGACGCCTACGCGCATTACGGGCACGGGGCAAGACTCTGCGAGTGCTTCGCAGACTGCCGAGCCAAGACCACCGATAATTGAGTGCTCCTCTGCCGTAACGACGGCGCCCGTCTTCTCTGCATACTGTGCAAGAAGCTCGGTGTCAAGAGGCTTGATGGTGTGAATGTTTATAACTGCCGCAGATATGCCTTCCTTTTCGAGCATTTCTGCCGCCTCAAGTGCGAGGTGGAGCATATAGCCTGTCGCAACGAGTGTAACGTCGCTACCGTCACGGTAAACGACACCACGACCAAGCTCAAACTTGTAGTCGGGCATTTCTACCGTCATATTCGGCACAGCGTATCTGCCGAAACGGAGATACACAGGTCCGTAGTGGTTTATAGCTGCCTCAACTGCCGCCTTTGCCTCGTTTGCATCTGCGGGATTGAGAATCACCATTCCGGGAATGGTTCTCATAAGTGCGATGTCCTCGTTGCACTGGTGGGTAGCGCCGTCCTCACCGACAGTAATGCCTGCGTGAGTTGCGCCTATCTTTACGTTGAGGTGGGGGTAGCCTATCGAGTTTCTTATCTGCTCAAAGGCTCTGCCTGCTGCAAACATTGCAAAGCTGGATGCAAACGGGATCTTGCCTGTAGAAGCAATTCCTGCCGCAACGCTCATCATATTACCCTCTGCAATTCCACAGTCAAAAAATCTCTCGGGGAACTTCTTTTTGAACATTCCCGTCTTTGTCGCTGCCGCGAGGTCAGCGTCGAGGACAACGAAATCATACTTTTCGCCAAGCTCGACAAGTGCCTGTCCGTAGCCTTCTCTGGTTGCTATCTTTTCCATGCTTCGTTTCCTCCTTATTTATTTGCAGTAAGCTCTGCCATGGCTATTTCGTACTGTTCCTTCTTGGGTGCAGCGCCGTGCCACTCGACAGCGTTTTCCATATATGAAACGCCCTTGCCCTTTACTGTGCGACAAATGATAGCAGTGGGCTTGCCCTTGCATGCCTCTGCCGCCTTTACAGCCTCGTCTATCTCGTCAAAGCTGTGTCCGTCTATAACTACGACATTCCAGCCGAATGCACGGAACTTTTCGTCATGGGGAGTGGGGTTCATGACCTCTGTGATAGGTCCGTCTATCTGAAGTCCGTTCCAGTCCAAGAACAACGTGAGGTTGTCGAGCTTGTAATGAGCTGCGAACATTGCCGCCTCCCAAACCTGTCCTTCCTCGCTCTCGCCGTCGCCTACAATGGTGTAAACTCTGTAATCATCGCCTGACACCTTTGCAGAAAGCGCAATACCGCAGGCGCAGGAAATACCAAGTCCGAGCGAGCCTGTAGTCATATCAACACCGGGGATATTCTTCATATCGGGGTGTCCCTGCAGACGACTTGTCGTCTTACGAAGTGTTTTCAGCTCTTCGACAGGGAAAAATCCTCTGTGAGCAAGCGCAGAATAAAGCGCAGGAGCTGTGTGTCCCTTTGAAAGCACAAGACGATCACGATCCGCCTTTTTGGGATCCTTTTCATCGACATTCATTTTTTCAAAATACAAATATGTCATAACATCAGCGATAGAAAGCGAGCCACCCGGATGACCGCAAGCAGCATTGTAAACGCTCTCGATAATGCCTATTCTGACATCGTTTGCCGTTTTTTCAAGGAATTGCTTTTTTGACTGTTCCATTTTGTTTTCCTTTCGGACAAGGTGTATTTTCTTTTCATTTAATTTTACTATATTTCTTCAAAAAAGTCAATACTCGACACACCTTTTGCATTGATTTTAAGTTGAGAAAAATTCAAGACGTCACCGCGCGACACAAAGGCACCAAGCCCAAGGGCGACAGTGGATTTCAACCATAAAAAAGAAGAGCTTATGCATAGAAAAAGTCTATGCACAAACGGTAAACATATAAAATACTTTTTTGTTTGTGCTTATGCCAAAATACACCAAGCCCGAGGGCGACGGTGGATTTGGAGCAGAATTTTTCGTTTTCGAGCGAGAAGCGTATTTACATACGCTGAGCAAAGAAAACGGAAAAAACAAGCAAAATACAATCCTTTGGAAGAAAACCGTAGGTTTTCAACGTTAGATTAAAATCAGTTTATACACAAGATGCGTCTGTGTGTAACGAATAACAAATAAAAAAATATTTTTGCTTGTGCTTATGCCCAAAGGCACCAAGCCCGATAGACAAAAGAAAAAGACACACACGAACAGGTGCGTGTGTGTCTTTGCCTTATACGGACTAAAATTACTTAAGCTCAACTTCTGCGCCAGCAGCAGTAAGCTCAGCAGCGATCTTGTCAGCCTCGTCCTTAGAAACTGCCTCTTTAACAGTCTTAGGAGCGCCCTCAACCATGTCCTTAGCTTCCTTAAGTCCAAGACCTGTGATGTTACGAACTGCCTTGATAACCTCAAGCTTCTTAGCGCCTGCAGCCTTAAGGATAACGTCGAACTCTGTCTTCTCCTCAGCAGCTGCTGCGGGAGCTGCGCCACCAACTGCTGCTACTGCAACAGGAGCTGCGCTTACGCCGAACTCTTCTTCAAGAGCCTTTACGAGATCGTTGAGTTCAAGAATTGTAAGACCTTTAACGAGGTCAAGGATCTGTGTTGTCTTTTCGTTTGCCATTTTTAAATCCTCCGATTTATTTCTGAATTTTTATTTTCTTAATTTGTGTTTCGCTGATAATTACGCCTCAGCGGGAGCTTCTGTAGCCTCTGCGGGAGCCTCAGCGGGAGCCTCAGCGGGAGCCTCAACAGCTTCCTCTGCTACGCCACCCTTGTCGATGATAGCCTGAAGAGCATATGCAAATCCATAAAGGGGTGCCATCATGCTGCCCATCATCTTTACGATAAGCTGTTCCTTTGAAGGAATTGAAGCGAGAGCATCGATAGCAGCAGCATCAACAACTGCTCCGTCAACGAAGCCTGCCTTGATTTCGAAGGACTGTACCTTTTCGGCATATTCCTTCATAATTTTAGCGGGAGCTATGGGGTCCTTTTCGCTTATTGCAATAGCGTTCATTCCTGTGAGGTACTGCTTCATATCACCGTAAGAAACCTCATCGCATGCTCTGCCGATAAGAGAGTTCTTCATAACGGTGTATTCAACACCTGCTGCACGAAGAGCAGCACGGAGCTTTGTATCGTCCTCAACGGTAATGCCTTCGTATTTAACAAGCACGCCGGCAGCTGCATTGCGCATCTTATCGGCAAGTACCTTCACAACTTCTTGCTTTTGTTCAAGAATTTTCTGACTTGGCATTTTTTAACCTCCGTATAATATTATCTGAATAAAAAAATCCTTCTCCCGTAAAACGACAGTCTCCGAGAAAAGGATAAATATACTGTAAAATATATAAATCGCACCTCGGCAGGAGAGTGTCAAACACCTTTACGGGAACCTGCTGTCTTAGGATAACGCAAGTATTATACAACAATTATTTCTGTTTGTCAATACTTTTTTTAGAAAATTGCGTATTTTTTTTAGTTTTCAATATGAAATAAAGATTTTTGTAGCACTCGTGACGGGATTTCGCCACCTCGCCACGCTCGACGGCGGCGACTATGCCACACTCACTTGCCTGCTCGTTTGTATGCGAGCAGTCGCTGTAGCGACAGTCACAAGCGTACTTTTCAAACTCGCAAAAGCAGGGCAAAAGCTCTTCAAGCGAGAAAAAGTCAAAATGCACGAAATCCAGCAGGCTAAAGCCCGGTGTGTCTGCGAGGTATCCGCACTTGCCGTCCTTTTCGTTTACTTTAAATATTTCAACATGGCGAGTGGTGTGCTTTCCTCTCGAAATCTTGTGGCTGATGTCACCTGTCGCTAATTCAAGCGAGGGAAAAAGCACATTCAATAGTGTGGACTTGCCTACACCCGACGCACCTGCAAATGCGGCGCACTTGCCGTCTGTGAGCACACGCGATATATATTCCTTCAATTCACATATCCCCTCGCCCGTCTGCGAGCTGATAGCAAAGGCGTCATAGCCTGCGCCTTTATATATATGAAGAAATTCGTCTGCTGACGATATGTCCGTCTTTGTAAATACAGGCACTACGCTTATTCCATTATGCTCGGAAATCGCAATGAGCTTGTCAAGCGTCTCAAGCACAGGCGTGGGCTTTGCCGTAGCCACAACGGTGAAAATTATATCTATGTTTGCAAGAGGGGGACGGATAAGCGAGTTTTTGCGCTCGCTTATCTCGCTTATTACTGCGCTGTCCGGGGTGTCCATTTCCACGACCACATTGTCACCTACAAGCACCTTGGTGTCATCGTGACGGAATATCCCTCTCGCGCGACAAAATATCCTCTCGTTTTCGAGGAAGCTCTCGACCTCGTAAAGACCGCCAAGCCCCTTTACTACTTTTCCGCAAATATTACTCATTTGGACAACGCACCTACTGTAATAGTTACCTTTGCCGATTTAACGAGCTTCTCTACCTGCTCGCCTGAAGATACGCTCTGGTCTATTACCTTGCCTGCGCTCGCATCAGTCGCCTCCTCGGAAACCACTATCTCGTAGGCGATGTCATTCTCTTCAAGCATCTTGTATGCATCGGAAAGTCGCATCCCGACAAGCTCGGGCATAGTAGCATATTCAGGCTCCTCGCCTGCGCTCGCTCTGATAACGACGATGCCTCCGTCCTGCACAAGTCCAGAGTATTCGAATATGCATCCCTTTTCGACTGTGTCGCTATACTCATACTCAAAGACGACAGTCGCACTGATGGAATAGCTCTGCAACAAGAGCTTGGGCAATTCCGTCTTTACATATTCGACTGTGTAGCCCTCAGGAAGCTGAAGCTCGCTCATTGCAGGTCCACGGCTCACAACAAGTGAAATCTTTCCGCCTCTGTTGAGCTTTTCACCCTCTGCAGGTGTCTGCGAAACTATAGTGCCCTCGGGATAGCTGGAATGCTCAAGGGTTGTATCAAACTTGAACAGTCCTGTGTCGGATATGGTGGAGTAATGGTAGCCTACGTATTTCGGCACCTCGTATTCCTGCGTAAAGTATGCAAAAAGCAATGTAACCGAAGCAACGATAGCGACAAACAAAATTATAGCTGATGCAATAAGGGCGTTGCGCTTGGTGTTGCCACCGCCTGCACGATGCTTTTTGTGATGGTGTCTGTGGTGGTGATGACTGTGGTGTCCATGATGGCTATGATGATGGCTGTGGTGATGGCTGTGATGGTGGCTGTGATGCTCACTCTCTGCCTTTTCTTCTGCCTTTTCTTCTATTTTTTCTTCTGTTTTTTCTTCTGTTTTTTCTACAGGGGCAGTGTCGTCATTGCCACGGTTGAGCAAAGTAAGGACATCGTCTATGCTGAACTCTCTTGTCTCGCCCTCGTCTGATACAGGGGCCTCTTCAAACGCAGGAGCCTCCTCGGGCTCGACAGCCTCTTCAAGCTCGGAAGCCTCTTCGAACATGGGCGTTTCCTCAAACGCGGGAGCTTCTTCGACTGCGGGAGCTTCCTCAACAGGAGCTTCATCGACTGCGGGAGCTTCCTCAACAGGAGCGTCATCAGGCTCGTCATAGTCCACCTCGTCAAAGGCATAAGGGGAGAGCACCTTTTCAAATTCCTTTTCAATAGCACTGTCGGTGGCTATGGGAATTTCCATAGTGTCCTCGTACTCGCTGACAGGCTCCTCCTTTGCTACAAGCTCCTCGACCTCCTCTTCACGAGGAAGTATTTCCTTCGGCAATTTCTTTTTCAGAACATCGAGAAGCGACGGAGCGCTCTTTGTCGCAGAAGGGCTTGTCTTTTTTACAAAGCTCATACGCTCAAGCACGCGGAGCATATCCTGAGCGGATTCGTATCTGTTTTCAGGCTTTTTTGCGAGAGCGCACATTATAACGGAGTCAAGCTCACGCGGAATGCTGGGATTTACCTCGCTGGGACGGACAGGAGTGTCTGTCACCTGCATTATTGCGACATCAGAGGGGTTTTCCGCCTCGAAGGGACGGACACCTGTCGCCATCTCATACATAACGATACCGAGCGAGTAAACATCGCTTCGCGCGTCTACTGCGTTACCTCTCGCCTGCTCGGGACTGATGTAATGCACAGTACCGATAGAGCGGTCGGGTATCAAGAATCTGTCTCGGTCGGGCAGACGGGCGATGCCAAAATCAGCCACCTTTATCTGTCCGTTTTTCATTATCATAATATTCTGGGGCTTTATATCTCTGTGGACAATGCCCTTGTTGTGCGCCTCACGAAGCGCACGAAGGACCTGACGTGCACAGCTGACTACCTCAGAGGGTGGGAGCACCTTTCTGTGATTGAGGTAGGTGCGCAGGGTTATTCCCTCCACATGCTCCATAACTATATATTTTACAGCACCACCGACGGAAATGTCATAGACATTTACCACATTGGGATGTGAGAGCATGGAAATAGCCTTCGCCTCTGTGTCAAAGCTCTTAGTGTTCAGGCAAAACTCGTTTTTGTCGTCCTCAAGGATTTTGAGTGCGACAGTACGGGAAAGGAGCTTGTCCTCTGCCCCGAAAACACAGGCAGAGCCACCCTTGCCTATGACGGTCTTTACCTCGTATCTGCTGTCGAGGATTTTTCCTATATATTTTTCAGCATTCATCTATATTCTACCTCTTGTATCAATACTCTATAATGACTGCGGTGACATTGTCCTCGCCGCCCTGAATGTTTGCATACTGGATAAGATAATTTATCTTCTGCTCGCCGTCGCCTTCAGAGGAAAGTATCTCGGCAAGCTCGGTGTCGGTGACGGAATTTGAAAGTCCGTCAGAGCAAAGCAGGATAACATCGCCCTCCTCAAGTGAGGTGCAGGTAAAGTCAGGCTCTATCTCCTCACCCACGCCAAGCGCCTTGGTAATAAGATTTTTTCCGGGATAGCTCCTTGCCTCCTCCTCGCTTATCTTGCCGAGGTCGACAAGCTGCTGCACATAGGAGTTGTCCTTCGTTATCCTCTGTGCCTCGCCGTCTCTTATTACGTAAACTCGGCTGTCGCCTACGTTTGCAGTATAGAGCACCTGTCCTATTATCAAGGCTGAAGTAAGCGTCGTGCCCATTCCACGAAGCTCCGAGTCCTCCATCGCCTTTTCATATACCACCTTGTTGGAGGCGTAAACAGCATTGCTGAATATTCTCTTTATTTCAAACGGAGTGACCATCTGCTCCTCGTCATCATCGAATCGGTCGGAGTAGAAAAATGCGAACTTGTCAAGATATGTTCTCGAGGCGAGCTTTGCGGCTATCTTTCCGCCTGCGGCTCCACCCATTCCGTCACACACGACGGCGAGCAGATACTTGCCCTGCGACTCGGAAATGCCGTAGCTGTCCTGATTTTCTTCTCTTACTCTGCCTCTGTCACTTTTTGCAAAAAATATCATTATTTCCTCACGTTGTTTAGTTGGTTGTTCAAATTTATAGGATGTAACTTCAAAAACATTACGGTTTTACTTAACGTAACGGCTATGGGTGTGTGGTTAGACGAGTTTGGAGCAGAATTTTTTGAATGCGACCGAGAGTGACAAGGCAGAAAACAATCTAAATGATTGTTTTCGCCGACGGAAAGCCCAAAGCAACGAGAAATGAAGCGAAGCTATGCTTTGCGCACATTTCGACTATGCGACGGCGTGTTCCGTATTTGCATACGTCGGAGGGAGCATTCGAAAAAAACAAGCAAAAATATAATCCATTGGAAGAAAACCGAAGGTTTTCATCCTTAAACAAAATGAATTTATGCACAAGTCGCGTCTATTGGTGACGAACAACTAATAAAATAATTTTTTTGCTTGTGCTTATGCCCAAAGGCGTCAACCACACCTACCCCTGATTACTTTGTCTTCGTAACTGCCCACACGCCGCATTAACATCACTGCCAAGTCGACGGCGCACTGTAGCAACTATGCCCTGCGCACAAAGCAGGTCGGCAAACGCCTTTACCGAATCGCGCGAGCCTCTCTTGAAGGACTTGCCGTCCACCTCGTTTACTCTTATAAGGTTTACATGCAAGGGCGCACCTGTGCCGTCAAAATACTTCTTTAAGAGAACGGCGAGGCTTTTCGCATTTTCGCGTGTATCGTTTTTGCCCGCTATCAGCGTATATTCAAAGGAAATACGCCTTTTCGTAGTGTTGTAGTAATCCACACACGCTGAAAGCAGCGCGTCAATGGAGAATTTCTTGTTTATCGGCATTATTGCAGAGCGCCTCTCGTCGTCGCTCTCGTGGAGCGAGATGGAAAGCGTTATAGGAAGTTCCTCTGTCGCAAGCTCACGTATCTTATCCGCAAGTCCGCAAGTGGAAAGCGAGATATGACGATAGCCGATATTAAGTCCGTCATCGCAATTCACCAGCTGAAGAAACTTTTTCACATTTTCAAAATTGTCAAGTGGCTCGCCTATGCCCATCATTACCACATTCGACACACGCTCGCCTGAATCGAGCTGGGCGGCGATTATCTGTCCCAGCATCTCGGAGGGGGCAAGGTTTCGCACCCTGCCACCGATGGTGGATGCGCAAAATGCACATCCCATTCTGCATCCGACCTGACTTGAAATACACAAGGTGTTTCCGTGCTTGTATCTCATAAGCACGCTCTCTATACACTCGCCGTCAAAGAGGCGGAAAAGATACTTTATCGTGCCGTCAATTTTTGATGTCAGCTTCTTTTCTACCTGTGGCAGTCTCCACTCGCAGTCACTTTCAAGCCTCTCGCGGAGCGACTTTGGCAGATTTGTTATTTCCGACACAGGCGTGCCCTGCATTATAGGGGTAAATATCTGGCGCGCCCGGTATTTCGGCTGTCCGTAGCTCTCGACGAGCGCAGTAAGCTCATCAAGGGACAGCGACAGTATATCTGTTTTTGCGCTTTGTGTGATATTTTCGTTCATTTATGTATCCTTAATTTCAAAATAGCGTCACTTTTTTCTTACTATTCTTGCCATGAAGAATCCGTCACAGCCATGCTTGTGGGGGAATAGCGTTAACATTCCGTCTTCACTCTTAAGCTCACCGACAGAAAAGTCCTCCAATTCGAAGCCCTCTTGCTCGTCGAGGAAACGGCGCACATTGTCCTCGTTTTCCGCTTTGTTGAGCGTACAGGTGGAGTAAAGCATCACGCCGCCCACACGAAGATACTGCGCTGATGCGCACATAATTTCATACTGAAGCGGAGAGAGTGACGAAAAGTCGGTATCACGATAGCGCAGGTCAGGCTTTTTGGAAAGCACGCCAAGCCCCGAGCAGGGCACATCACAAATAACGAAATCGGCGCTACCTACATATTCACTCTTGGGTGTACGGCTGTCGTGACAGTATGAGCGCACGCTCTTTATTCCAAGACGGCGAGCGCCATTTTCGATAAGCGGAAGCTTTGACTCGGAGTAGTCGAGAGCTATTACCTCGCAGTCGTCTCCTGTAAGCAAGGCAGCGCTGTAGCTCTTTCCACCCGGGCAAGCACAGGTGTCTATTATCAGGGATTTAGGTGTAGGCGAGAGAGCCTGTGACGCCACCTGCGAGGCGGTGTCCTGCACATAGAAAAATCCCTGCTGGTATCCACAAAGCGAGACAGGAGGCACACTTGAATACACGACTATTCCGTCCGGGGAATACTTGTCAGATGAAGCCTCATATCCGCGTGAAATTATCTCTGAAAGGAGCTTGTCGCGTGTGACGAATTTTGTGTTTACGCGCAAGCAAAGGGGGGACGGCTCACAATACGCCTGCAGGAGCTTTTCCGTTTCTGCTTCCCCATACTGCTCTAAAAACAGTCGCACAATAGCGGTAGGAAAGGAGTATGCAATCGACATATGGCGAGCGAGGTTTTTCTCTCTCGGAGGAGGACAGAGGCTCTCACGCTCACGCTCATATGCGCGGAGTACAGCGTTTACAAACGCCGCTTCACCCTTGTTTCTCGCCATCTTGACACACTCGTCGACGGCGGCAAATGCAGGCACCTTGTCCATATACATAAGCTGGTAAAGACCTATGCGCAATATATTTTTTACATAGTTGTCTATTTTATCCTTCGGGCGATGTGCAAGTATCGCCATATAGTAGTCCAGGGTAATGCGCCTCTCGGTGACACCATACAAAAGCGCTGTGAGAAAGCGTCGCTCGTCTGAAGAAATGGCGTGAGCGCCCGACAACATAAGATTTACATAGGTGTCCTCTTGCTCTGCTCGGCAAAGCATATTGAATGCAAGTCTGCGAACATCCATTGTTTTCTTCCTTTCCCGATTTCTTTCTCGTCTTTTTTGTTTTTTGTAAAGTTTTGTTTACACCTTGTCATCTACGGCGCGATGACGAGCCTCCTACGATAAGCACAAGTCGGAGCAGCTGCGCAAGTGCAACTGCGAGTGCGGCGACATAGGTCATAGCGGCGGCGTTCAATACCGAGCGTGCGCCCGAAATTTCATTTTCTTCAAATCGGTAGCTCTCGCGCAGAGCAGAGATAGCTCTACGGCTCGCATTAAACTCTACAGGCAGAGTAATAAGCTGAAAAACTGCGGTAAGTGAAAAGAGCAAAACGCCGATATAGGCAAGCGTTTCACCACCTGCAAGAAGCATACCGAGAATAATAAGCGGTATCGAAAGATACGAGCCGATGTTGGTAACAGGGATTATAGCGGCACGCAGACGGATAGGGAAATATCCGATGGCGTACTGCACAGCGTGTCCTGCCTCGTGAGCGGCGACACCGACGGCGGCGACCGACGAGCTTGAATACACAGCATCGGAAAGTCGCACAGTGTTTGTACGGGGGTCGTAGTGGTCGGAAAGATTTCCTGCCACTCTCTCGATTTTCACATCGTAAAGTCCGTTTTTGTCGAGTATCATTCTCGCACTGTCATAGCCCGTCGTGCCTCGCATTGTACGGACAGTACTGTATTTCTTGAAGGTCGAATTGACCTTGAATTGCGCATAGAGTGCAAGCAGTACCATAGGCAAAACAAGCACTATATAGTAGTAATCATAGAAAAACCACATAATTTTTCCTTTTATCCTTTCGCTGATTACGGCGCCACATAGCAAGGGCTGCTTATTTTGCGCCGAGGATATCGTTTTCGTTTATTTTTCTTCCTCTGATGAAGTCGGAGGAGGACATTTTGCTCTTGCCCTCCGGAATAAGCGAGCTTATAACGAGCACTCCCTCTCCACAGCCTACGACAATTCTACCCTCGCCCTTTGCATCACATTCAAGCACGCGACCGCACTCGCCCTTTCCTTCAGAGGCGTATGCACGAGCTATCTTCAGCTTTTTGCCGTCAGGGGTGGTGGTGTATGCCAAGGGAATGGGACAAAGTCCTCTTATCTGACAGTCGAGCGAGCGAGCGCTTTTTGTAAAGTCAAGCTCGCAGTCCTCTTTTTCTATCTTTTTAGCATAGTTTGACTGTGAATCGTCCTGTGGCGTGCGAGTGAGCTTTCCTTCTTCGAGAAGCACTACTGCCTCGGAAAGCATTCTCGCGCCCATCTCTGCCGTGCGGTCGTGGACTGTGCCAAAGTCATCGTCACTTGAAATGGGGAAGCTCTCCTGCATAAGCATATCGCCCGTGACAAGTCCCTCTGCCATATACATAATGGTGACGCCCGTCTCGCTCTCGCCGTCCATAATGGCTCTCTGCATAGGTGCGGCTCCTCTGTACTTGGGAAGGAGAGAGGCATGCACATTGATACAGCCGTATTTGGGGTAGTCGAGCGCAAACGAGGGCAATATTTTGCCGTAAGCGACAACTGCGATAAGCTCGGGCTTGAGCTCGTTTATCAGGGCTTCAAACTCGCCGTCCTTCATCTTTTCGGGCTGATAAACGGGAATACCACGAGCGAGTGCAAGCTCCTTTACAGGAGGCGGAGTAAGTATATATTTTCTGCCCTTCGGTTTGTCGGGCTGGCTGACTGCCGCAATTACATCGTGACCGTCGTCGAGCAAGCGACAAAGACAGGTCGCCGCAATTTCAGGCGTGCCCATAAAAAGTATTCTCATATGTTTGTCCTTTTATTTGTGTTGTTGAGAGGTTGGAAAATGTGTTTACGCCCAAAGGCGTCAAGCCGTAGGCGCACATTAGCCCTGCTCGATTTCGTCGGCTGAAAGCATACGCACAGTCACATCAGTGAAAAGCTTCCCATCGAGATGATCTATCTCGTGGCAGAATGCGCGTGCGGTGAGGTCCTTTCCGCTCACCTCAAACATCTCGCCGTTTCTGTTCATAGCTCGTACTGTAACGGCTCTCGGACGGCGTGTTATTCCCCACTGTCCAGGGATAGAAAGACAGCCCTCTGCCTCCTCCTGACGACCTGCCTTTGCGATTATCTGGGGGTTGATCAACTCGATAAGCTCGCCGTCCTCCGTCTCCACTATCGCAATTCTGCGCAAGACACCGACCTGCACTGCCGCAAGTCCACAGCCGTTCGCCGCATGCAGAGTTTCTCTCATGTCGTCGAGCAAGGTAAGTATTCTTGGTGTTATTTCTTCGACGGGACGAGATGTCTTTCTCAATATAGGGTCGTCCGTCTTGACTATTTTAAGTATTGCCATTTGTGTTCTCCTGATCAAATGCTCGTCGGGTTGAAATCCGACGAAAGTGTTATATCCTTTTTATCTGCATACTTGCACATAAGTCGCGAAAAATACTCCCGCGTCCTCGAATTAAGTCTGCATTTTATAATCATTCTCATTCTGTATTTCTCAAGCACCTTGTAGGTCTGCGCCTCAAAGGGACCAAATATGACCATAGGCTGCTCTGCGTACTCGCTCTTGGCGAGTGCAACACACTCGTCAGATAGCGCCCTTGCCTCACGCATAAGTAGCAGCTCGTCTGATGCGGTCAGAGTAAGCTGGACCATATCGCAAAACGGCGGGAACGAAAGTGCGCGCCGCAGCTGTATCTCCCTCTCATAGAAGCTGTCGTAATCCTGCTTGCAGGCAAGACCGATAACATCATTGTCAGGGGCGTAGGTCTGTATTATCGCCTTGCCACCTGCCTTCGCTCTGCCCGCTCTGCCTATTACCTGTGTGAGCAAGGAAAATGTGCGCTCGGAGGCACGAAAATCGCTTACATAAAGAGATGTGTCCGCCAAAAGCACGCCGACCAGCGTAACATCGGGGAAATCGTGTCCCTTTGCTACCATCTGTGTGCCTAACAGCACGTCGTATCTGTGCGCTCGGAAGTCACCAAGCATTCGATCATACGCCTGCTTGCCCGATGCCGTATCAGCGTCCATTCTCATGACGCTCGCATCTCCCACAAACGAGCATATCTCGCTCTCTGCCTTTTGTGTACCTGTTCCTGAATAGGAAATGTGCTTGCTGCTACATTCGGGGCAAACCCTCACAGGACTCTCACGGTATCCGCAGAGGTGACACATAAGGTATCCCCCGCCGCCCGAATGGAAGGTGAGTGAAACGCTACAATGCGGACAAGTGATAACGTGACCGCACTCCTTGCAATTCAAAAACGAGTTGTATCCTCGTCTATTAAGAAAAACTATCGCCTGCTCGCCCCTTTGCATAGTCTCGTTCAGGTGATGCGCAAGGGGGGCGCTTATGATAGAGGTGTTTCCGTTTTTCATTTCCTCCCTCATATCCACGACCTCGCACT
This sequence comes from Eubacteriales bacterium, assembly GCA_045649925.1. GTDB lineage: Bacteria > Bacillota > Clostridia > Oscillospirales > CAG-272 > UBA1740. The sequence continues at coordinate 16,672 of JAZRQS010000052.1, read as the reverse complement.
CGGGCAAAGAGAAGTTGCCGTAGCGATGGCGCAATTCAACAAGGGTGTATATTCCCCGCTTTGCGCGGTAAAAGCTCTCCACAGACGGCGTAGCAGAGGCAAGCAAGACGAGAGAATTGTTCTTCCCCGCCCTGTATGCCGCGACATCGCGCGTGTGGTATTTCGGTGCCATATCCGACTTGTATGTGTGCTCGTGCTCCTCGTCAATAACGAAAAGTCCGGGATTTTTCAGGGGTGCAAAAACTGCCGAGCGAGTACCGATAACGAGATCAGCTCGACCGTCGGCTATCCTGCGCCAGCCATCAAAGCGCTCGCCCTCCGAGAGCGAGGAATGTATCACCGCCACTCTGTCGCCGTAGCGACGGCAGAATATACCCACAGTCTGCGGGGTGAGTGATATTTCGGGCACCATCATTATTACCCCTCGACCTTCTGCGAGGGTCTTGTCTATCATTTTCATGATGACCTTGGTTTTTCCACTTCCCGTAACGCCGTAGAGCAGAGCACAATTCGCCTTATCCTCATCGTACAAGTCACACAAGGTCTCGTATGCCGAGTGCTGTGAGGTGTTTAGGACTATCTCCTCGGTATCGGTGACGGGAATGTCGGAATAAGGGTTTCGTATAATTTCCTGCTCTGTGTAGGTTATTATCCCCTTTTGCACGAGCGAGGAAAGCTGTGATGTCGTCGCACCCGTTTCCTTTTCAAGCTCCGACTGCAGCTTTTCGCCCGACAGCAGCGCCGACAAAATCTGTCTGTGTGTGCTGCTGCGAAGTGGCTTTATGCCCTCTACGCCCCTGCCGTCTACAAGCTCGCATATCGCCTCCCTTGAAAGCGAGATAGCGTACCTGCGCTCAAGGTTTAAATTCCTTGGCCCCGTCGGACTGAATACAGGGGCAGGTATCATCGCATGTACGGCGTCTCCCACCGAGCAAAGCGTGTGCTCACGCAAAAAATAGCAGAGCCCAAGCATCTCCTCTGAAAGAGAATATCTTTCGGGGAGCACCGAAATTATCGGCTTTGTCCTTACATCAGCGTCGGGGGCTTCGAAGCCACACACAACGCCATAGCGTGTGCGAGTTGATCGACCGAATGGCACACACACGAGACTTCCCACCGAAATGGGATTGTCGAGTGTTGCCTCGTCGTCGATATGGTAGGTGTAGGGCTTGTCAATATGATAGGGAGCATCAAGTGGGCGTACATTTACGTATTTTCTCATTCCTTAATGCTCCTTTCTCAGATTTTGTTTTTTAAATTATTCTTCTGCTTCTGTCTTCTCTTCTGTTGCCTCGGCCTGCTCGGAAGCACGAACAAGAGTGAGGGTGCCGTCCTTGAGTCTGCCTATGCCTATCTTGACAGCCTTCTGATCTCTGTACTCGGGATTTACGAGTGAAGCGAGGGGCTTGTCGGTCTCGCGGTTTGCTATCATCTTCTCCGCCTTTTCACGCTGTGCAACATACTCCTCTGTCACAAGGCGTGCGCACTTTGCCGCGCCGATTACAAGCTCATAGCGGTTGAATTTTCCTTTTGTAAGTTCTGCAATTGTTGGGTAAATCATAATAACTCCTCAAATGTTGATTTTATATTTTATTTTTTTATAAACATCTTACTGCTCGTCATCCGACGCTTCATCATCGTCTGCCGATGCGTCGTATAGGCGGTTTGAAATTGTCTCGGGCTGGATAGCCGAGAGGATAACGTGCTCGCTGTCTGTGATTATGACTGCTCTTGTTCTTCTTCCACAGCTGACGTCAATAATTCTGTTGTCGTCCTTTGCGTCCTGAACAAGTCTCTTTATGGGGGCTGAGTCGGGGTTTGCTATAGCGACAATCCTGCTTGCCGCCACGAGATTTGAAAATCCAATATTGATAAACTTCATATCGCTGTCCTCTTACTCAATGTTTTGTATCTGCTCTCTTATTTTTTCAAGCTCGCCCTTGATGTTTACCACTATGCGAGCGATAGAAACGTTGTTTGCCTTCGAGCCGATGGTGTTTGTCTCTCGGTTCATCTCCTGCATGAGAAAGTCGAGCTTTCTGCCTGACGGCTCTTCTGCCGACGCTATCTCGTAGAAGGCGCTGATGTGGCTGTCAAGCCTTGCAAGCTCCTCGTCTATGGCTATCTTGTCTACATAGATAGCGACCTCGGAGAGTATCCTGTACTCCTCCACCTCTATTCCGTTGTCCTGAAGGAGCGCAGAAAGTCGTGCCTTCAGCTTGTCGCCGTAGCCGACCTTGTCGGTGTGGGAAATTTTCTCTATCTCCTTTGCATACTCGCGAATGAGCTCCAGCTTTGAGGTAATGTCACTCTCTGTACGCCTGCCCTCCGCCTCTCTCATCTGTGTGTACTGCTCGACAGCAGACGAAAGCGCCTTTTCGATGATCTCCCAGTCCGCTTCAACGTCGGTCTCCTGCTTTTTGTGAGTAAAGACATCGTGGTTTTGCGCCACTCTCATAACGCTGATATCGTCAGGGAGCGAAAACTCGTCGCGCAGGGTGTGCAGAGCGTCTATATACGCCCTCGCATACTCCATATCGACAGAGAGTGCGCCGTCGTAGGAGGTATGGTCCTCGACGGAGATGGAAACGTCTATCTTTGCTCTGCTTATCGCATTTGTCTTTAAATAGGATTTTATCCTTTCCTCAAGCGCTGTGTACGCTCTCGGAAGCTTTACCGTACAGTCGAAAAATCTACTGTTGACGGATTTGATCTCTACTGTTATGTCCTTTTCTGTACCCTCGAGCTTTGCTCTGCCGAAGGCGGTCATACTCTTAATCATTTTTATCTCCTGTGGACTTTTGTATTCATTTTTCCTTTTTGCCGGCCTTTTCACCATGACGGATAACTCTGTTCAGCTCCTCAAGGAATGTGTCTATGTCCTTGAATTCACGATAGACAGACGCAAATCTTACATAGGAAACTGCATCAAGCGTCTGTAGCTTGTGCATTACCATATTTCCTATATCCGTCGTGCTTATCTCGCCGACAAGCGAGTTTGTCAGCTCGCTCTCTATCTCGCTGACTATTGCCTCGGTATCGACAGGGCGCTTCTGGCACGCCTTGAGAATGCCCGAATGGAGCTTGTGACGGTCAAAAAACTCTCTGCTTCCGTCCTTCTTCAAGACGGTTATCGGTACGGAGTCTATTACCTCATAGGTGGTAAAGCGCTTTCCGCACCCGACGCATTCTCTGCGCCTTTTTATACTGTTTCTTTCTTCAATGGGGCGTGAGTCAAGCACCTTAAGGTCCTGGCACTGACATGCGGGACATTTCATTTTCTGCACCTCGCTTTTGCTTTTTTGTCGTTTTCATACGTGTGCGCGCGCAATACACGCATTATATTATATATATTCATATTATTATATCACATAAAACAGCCCTTGTAAACGATTTTTGTAAAAATTCATACTTTTATAAAATTTCAAAGCAAAGCATCGCCACCTGCCTCTCAAAAAATCAGGCAAAAATCAAAAACCCATTGCAAGCAGGAGCGTTTTGTGGTAAAATAAATTTACAAAGAAAAAACGGAGGAAAAGAAATGGAAAATGCGCGTACTCCCCTTGTTCTCAATGACGGAAACTCTATTCCCTGCGTGGGCTACGGCACTTGGCGCACACCCGACGGAGAGCTTTGTGTGAGCTCGACTATGCTCGCCTTGGAGCTTGGATACCGCCACATCGACACCGCCGCATACTACAAAAACGAGCAGAGCGTGGGCGAGGCGATAAAGAAATCGGGAATTGCACGCGAGGAAATTTTCGTGACGAGCAAGCTGTGGAATACCGAGCACACTTACGAAAAGGCTCTTTCTGCGCTTGATGCGAGTCTGGAGGCACTCTCGCTCGACTATCTTGACCTCTATCTCATACACTGGCCACGTCCCGCCTGCATACGCGAGGAGTGGGAGACGGCAAATGCAGAGACTTGGCGTGCGCTTGAGGACGCAAAGCGTGCAGGAAAAATAAAAAGCATAGGTGTCAGCAACTTTATGCCAAAGCATCTTGATGCGCTTTTAAAGACGGTAGAGATACTCCCCGCAGTCAATCAGATAGAGTATCACATAGGTCAAACAACCCCTGAAACTGTAAACTATTGTAGACAAAAAGGCGTACTTATCGAGGCGTGGGCACCCCTTAATCGTGGGCTTGCCTTGAGCAATGAGACGATAGCTAAAATAGCTGAAAATCACGATGTTTCCACAGCACAGGTGCACCTGCGCTACTGCCTGCAAAACGGAGTTTTGCCATTGCCGAAATCGGTAACGCCCGAGCGCATAAAGGAGAATATGGAGATATTCCACTTTGAGCTTTCAGAGAGCGAAATGCAGACGCTTGATGCACTCCCTTATCTCGGTGGCTCGGGACACGACCCCGACAATATTTCATTCTGAAAACTGCTTTTTCCAAAAACGCATAGCTCTATACACAAATCAAGCACAAAAGCCTACCACAAAGCGTGGTAGGCTTTTTCAATATTATTTCAATATTATTTCAATTTTGTTTCAATTTTTTGCTTTGCTTTTGCTCTCTCGTTTCACTTACCGAGTGTCCTTGCGACCTCCTCGTACATATAGAGCGAGCCACAGACAAGTGCGGGCGCACCATCATTTTTCGATGAAGAAAACAGCCTTTCCACTCCGTCAGCGACACTCTCGCAGGCGATACTCTCGACGCCAAGCGAGGCAAAAACCTGCGCATATTCCTGCGCCTTAAGTGCACGGGGGTTGTCGGGAGTAACGGTGTAAACTCTTTTCGCCACCGATGCAATTCGCTCTGCTATGTATCGGTAGTCCTTGTCTGCCATAACTGCCGTCAGAACGTTTATTCGTGTATCGGGAAAATACTTCTCTGCGCTTCTTACAGCCGCATCGACGCCCTCGGGATTGTGACCTCCGTCAAAGACGACGCAAGGCGAGCGAGAGAGCAATTCAAATCGAGCTCTCCACTCTGCGCACTCAAACCCCGAATAGACTGCGCTGTCGGGAATTTCCATACCGAGCGAGCGCAATTTTTCTATTGCAGTAATAACTGTCGTGGCGTTGTAGGGCTGATAATCACCCAAAAGTGACAACTTTACGTTACAAAAACCGAGAAAATCGAATACTGTCCCCTCCACCGTCATTTCCTTGACGACAAGAGCAGATCTATCGACAACAGAAAAAGGAGCGCCCTCGCACTCTGCTTTTTTGCGAATTACTTCCTCACAGCTCTTGTCCTCGCCTCCGTAGATTACGGGGGTAGCGGGCTTTATTATCCCTGCCTTCTCACTTGCTATTTTTTCCTTTGTGTCGCCAAGAATTGCCGTATGGTCGAGGGCAATTCCCGTAATGACGGAAAGGATAGATGTCTCTATTATATTCGTCGCGTCAAGTCGACCGCCAAGCCCGACCTCAAGAATTACGACGTCGCACCTCTCTCTTGCGAAGTATTCAAATGCGACCGCGCATATAAGCTCAAACTCCGTCGGCTTATCGCTCATTTTTTCTGCAAACTCGCTCACGTAGGTAACTATCTCTGCGAGGGCTTCATCGGCTATCATCTTGCCGTTTACTGCCATTCGCTCGTTGAAATAGCGCACGTAGGGAGATGTGTAAAGTCCCGTCTTATAGCCCGATTTTCGCAGGACGCTTTCAAGCATGGAGCAAAACGAGCCCTTGCCGTTCGTACCGCCGACGTGTATGAATTTCAGTCGATTTTGTGGGTTTCCGATAAGACGGCACAGCTCTTTTATTCGGTCAAGGCCCGGGCGACTTCCCGTCCAGCTTATTTTGTGGATATATTCAAGCGCTTGGGTGTAGTCCATGTCAAAGCCTTTCTGTGAGTATTTTAATGCCCTTGTTTGAAAAAATCAAGCAAAGGGCTATTATCTCGGCGGCCGAAATAAGCGTGTAGACACCGAGCCTTTCAAGTGCGACAACCTGATACGGCGTGCTGTAGTAGACGAAAAAGCCGAGCGATTTCAATAGCACCGAGCCAAAGAGATGCGCAAGTGCGACCGATACGCCGATGCGGATGTTATTGCTTTTTGCACGTATCACACGGTAGGTAAAGCCACATACGCCACCTACGGCGACGGCTCCCACCGTGATTATCGGGTTTATCTCATACCCGACCAGCACACAGCCGACAAGGTCGGCGACAAGCCCGACACTCGCTCCCCACACAGGACCGAGCAAAATGCCCGATGCGAGTATGGGCAGGTTTTCAAAGCTAAATCTTACTGTCATGGTCGTTATCTGAATGTATTTGCCGAGCACTATGCTCATGGCGGTGAAAAGCGATGCGAATATAAGACGCCTCAAAAACGCTTCTCTTTTTGAGTAGACCATACAAAAAAACCTCCTTTTCCTCAACTGCATATCGTCAAGGGAAAGAAGGCGTGTAAATTCCTCTCTTGCCGTATGAAGCGGGATGCAGAATACAAACCGCAAGCAAATGCTTTTCGTCCCGTCAGCAACTCCCCGTCCGACAGACACTTCACGCCTGTATCCTTACTCTTCTCTGCTTTTGCTCTCGCAAATGCTCTTACGTGACATAGTATACCACAAAAAGCTCATATATTCAATACGCCAAAAGGAATTTTTTTATTTTTTGGAAAAGAAAATCCCGCACTTGCCTGCAACGGCAAAAAGCGAGACGACAGCAAAGCAAAGGCGATACAAAAACAAAAGGACTGCTTCGGTTCCAAAAAAGCAATCCTTGGTAATTATCAAACTAAATTCACGAGCGCTCGTCCTCTTCCGTGTGGTCAAGTGCGAACTCTATGCTCTGGCAAATAATCTCGTTTCTCGACAAATTTGTGTCGCTTGCCACCTTATCAATTTTATCTAAAAGCTCTTTATCTATTCTTACGGATATTACCGTTTTCTCATGTTTGTTAGGATGAAACAGCATTTATTTTATCACTTCCTTACATATATATTGTAATACAAAGATGGCACTTTGTATATATTCAATTTTATATATCGTTTTTCGAATACAAATATTTTTATGTCAAAAAAGTAGCATAAAATAAGGCTTTTTTGGGTTTTTATGGTGTTTTTGGCGTTTTAAAAATCGGCATTTTGACTAAATATATTGCGTCTTTTATGTAAAAAGTGACGGACATTTTGTAGTGTGAAAATCATATTGCAAATACAATTATAAAAGCAATATCGTTTTTCGACATCTATTTTGTAATATTTATATTGCTGTGAGAATATAATTTACAAAAATGGTGAGATTTTCGGAGGGGGATTATGGTGAGGGGCAGGCTTTGTTTTCGCGGTGTTGCCGTATTTTTGGCGGGGTGCTCGCTCCTCGCTCTGCTCGTGTTTTCGGGATGTGCGAAGAAATACGATGATGCACGTGCGCTCTTTGACGAGTTTTGTGCCATTTACGGCGAGCTACCTGCCGGAAAGCTATATTCAAGCGAGGCGAGCGAGTGGGAAAAGGATTACCTGCCCGACAACGTAGTTTATTCCATGTATGGCGCAAGTGACGGCTTTGGCGACGATGGTGACAGTAGTGACGATGGTGAAAATTCGGGTGCGAGCGCCTACGACTATGTAGAGGAATGTGTTATATATCTTTCGTCGTCACTGGACACGTTTTACGAGCTTGCCGTCTTTATATGTCGTGACAACACGTCGACTCAGGCGGTGGCAAGGATGTGCCACTCTCGTATAGGCGAGGTCCTCGCCCTACGCCAGCTCATCGACACCGAGTGCGCCGAAAACGCGCGCGTCGTGGTGATAGGCAACGCCGTCATAATGTCCGTGCTACCAAACGCTAAAAAAACCGAAACTGCCATAAAAGCCCTGACACGTTAGACGAGGGAATTTGACGAGGGAAACGAGAGAATTAGACGAGGGGGACTTTTTGAAAAAAGTCCCCCTCGCACTCCCCTCAAAAACTTTCATTGAGGGGATTTTTAATAGGATTTATTAGATTGCAAATCGAAGCCGTATCTACATACAGCGAGGTGAGAAAATCGGGCATAAAAAAGGCAAGGTCGAAGGGGACGTACTCTTAAGGACAGTTTTGGAAAGTCAATGGAATAGGTTCCTACCGACAGGAAAGGACGGAAAATTCTAACAATTTCCCGTCCTTTTTATACGATCATCAAATATAAACTTTATTTTCAACAATATTTCCTTCTTTGTTTTCTGGATCAAATTCAGGAAAACAAAGCAAATAGTAGTCACACTCGTCGCAACAACATTCAAAGCCTTGTTCTCCGTTGCCAAGACAAACGGCAGGTTGTCCTGGCGTGAGTTCTATGCCAGTAATATCAATAACCTTTTTTGGAATATGCTTGCTCATATATCCTCCTATCAGCATACAAAAAGTGCGCCAACCGAAGTCAGCGCACCGAAAAACGCGAACTCCAAGTTGTCGCCAAACGAACTTGTACGCTGATAGCGTTTGCACACCATAAACGGGAGTCGCATTTTTACCAAATGGATATCGTTTATGACATGCACAAAAAGGGTATAGTTATTCCCTAAAGAAAAATATACCTATCAGCGCGATTATTAAGTTCGTTTGGCACTATTATTATATCACGTTTTTTTAGTTTTGTAAATATATCTGATGAATTTTTCTAAATTACCTTCCGGGAGGTAAAAAAGCCTCCCTTGTGTAAAGGGAGGTGGCACGGCTTGCCGTGACGGAGGGATTGTAGAAGATTAGATTTACGCTAAAACAATCCCTCAGCCGCCTTCGGCGTCAGCTCCCTTTGCACAAGGGAGCCTTTTCTTTTGTTCATCTATGACTTGTCAATTTTCCTGACAATTTTCCTGACAAGCACTGCTTTTGTGGACACAAAACCAAAATACCCCATACCTCTTTCGAGATATGCCGTATTTTTGAAAACTGTCCTTTAGAGTGACGCTCTAATGACCTTGCCTTTTTGGTCGCACCAAAAGGTGCCGACTAAAAATTAGGAGTAGAAGTCGCCGAGCTTCTTCAATCTCTCGTATTTAGCCTTTGCATTTGCTTCGCCCTGTGCGAACAGCTCTTCTGCCTTTTCGGGAGCAGTCTGAACAAGACGAGCGTAACGGTTTTCAGACTTGATAAAGTCGATATAGCTTTCTGTAGGCTCCTTGGAGTCAAGGGTGAAGGGGTTCTTTCCTTCTGCCTTTGCAGCAGGATTGAAGCGGAACATCTGCCAGTAACCAGCCTCAACAGCCTTCTTCATTTCGAGCTGGCAGTTCTGCATTGTGCCCTTGATACCGTGCATTTCACAGGGAGCGTAACCGATGATGATGGAAGGACCATTGTAAGCCTCAGCCTCTGTAAGAGCCTTGAGGAGCTGGTTCATATCAGCACCCATTGCAACCTGTGCAACGTATACGTAGCCGTAGGACATAGCGATCTGTGCAAGATCCTTCTTGCCGATAGCCTTACCTGCAGCAGCGAACTGTGCAACCTGACCGAGATTGGAAGCCTTAGACGCCTGTCCACCTGTGTTGGAGTAAACCTCAGTATCGAATACCATGATGTTTACATCTTCACCGGATGCGAGAACGTGGTCAAGACCACCGAAGCCGATATCATATGCCCAACCGTCGCCACCGAAGATCCATGTGGACTTCTTGCCGAGGTAGTCCTTTTCAGCAAGGATAGCAGGAGCTGTGGGGCAGCCTGCAGCAGCAGCCTTTTCAAGCTCTGCGATAAGTGCCTTTGTAGGCTCTACGTTTGCCTTGGAGCTGTCCTTTGTAGCCATAAATGCTTCAACAGCAGCCTTGAATTCGTCGGAAGCCTTCTCGGATGCAGCCATCTCGTTTACCTTACGGATGAGCTTCTCGCGAATTGTCTTCTGACCGAGGTGAATACCGAGACCATGCTCAGCGTTATCCTCGAAGAGTGAGTTTGCCCAAGCAGGACCGCGTCCGCTCTCACGGTTTACTGTGTAAGGTGTAGCGGGAGCAGAGCCACCCCAAATGGAGGAGCATCCTGTAGCATTGGAGATATACATAGACTCACCGAAGAGCTGTGTGATAAGTCTTGCATAAGAAGTTTCAGCACAACCTGCGCAAGAGCCGGAGAACTCGAGCAAGGGCTGCTTGAACTGTGAGCCCTTAACTGTAGCGTTGATAAGCTCAGCCTTCTCGGAAACGTTTGCAACAGCATAGTTCCAGGGAGCCTGCTGATCAGCCTGAGTAGCTGCGGGAACCATCTCAAGAGCTGTGCCCATCTTAGGATTGTTGTTTACAGGACAAGCCTTAACGCAGAGAGTACATCCCATACAGTCAGCGGGAGATACTGCCATTGTGAACTTGTAGTTTGTCTTTATAACGGGCTTAGCCGCGAACTTTGTAGCCTCAGGAGCGTTTGCAGCCTCTTCCTCTGTCATAGCGAAGGGACGGATACAAGCGTGAGGACATACAAATGCACAGTTGTTACACTGGATACAAGCCTCGGGGTTCCAGGAAGGAACTGCAACTGCAACTCCACGCTTCTCGGAAGCTGTAGAGCCCTGAGGGAACGTACCGTCAACGTAGTCAACGAATGCGGAAACAGGGAGAGAGTCACCTGCCATAGCGTTTGTAGGAGCAACAATGTTGTTAACGAACTTGTTGAGGTCCTCACGAGTGCTCTCGAACTTAGCCTTAGGAGCGTCAACACCTGCGTTCTTCCAAGCTGCAGGAACCTCTACCTCAACGTAAGCGTCTGCGCCTGCGTCGATAGCGGCATAGTTGAGGTCAACTATTGCCTGTCCCTTCTTGATGTAGGACTTGTATGCCGCCTTCTTCATGTACTCGATAGCCTCGTCCTTGGGAAGAATGTTAGCGAGTGAGAAGAATGCAGACTGAAGAACTGTGTTCTTAACCTTTGCGTTACCGATCTTCTTTGTAGCGATTGTGGTAGCGTCGATGATTATGAACTTGATGTTATTGTTAGCGATGTAGCCCTTAACCTTTTCAGGAAGGTTTGCATCAAGCTCGTCAACGCTCCAAGCGCAGTCGAGAAGGAATGTACCGCCGGGCTTAACGTCGCTTATCATGTCATACTTCTTGAGGTATGCAGAGTTGTGGCAAGCAACGAAGTCAGCCTTGTTGATATAGTAAGGAGACTTGATAGCGTTATCACCGAAACGAAGGTGAGAAATGGTGATACCGGATGTCTTCTTGGAGTCATACTGGAAGTATGCCTGAATATACTTGTCGGTGTGGTCACCGATGATCTTGATGGAGTTCTTGTTTGCGCCAACCGTACCGTCGCCGCCGAGACCCCAGAACTTACAAGCTATAGTGCCGGGAGCTGCTGTATCGGGAGCGGGCTTTTCATCAAGAGAGGTACCTGTAACGTCATCAACGATACCGATAGTAAAGCCGTTCTTGGGAGCGTCCTTTGCAAGCTCCTCGTAGATAGCGAAGATGGATGAAGGAGGAGTATCCTTGGATCCGAGACCGTAACGGCCGCCAACTACCTTTGCAGAAACGCCGCCCTGTGCAAGAGCTGTAACAACGTCGAGGTAGAGAGGCTCACCGAGAGAGCCGGGCTCCTTAGTTCTGTCGAGAACTGCGATCTTCTTTGCTGTCGCAGGAATAGCCTCGATAAGCTTGGAAGCAACGAAAGGTCTGTAAAGGCGAACCTTGATAAGACCAACCTTTTCGCCCTGAGCTGTGAGGTAGTCGATAACCTCCTCTGCAACGTCACAGATAGAGCCCATAGCGATGATAACACGGTCAGCATCGGGTGCACCGTAGTAGTTAAAGAGCTTGTAGTTTGTGCCGATCTTGGCATTTACCTTGTCCATATACTCCTCAACGATAGCGGGAAGAGCATCATAGAACTTGTTACAAGCCTCTCTGTGCTGGAAGAAGATGTCGCCGTTTTCAGCAGAGCCGCGGAGAACGGGGTGCTCAGGGTTGAGTGAGCGAGCGCGGAACTCAGCAACAGCGTCGAGGTCGACCATTTCCTTGAGGTCATCGTAATCCCAAGTCTCGATCTTCTGGATCTCGTGAGATGTACGGAAGCCGTCGAAGAAGTTAAGGAAAGGAACTCTACCCTTGATTGTAGCAAGGTGTGCAACTGCACCGAGGTCCATAACCTCCTGAGGATTAGACTCAGCGAGCATAGCAAAGCCTGTCTGACGGCAAGCATAAACGTCGGAGTGGTCTCCGAAAATGTTGAGCGCGTGCGAAGCTACGCAACGAGCAGAAACGTGAATTACGCAAGGGAGAAGCTCACCTGCGATCTTGTACATGTTGGGGATCATCAAGAGAAGACCCTGAGAAGCGGTGTAGGTGGTTGTGAGAGCACCTGCAGCAAGAGAACCGTGAACAGTACCTGCAGCGCCTGCCTCACACTGCATCTCCATAACCTTAACGTTTTCACCCATGATGTTCTTAAGTCCTGTTGCGGACCAAGCATCAGTAAGCTCTGCCATTACGGATGAGGGAGTAATGGGATAGATTGCGGCAACTTCAGTAAACGCATACGAAACGTGTGCGGCAGCTGTGTTACCGTCCATGGACATCTTTTTTCTTTGAATAGCCATGTTAATTTTCCTCCGTTTTGTATATTTTTATTTTTAATTTGATTTGCTTGCGAAAATGTATAGTTTACCACCTGTAATGATAACACAATTTTGATAAAAAGTAAATAGGTTTTCACAAGAAAATACGCTTTATTGTGCTATACTCTGAAAAATTTACAAATATATTCGGCAAAACAGCATTTCTTGCGCATAAAATCCCTCTCTACCTTGACAAAGCGCAGACAAAAGTGTATAATAATGCTTGAATTTAACTTTTCCGTTTTTACCTTTTTTCGCAATGTGGTATAATTTCGGACAGTACACAAAGAATATAAAGGAAACATAAAATGCTTGGTGATAAAAAAGTCATTTTCTCCGGCGTTCAGCCGTCGGGAAACCTTACGATAGGAAATTATCTTGGCGCTATCAAAAACTTCTCTGCGTTTTCAGACGAGTACAAGTGCTTTTACTGTGTCGTCGACCTGCATGCTATAACCGTGCATCAGACGCCTGCAGACCTGCGCCGCCGTACCTACGAGACACTCGCACTCTATATTGCCTGTGGTCTTGACCCGCAGAAAAACACTCTGTTCGTTCAGTCGCACGTGCCTGCTCACGCAGAGCTTGGCTGGGTGCTCGACTGCCATACCATGTTTGGCGAGCTCTCACGCATGACACAGTTCAAGGACAAGTCGGCAAAGCACTCAGACAACATCAATGCAGGACTTTTCACCTACCCTGCTCTTATGGCGGCGGACATTCTGCTCTACCAGACGGACCTCGTGCCTGTCGGCGCAGACCAGAAGCAGCACCTCGAGCTTTCCCGTGATATAGCACAGCGCTTCAACGGAATTTTCGGCGAAACCTTTGTAGTTCCCGAGCCTTATATAGCAAAGTCGGGAATGAAGATAATGTCGCTTGCAGAGCCTACGTCAAAGATGTCCAAGTCCGACACAAACCAGAACGCCGTCGTATATATCCTTGACGGCAAAGACGACATTATCCGTAAGTTCAAGAGGGCCGTCACAGACTCCGGCAGCGAGGTAAGATTTGCCGAGGACAAGCCTGGCATAAACAACCTCATGACCATCTATTCCTGCTTTACAGGCAAGTCGCTTGACGAGATAGAGAGGGAGTTTACAGGCCGTGGATACGGCGACTTCAAAATGGCTGTCGGCGAGGCGTGCGCTGATGCGCTCGCACCTGTACGCGAGGAGTTTGCTCGTCTTATGGCAGACAAGGCGTACCTTGAGGACGTTATGAAAAACGGCGCCGCTGATGCCGCTTACTGCGCTCGCAAGACCATGTCAAAGGTGAAGCGCAAGCTTGGCTTTGTTGCAATTTAAGAATACGAAAAAAAGGAATCGGGCATTTTGCATTTTTGCATTATGCCCGAATTTTTGTTTATATGAATGCTATAACCCTACCAAATGCCATAACCCCAACATTGCCGTTTTTTTGCATGGTTTTTATTGTATCGGCGGTCTTTTCGCTTGTCTCGACTACTCCTGCGCTATACGCCGCCTCTCGTGCCGGTGCGCTTGACGTGCCTCGAGATGAGCGTCGAATGCACACGCGCATAGTCCCACGCGCAGGCGGGTTAGCCATTTTTGCCTCGTTTGCGCTCGCCGTCGGATTTTACTGTCGAGGGGAAATTTCCTCACTTGTGGCAAGCGTCCTGACAGGTGGCGCCATAATGGCGGCGCTCGGCTTTTGCGACGACGTGTCGCCCCTGCCGCCGGGACTAAAGCTGGCAGGCGAGTGCTGTGTTGCGCTTATACCTGTTGCGTTTGGAGCTTTCCCTGACGGAATTGAGCTTTTCGGCAGATATTTTCCCCTGCCCTTGCTCGTGTGCGCTGTATTCTCGTTTTTATGGATAATCGTTGTCACAAATGCGATAAACCTCATAGACGGACTTGACGGACTCGCAGCAGGCGTCGGCTTTGTTGTCGCTTTGGCGATATTGCTACGAAATTTGCTTTTTTCACACAATGCCGAATGTGTCGCCGTCTGCGCCTCCCTTGCGGGCGCACTTTTCGGTTTTCTGCCCTACAACGCCAAAAATGCAAAAATCTTTATGGGCGACTGTGGCTCGCTCTCGCTCGGATATATCCTCTCTTTGCTCGCTCTCGTCGGCACAACAGGGACAAGCGCATCGCCACTCGCCGTATCCCCCGTCGCCGTCCTTCTTTTGCTCGGCTACCCTCTCACCGACACCGTATTTGCAATCCTACGGCGCGCGCAGGCGGGAACTGGCATATTCACCGCCGACAAAAACCATATCCACCACCGACTTTGCAGGCGTGGGCTCGACTGCTCGCAAGCGGCAATCGCCCTCATCTCCGTTACGGCATTGTTATGCGCATTGAGCTTTTTTGTGTAGGAACGGAGTAAAAGTTGAAAATTGAAAATTGAAAATGGAAAGTGGAGAGTGGAAAGTGGAAAACAGGCGACACCCGAAAGGGTAAATTTCATTGCATAGCGCCCGCAAGGGAGTTTCCCCCATCCCCGCGTTAGCGGGATTTCATCGCGTAGCGATTTCATCCACCGTAGGTGGATTTATTCCGCCAAAGGCGGATTTAGTTGCATAGCGCCCGCAAGGGAGCTATGCCAACGCTCTTTCTTTTTTATTCATTTCAATTCATACACAGGGTATGACAGCTCGCCTGCGCGAAGTCCCGTTTCCATATAATCCTTGCCGATGAATTGCTCTATATCCTTGATAGCTAAATATGAGCTTTCCTTAAATGCGGGTGGCACCTCGTGAAATACTGCCTTGTATATCATATGAGCGCCAATATATCCTGCAAGCGGGGTTGAGTGCAAGTCGCCATCCTTGGAGCAGAATTTCCAGAAATCATGGTTGTTGTCTATGAAGGCGTCTATCTCCTCGCTCCAGTCAAGAAACATCGCGTCGGGGTAACGCTCCTTTGCTATGGCGATCCTTTCGTCACGCTCGTTGTGCGCGGGGAAGAAAACGAGAGCAGTGTTTGACTCTGCGCACGCATCTATCGCAAGCTGCATAGCGTCAACGTCCTCAAGCCCGTATATTCCGCACATAAACACTGCCTTATACTTGCCGTTTCTGAAATCGCTTATGTTCGGCTCCATTGCGTAGTCTTCTATGGATTTGCCGTATCTGATTTGAGTTTCAAATTCATACTCTGTCTTTCCCGAGCTCTTGACGAATTGGCCGAGAGTAAGACTTATGGCGGAATATTTTTCTCCTACAAAGCTGTTGCCTATCAGCAAAATCTTGTTGGAATCGTTGTATTTATCCATATCGAGATAAAACTCGCCGCCATTCCTGTCGCCGTAAGTCGCGCTTTCAAATATTCTCCCAATGTTGATATTGCTCATAGCAGTATAGTCTACGTCGAGATAAACGGAAAGCATCTTTTCACCCAAAGACCAAAATCCGAACACGCGTCTGTAGTCGTCGCCCCACTCCTCGTGAGCGCATCTGACGTCATATTCTATCTCTATAGTGCCTTTTTTATAAGGCGCTTCTTCCTCCAATATGTCAAAGAGTGTATCCGAAAGCTGTGTGGTAATTTTACCTATTTCCCCTCCGTTGCGGTAGATAATATAGGTAAAGTCGTTCATTTTTTCAATTTCCCAGTCAGAAGGAATTTCCAAATACAAAACCGTGTCAGTGCCCGACCACAAAAGCCCTATGTCCTTCCACTCCCTGACCACTCTGGGTGTCAGAGTTTTATAATCAAACGGCGCTTCCGTAACGACGGGTGGCTCTGTTACCGCAGGAGCACCCTGCGAGTCGGGCTGACCTGCATCCGTGCAAGCGCATAACAAAACCAAAGAAAATGTAACAACCAAAACTAAAAACGTCTTTTTCATATATGCCTCCTCTATTGTAGCCACATTGCTCTTGTATTTACATTTTACCACAAAAACTATTTACAGTCAACTGCTTTTGAGTCGCGATAAAAGCTTCATCTCACGCATCAGATAAAATTAAATCCGCCCCCATCCCCGCGTTAGCGGGATTTCATCGCGTAGCGATTTCATCCACCAAAGGTGGATTTATTCCGCCAAAGGCGGATTTAGTTGCATAGCGCCCGCAAGGGAGCTTCCACCATCCCCGCGTTAGCGGGATTTCATCGCGTAGCGATTTCATCCACCGTAGGTGGATTTATTCCGCCAAAGGCGGATTTAGTTGCATAGCGCCCGCAAGGGAGCT
>JAZRQS010000051.1:0-31270 GCA_045649925.1 Eubacteriales bacterium | reverse complement strand
GGGCTTCATAATGTCCGCGAATGATCCGGATGCGCGGTCGTTCTGTACTCTGAAAGAACCGGCCGAATCGCTCGAAGCAAATTGGAGCTCTACACCAAGATTAGCCTTGAATGAATCTCCGGTGTCATTAGATCTATTTGTGAAAGCCTCTACTGTGTATTCTGTCAAGAAACCGTCGCCATCTCTAAAGAGCTCTGTAAGATCGAGAGGATTTCCGGATGCAGAATAGAGAGCGCCCATGCTCTTCAAGAGATTTTTGCCTGTTTCATCACAATAGAATGTCGGCTTTACTAATTCAGCGCCTGCGGGCATCGCAAGTCCCTCGAAGCCTTCAGGAGCTACTATGTAGTTGAAGCCCGAATTTGTCAAATCAAGGATAAGAATAGCATCCTTTGTGACATAGAGTGTATCGTAAACGCTCCTATACTTAGCTTCAACTGTGATGTCGCCATTGAGTGTGAAGCTGTCAAGCTTTTTACCATCCTTGTCAGTTACCTGAATATCAGTGCCCTCTACGAAGTAGCCGAGGAAGAGGTCAAGATTTTCTGTAGGAACTTCGAGAGTGAATGTCTCCTCACTTGGTTTCACATAAGCCTCGCCCGAGGGATAAGTGATCTTGTAAGGCAAATCATACTTAGCTTCAACTGTAATATCGCCTGCGAGTACGTAGCTGTCAAGCTTTTTACCATCCTTGTCGGTTACCTGTGTTCCGTCAGCTGTGTAGTAGCCGAGGAAGAAGTCCTTGTTTTCTTCGGGTACGAGAAGTGTGAAGTCATTGTTTCCAACAACCTTTTCTGTACCTGCGCCGTAATTTACTACGTTGTAGAGTGCGTCGTCAAGAAGCTTCTTAGCGTCACCCTCATTGGTATCGCTTATGGAAATTCCGGAGAATGCTGTATAAACTGCCTTCTTTGTAGCTTCATCTGCTGTGCGGAATGTAGTTACGTCAAGCTGGAAGTACTTTGCTATATCTGCAAAGTGATTCTGTGCAACCTCTTCTGCTGAAAGAACGTAGTCGTATACGCGTATCTCGTAGATATGCAAGCTTGGAGCCATAATCTTATAAGTAGGTTTTGTTGACGGATTGAACGTTTCGGCCACTGCAGGTTTTGAAGGGTTTGCGGCAGCAGCATTGTAATAAGCAACTACACCCACGCCGTCGCCGTCTATATCCTTGGTATCATAAGCTATGGAATAACCATTGAGCTTGTTAATAAAGCCAGTAAAGCCCTGATTTTTAGTATTCTTATAAACTGTCAAGCCTCCTACCAGATACTCAAAGCTACCGCTTGAGCTTGCTCTTTGTTGGAGATAGGAGTCAAATCCCATATTCAAATAAAGCTTCGCGATACTTGACGTGGTATCCTGCATACTCTGGGCAACAAGCTCTACCGTATACTTCTCGTTACCGGTTTCTTCAGTGGGATACATATATTTATCAAACAAATTGTAGATATTTACGTTACCTGTAGAGCTTGCAGAAGAGAGATAGTATCTACCCAAATCATCCTTAGCTATACCGGAACCATCACCGGTAGCGCTAATGGAAATTTCATCACTAATTCTGTATATGTAATTTATATCACCTGTCGAGAAGTCAACGATAAGATAAGCGTTATCATAGCTTCTCGTTTCGGCATTGTAGCCTACGAAGAGCGTCTTGTAAACGTCATCAAACTTAGCAACAAGAGTTACGTCGCCTGTGAGCTCGTATGTGTAGAGCTTTTCACCATACTCATTTGTAGCATACTCGCCCTTTGCCTCATCGTAGTAGCCGAGGAAGAGGTCAAGATTTTCTGTAGGAAGATCGAGTTTGAATGTCTCCTCACTTGGTTTCACTTTAGCCTCGCCCAAGAGATAAGTGATCGTGTAAGGAAAATCATACTTAGCTACAACTGTAATATCGCCTGTGAGTGTGAAGCTATCAAGCTTGTTACCCTCTACATCAGTTACCTGTGTTCCGTCAGCTGTGTAGTAGCCGAGGAAGATGTCAAGATTTTCTGTAGGAAGATCGAGAGAGAAGTCGCAATATGCAAGAACAGACTTCTGTTTTTCTTCACCGTCAACTGTGTAGGTTATGGTCTTAAAAGCATTGTCTATTGTAGCGTCAAGCTTAGCCTGCAGAGCTTTTTTGCTGGTTTTAAGAGCATCACCATTCAAAAGAATTGGCACTCCACTAAATGTACGATAAACTACTTTTTTTATATCATCAGAACTGTCATGGAAGCTCGACAAATCAAGCTTGTAAATGTTTGCAATATCTGCAAAGTGGTTCTGTGCAACCTCATCTGCTGTGAGCATACGACTATATACACGTACAGCATAGAGCTTAAATTTATCTTTCGTGTAAATACTGTGGTCAAGAGTGTCAGCAGCAAGAACAAATGCGGGCTCTATGCTTGTTATATCAGTGTTGGGAGAAGCATGCTCTGCATTGTAATATGCATCAATAGAGATACCGTCGCCGTTGTCCTTAGCATCAGCTACGAATGTCAATGTGTTAAGATTCTTGATGAACGCGCCGCCGTCATTCTTCTTATCACTTCCATAGAATCTGTTTACATTGTCGTCAGTTCCACCTGCATAGAAGTCCATCATGTCATATTTCTGTTTGAATATAAAGGTAGCTCCTGCATTAATCGTGATGTCACGAGTCGTGGATTCATTCTCTCTCTCATCCAAGATAACGATTTCTACAGAGTACTTTTCGTTACCGTTTGCTGCGCCAGGATACGTGTATACATCAAACAAGTTGTATATATCTACGTAACTGTAAGATTGCATATACTTAGTACCGAGAAGGTCTTTTGTAATATATGCAGCATAGTAAGCACTGTCCTTACTGTCTACGCCATTGCCTTTAATGTAAACACCTTCTGCTGCGTACAAATAGTTCGGCGCATTACCTACCTTATTTTCAAAGTTTACTATAAGATAAGCATCTTCAAAGGACTTGGTTTCATCGTTATAACCAACGTAAAGAGAGTCATACGTAGGAGCCTTTGTAACAACTGCCTTAGTAGTTGTAGCTGCGGTAGTTCCTGAACCAACGGGAGCTGTAAATATAGGGGTATTTGCTCCTATATCAAGCAAAGGTTTTTTGCCCGTTGTCGTCGTAACTACGGGAGCTTCTGTTGTAACTACGGGAGCCTCTGTCACTACAGGAGCTTCAGTCGTAACTGAAGGAGCCTCGGTCACCTCAGGAGCTTCAGTTGTTGTAGCGGGTGCTTCGGTCACGTCAGGTGTCTTTTCGCCACCGCAAGCGACGAGAGAAACCACGAGAACGAGCGCCATCACTAAAAGCAAGAGTTTCGAGTTGAATTTCATGATTGGTATTTCCTTTCAAATAATTTATTATTAATTTGCTATAAGTGTACTAATGTAATTATACCACTCTCTTCCCTTTTTGTAAATATATTTGCAGCATTCAAGCAACAAAAAAAATGCATTTTTTTTGTGCATATTAAACAAAAAAAAGAAAAAGAAGGAGCTGTCGCATATGCGACAGCTCCAAGCTATAATTCTATGTTCTGATAGAATTTGCCCTATTATGAGAGCATTATGTCGAAGTACTCCTGAGCCTCTTCCTTTGTCATAGAGTCAATAGGAGTCATCTCGAATGCAGAATATACACCCTGCTTTACATCCTCGTCAGCACCGGTCAATGCATCAACATCAAGACCAAGATACTTTGCCAAATCAGCAAAGTGGTTCTGAGTCATCTCTTCTGCTGTAAGATCGCGGTTGTATACACGAACTTCATAAAGGTTCAAGCCGTTAACATCGTTACCATAAATACGATAATATTTAGTGAATTCTTCCCAAACTTCTACAGGCTTGCTTTCCTTGGTATATCCATCGCGATAAGCGTCTACATATATACCATCACCATTGTCCTTGCAGTCAATTACAAAACCATAAGTACGGAGGTATCTTGAATCCTCTGCTTCCTTATTAAGTTCAGTTCCGCTGAACTTATATCTAACATTTCCAGGACCATCCTTTGCGGAGTTAGGGCTCTGAGATATAGCTGCATCAAAACCTATAGTAAGACGCCAGGATGAAGCTGTTGACAAAGACCAATCCAATTCAGCAACATTCTTAGCTACTATCTCTACTGTATACTTTCCGTCACCAGCAAGAAGGCTCTCAAATACGTTAGCGAAATTGAGGTAAGAGGACTTACCCAATGCAACAAAGCCATCGTTAAGCTCACCAGTTGTGGACACTGTTATAGAATCGGAGGCAGCAAAAACCTGATTAACTTCGCCATTTGCAAAGTTAACAATGAGAACTGCATCATCATATGCTCCAGTCTCTTCATTGTAGCCTACATAAAGAGACTCGTAGGAAACAGGCTCAGTGGGTTTGGGAGCCTCAGTTGTAACTACGGGTGCTTCTGTTACTACGGGTGCTTCTGTTGTTGTAGCGGGTGCTTCTGTTGTTGTAGCGGGCGCCTCTGTTACGTCAGGTGTCTTTTCGCCGCCGCAAGCAACGAGAGCAACCACGAGAACGAGCGCAAGCACTACAAACAAAATTCTTGTGTTTTTCATTTGTTTTGGTTCCTTTCGAAATTTATTATTAATAATAAAATAAATTATTATTCATTACAATTATATCATCACTCTTCATTTTTGTAAATACATTTCCAACATTATCAAAACAAAAAAATAGCTTGATTTTTGTATAAATTATACAAAAACAGTAGCTGTCACACTAAGCGACAACTCCTGAAGCTATATTTTGCTGTATAACACTCCCCTATTATGAGAGCATTATGTCAAGGATGTCCTGAGCCTCATCCTTTGTAAGAGTATCAAAGCTGTACAAATCGAACGCCTCGTATACAGAAAGCTTTATTTCTTCATCTGCATTGATGAAATCTGTTACATCAAGCTCAAGGCTCATTGCTATGTCAGCAAAGTTGTTCTGTGCGATTTCATCATCAGAGAGAGCGTAGTCGTATACACGTACTGCATATAAGTAGTAGGGTGCGCCCTTGAAAGCAGCAAGAGTATTCTCTTCCTTGAACTCATGAGTTAATACTGCTACCTCGGTCGTGTTTGCATAGATAGTAAAATTACCCTCTTCTGCTGCGCGATCGATAATAAAGGTATATCCTGCAGGGTCATACATCTTGTAATCAGGGAAACGTCCAACTTCAGAGCCGTTCATCATATATCTGATAACGGTCAAGGATTCGCTCTGACGCAATTCTACGTTAGCGCCTACGTATGCAGTCATCGGGCTGACAGACGTTTCGCTTCTTTTTGCAACTATCTGCACTGTGTAAGCCTTGTCCTCACCGAGTGCATGGTTTATAGCACTCTCAAGGTTTACTGCGCTCACACCTGCATCGATGCAACCGTTTGCCCACTTCGCGCCAGCAGGAAGCTTAGCGGAAACGCCGTCTGCCACGTATGTGGGGGTGTAGACCTGAACGGACATTGAGGACTCAATGGACGAGAAGAATTCCATAAAAAGTGTTGTGTTTTCGAATGTGCCTGTCTCTGTGTTGTAGCCAACATAAAGAGATTCATAGCAAATCGGTTCCGGCTCTGCGGGCACATAGGTGGGCGCCTTTGTAGTTGTCACAGGCGCTTCGGTAATGTCAGGTGTCTTTTCACCGCCACAAGCGACGAGAGCAACAACGAGCACAAGCGCAAGCAATACAAAATTCTTGATGCTTTCATTTGATATAATTTCTTTCAAGTAATAATTTACTGAATACAGTACAGCACTTTATGTTTCAATTGTAAACACTTTTTTGACATTTCTGAAAATTTCAGTCGTTTTGGAGAAAAAGGAGCAGTCACGATCTTGCGAATGCTCCAAGCGGTCTATATGAACCAAAGCATTTTAAAATGTTAATTTAAAAGCCTCGCACTCAAACCATAAACTCGGACATCTTGCATCCGCCTAAAATGTGGAAATGCAAATGCTTGACTGTCTGGGAGGCATCCTCGCCACAATTTGAAATAAGGCGATAGCCGTTTTTAACACCTGCAAGAGATGCGATGTGTGGTATTTTTTCGAATATGCTTTTTACTATCTCGCTATTCTCTGCCGTCACGTCATCAAGTGATGCGATATGGAGCTTGGGGATAACGAGCACGTGTATTGGTGCCTGTGGATTTATATCACGGAAGGCGAGCATAGTGTCATCCTCGTAGACCTTATTTGAAGGGATAACACCAGCGACTATTTTACAAAAGATGCAATCGTTCATTTTCATTTCCTTTC
Source organism: Eubacteriales bacterium (assembly GCA_045649925.1). Taxonomy (GTDB): domain Bacteria; phylum Bacillota; class Clostridia; order Oscillospirales; family CAG-272; genus UBA1740. The sequence continues at coordinate 25,027 of JAZRQS010000051.1, read as the reverse complement.
TCTCTGCATTTGCACATTAGAGTCCTTTGAGTATGATTTATTATATCACCATTGAAAAAGCAAGTCAATAGAAAAACTATTTGGCAAGATTTGTAGCGCTCTAAAAGCAGCGCAACACCCTGCACTTATACCACGGCAGAGCCTACAAGCGCAAGAATTTCAATCTTACTCGATGGAGATGACCTTGTATCCGTCACTCTCAACGCACTCCTTGAGAGTGGCGTCTGAAATGTCAGCGCACAACGAAACTATAGCGCTTCCCTTTTCGTGACTTACCTCTGCAAGCTCTACCCCCTCCAATGCTTCAAGCGACTTTTTAACGTGCGCTTCACAGCGAATGCACATCATACCTTCGATATTCATTGTCTTTTTCATTTTTTCTTCTCCTGTTTCTTGTTTTGCAATTTCACACGCGATATTGCAATTCACATCGGGCGAATTGCTTTGGTGCGGTTTTATTTTTACAGTATTAAGGCGCAGTGCGTTTGAGACTACGCAAATGCTCGAAAGGCTCATTGCGACGGCGCCGAATGCGGGAGTCATTGCTATATTGAACAGAGGAATCCAGACACCTGCCGCGGCGGGAATTCCCATCACGTTATAGAAAAACGCCCAGAAAAGATTTTGCTTTATATTTTTCAAGGCAAGTGCACCGAGGCGCAATGCGGCGACTGCATCGGAAAGTGTGCTTTTTACGAGCACGACGTCAGCAGAGTCAATAGCGACATCGGTGCCTCTGCCGATTGCTATCCCCAGATCTGCGCAGACGAGAGCGGGCGCATCGTTTATTCCATCGCCGACCATAGCCACGCGACCATCCTGCTTCAGGCGTTTTATTACCGCCTCTTTTCCATCGGGCAAGACACCTGATACTACCTCGTCGATGCCTACTGCCGATGCTATGGCACGAGCGCTGTTTTCGTTGTCACCCGTTATCATAACGACTCTCATTCCAAGAGCCTTTAGTTCCTTTACTGCCTGAGCGCTATCGCTTTTTACAGTATCGGAAATACATATCATTCCTATTACTCTGTCGCCTTCTGCAAAGAACACGGGAGTTTTTCCCATTCTTGTGAGGCTCTCATACTTCTCTTGCAGAGAGTGAGGGATCTGGCAGAGTGATTCTATATATTTCTTACTACCGCCGTATATAGCGACATTCTGCTTTTTGGCCGAAACGCCATTACCTGCACTTGCACCAAAGTCGTCGACCTCGTACGGCTTTATATTTTTTTCCTGTACATATCTTACTATCGCCCTTGCAAGCGGGTGCTCACTCTTATTCTCAATGGAACAGGCAAGCTCTAAAAGATAGCTTTCCTCTACTCCGTCTGACGCAACAACATCCGTTACTACGCCCTCGCCACTTGTCACTGTACCCGTCTTGTCGAGTGCGACTATATTTATTTTTGCGGCAGATTCGAGGGCTTGCGCACTTTTAAAGAGAATGCCGTTTCTCGCACCTACGCCGCTTGCCACCATTATAGCCACAGGGGTGGCAATTCCGAGAGCGCAAGGACAGCTTATCACGAGCACAGAAATAGCTCTTGCAAGAGAGAAACCTGCCTCCTGACCCGCTATCGACCATACGACAAAAGTAATAAGTGAAATCGCCAGCACAAACGGCACGAATATTCCCGACACACGATCGGCGATTTTTGCTATAGGAGCTTTGGTAGCCGTAGCATCGCTGACCATCTTTATTATCTGCGAAAAGGTGGTATCCTCACCAACCCTGACTGCTCTGCATCTAAGGAAGCCAAAGACGTTGACGGTAGCTGCGCAAACTGTATCACCGACGGACTTATCTACAGGCACGCTCTCGCCTGTGAGCGAGGACTCGTCAAGTGCGCTGCTTCCCTCCAGCACTACTCCATCGACGGGTATTTTATCTCCAGGTCGTACCACGTATATATCTCCGACCTTGACCTGTTCGACGGGGATAACACGCTCCTCGCCGTCATAAATGACAGTAGCCGTCTGTGGAGCGAATGACATCAATGATTTTATGGCATCTGCCGTCCTTCCCTTCGAATAGGCGTCGAGCAATTTACCGAGGCTCACTATCGTGAGCACCATTGCTCCAGACTCAAAGTACAAGTCGTGGAGGTATAAATGGGCGTTTTCCGCATCTGACGCCATCAGGAAAACTATACAAGTGCTATATATAAATGCAGCAAGTGCGCCGAGTGAAACGAGGGTATCCATATTAGGAGATTTTTTGAAAAGTCCCTTTGTGCCGTTTACAAAGAAGCGCTGATTTATCACCATAATAAGCGCAGTGAGGACAAGCTGAATCAAGGCGACAAATATGGAATTGCTCTCAAGAAATTCAGGCAGACGCCAGCCCCACATCGCATATCCCATTGAGAAATACATAAGGACAAGTAGTAGCACACCCGACAGGATAAGGCGTTTTTTGAGTTTGGAAAGCTCTTTACGCTCGCCCTCCGTCTTTTCCGAGGAGTAGGTTGTCTTTTCCTTCAGGCGAGCGGAGTATCCCTCCCGACTTATCGCCGCTATAACCATCTCAGGAGAAGCATCGCCCTCAAGCACCATCTCTCCTGTCAATAGATTCACAGAGCACGCCGTCACGCCGTCCAGCGACATAGCGGTCCTCACCACCTTACTGCTACAGGCGGCACAGCTCATGCCGCCCACGATATATTTTTTCATATTTATCCTCTGTTTGAAAATTGTACGTACAGAATGTGATGAACAACACCACACGTAAATTATAGTACCTAAAAAACAAGTCTTTAAAATATGGTACACCTTTTTTTAATTTTTGTCAACCGAGGGAGCGCAAAATTTTATCGTAAAGAGTAAAATTATTTCATCTTCCGAAAGGCAAAAAAACAAAGAAAGCCGTCTGCCTGCACGAGAAAAGGGCAAGGCAAACGGCTCTCTTGTGAAAGTATTTTAGTCGATATCCGCAATATCGTAGGGAGTGGTCTGATAGACGAAGTAGTTGAGCCAATTTGAATAAATAAGATTGGCGTGTGCTCTCCATACAACGAGCGGAGGATTTTCAGGATTGTTCTGCGGGAAGTAGTTCTCGGGAACTGAAATTTCCTTACCCTGCGACACGTCACGGAAATATTCCTTTGCGAGTGTTTCGGGGTCATATTCAGAGTGACCTGTGATAAATATTCTTCTGCCGTCCTTTGAGGCGATGGCGTATATACCTGCCTTTTGAGAAATGGAGAGAACCTGCAGGTCGGGGTTGTTATATACCGCCTCCTCGTCCAGTGCAGTGTGACGCGAGTGAGGAACGAAGAAGGTGTCATCAAAGCCACGGAAGAGCATGGACTTTCTATCGAGAACGATATGCTCGAAAACTCCGAACATTTTGCTCGGCAGAGGCTTTTTGTTTATACCATAGTGGTAATAAAGTCCTGCCTGCGCACCCCAACAGATGTGGAACGTGCTATGCACGTGCTTTTTGCTCCACTCCATTATTTCGCAGAGTTCTTCCCAGTAACCAACCTCTTCAAAGGGCAAAAGCTCGACGGGTGCGCCTGTGATAATCATTCCGTCAAACTTTCTCGATTTTATCTCGTCGAAGGTCTGATAGAACTTCAAAAGATGGTCGGCAGAGGTGTTTTTTGACGTATGAGTTTTCATATGCATGAGCGTCAGCTCTACCTGCAATGGTGTGTTACCGAGCAGACGGGAAAGCTGGGTTTCCGTATCTATTTTTGTCGGCATAAGGTTGAGCAAAAGTATCTGCAATGGACGGATATCCTGTGTCTGCGCACGTGTTTCCGTCATTACGAATATGTTTTCCTTTGCAAGTATTTTTGTAGCCGGCAATTCGTTTGGTATACGAATAGGCATGTTATTTATACCTTTCTTTCAGAATATGTCAATTTAAATGTTTTCCAATGCGTTTGCGATATCTGCGATGAGGTCATCGGCATTCTCTATACCACAGGAGAAACGTACGAGGTCGGGGGATACACCTGCGGCGACAAGCTCCTCGTCAGACATCTGTCTGTGAGTAGCGCTTGCAGGATGCAAGCAGCAGCTTCTCGCATCTGCTACGTGAGTTTCTATAGCGGCGATACGAAGTCCCTTCATAAACGCCTCTGCCGCTTCTCTGCCACCCTTTACGCCAAAGCTGACAACTCCGCAAGTACCGTCTGGCATATACTTCATAGCAAGCTCGTAGTCAACGTCAGAGGGGAGCGAGGGGAAACGTACCCATGTGATCTTTTCATGCTTTTCAAGGAAAGTCGCAACTGCAAGAGCGTTTTCGTAATGACGCTTGATGCGAAGGTGCAGGCTCTCAAGACCGAGGTTTAGCAAAAATGCGCTCTGGGGAGCAGGTGTAGAGCCAAAGTCACGCATAAGCTGCGCTGTCGCCTTTGTTATAAACGCGCCCTCCTTACCGAACTTTTCAGCATATGTGATGCCGTGATAGCTATCATCGGGAGTGCAAAGACCGGGGAACTTATCGGCGTGCGCCATCCAGTCGAACTTACCGCTATCTACGATACATCCGCCTACTGCCGCTCCGTGACCATCCATATATTTTGTGGTGGAATGGGTAACTATGTCAGCGCCCCACTCGAAGGGACGGCAATGCACGGGGGTAGCAAACGTGTTGTCTATAATGAGCGGAACACCATGGTTATGAGCTGCGCGAGCAAACTTCTCTATATCGAGAACGGAGAGCGCAGGGTTTGCGATAGTTTCGCCGAATACAGCCTTCGTGTTGGGCTTGAATGCCGCCTCAAGCTCTTCGTCAGAGCAGTTGGGGGATACGAACGTGAAGTCGATGCCCATCTTCTTCATAGTAACGGCAAAAAGATTGAACGTACCACCATAGATAGTAGAGCTTGATACGACATGGTCGCCGCAATTCGCAATATTGAACACCGCATAGAAGTTTGCCGCCTGACCGGAAGACGTAAGCATAGCGGCAGTACCCCCCTCAAGCTCGCATATCTTGCGCGCTACTGTGTCGCAAGTGGGGTTTTGAAGTCTGGAATAAAAATATCCAGATGCCTCAAGGTCAAAAAGCTTCGCCATATCTGTGCTTGTGTCATATTTGAACGTAGTGCTCTGTATTATCGGCACCTGACGGGGCTCGCCGTTTCCGGGTGTATAACCACCCTGCACGCATACAGTTTCTATCTTGTAATTCTTCATCATATTTTCCTTTCGTAAAAAAGAACATATTACTTATAAATTTATACTACATTGTATCATACATTTCGACTATAGTCAAGCGATATTTTATTTCTTTTGGGAAATGAAAAAGAGGAAATTATGCCAAACACGACAAAAAGAGCTACGCTCAAGGCAGCTCTTTTTGTTTTTTATTTGCGATTGGCTATAATTTCATCAAGCGAGGTGTAATATCCGCATCCCATTTTATCAAGCATCACTTGCGCCTCGTCAAAGCAGAAAAGCAAAGTGTCTTTTTTATGGCTATCGGAATTTATCACAACACGCCGTCCGGCATCTCTGATTTTCTCTATTAAAAAGTCGGCAGGATAAGGCTTCGTGCGATAGCCTCTTGATATTGCTCCCGTGTTAAGCTCAAACGTGACGGGAGTTTTCAAAAGCTCCTCGCACGCCCTGTTGGCTATCTCCATATAGCGCGCATCGTTTTCAGAGAAGAAATCCCCGTTTTCGTTATACTTCGAGAGCAGGTCAAAATGTCCTATTATGTCACACCTTGTCTTGCGATACAAATCTGCGACGAGCGAGTAGTAATCCCTCGCGTACGCAAGGAAATCTCCTCCGTAGTATTTTTGAAGCTGTTCTTTTTGCTCCTGCAGAGTACCGCCGTCTACTGACAATCTCACTCCGTCCTTTACCACGGTATGAACCGCGCCTATAATGTAGTCGTAGTCATTCGTGGGAAAATCGCAGAAGTAATCGTATTCTACGCCAAGGTAAATTTTTATTTTATCCTTGTATTTATCCTTGAGGCGCAAAATTTCCTTTTTGTAGTTCTCTTGCTCCTCCAAGCTCTTTATACTCCATTCCGCATCAAATTCGTTGTATCCGTGAGAGGAAATTCCTATTTCACGGCAACCGAGCTCTATAGCGGCGTTTACCATTTCTTCTGCTGTGTTTTTTCCGTCGCAAAAGGTGGTGTGGGAGTGGTAAGTGGATAAAATCATTTTGTCATTTTCTCCTGCTTTACCTTGTGATCTATTATATGGCGTGAGGCGAGCTCGCGCTTGACGTCCTCGACAGTTATACCCATCTGGTTCATAAGCACCATAACGTGATAAGCGAGGTCGGCAATCTCATATACGGTTTCCTTTTTGTCGTCTGCCTTCGCGGCGATTATTACCTCTGTGCATTCCTCACCGACCTTTTTGAGAATTTTGTCTATTCCCTTTTCAAAGAGATAGGTGGTGTAAGAGCCTGCAGGCATTTCTGCCTTTCTCTGCATAAGAAGCTGATAAAGTCCCTCGACAGTAAAATCAGAAAGCTCCTCATTTACAAAAACGGGCTTTGTAAAGCAGGACTCACTACCCGTGTGACAAGCAGGTCCGTCCTTATCTACCACTACTGTGAGCGCATCGTTGTCGCAGTCCGCAGTTATCGACACAATGTGCTGATAGTTTCCACTCGTCTCACCCTTCAGCCAAAGCTCGTTCCTGCTACGGCTGTAAAAGCAAGTCAGCTTTTTCTCCATGGAAAGTGCGAGGCTCTCCCTGCTCATATATGCAAGGGTAAGCACTTCCCTTGTGATAGAATCCACGACGATAGCGGGAATAAGTCCCTTTTCGTCAAATTTAAGCTCTTCAATGTTTATCATAATATCACCTTATATTCTCACGGTTATACCGTTGTTTTTAAGCTCTTTTTTCAAGTCGGATATTGCTATTTCTCCAAAATGGAAGACCGATGCGGCAAGACCTGCATCAATGTCAGGTATCTGTTGAAACAAATCAACGAAATCCTGCACGCTTCCTGCTCCACCTGAAGCGATTACAGGCACATTTACTGCCTCTCGCACCGCGCGAAGCATCTCGATATCAAAGCCCTTTTTCACACCATCGGTGTCGATAGAGTTCACGACCACCTCTCCTGCGCCCAGCTCGACACATTTTTTTATCCACGGAATTGCAAGCATTCCCGTATCCTCTCTGCCACCCTTGGCAAAGACGTGAAATTCTCCGTCTACTCTTTTTATATCGACGGATATGACCACACACTGATTTCCGTATTTCTGTGCTGCCTCGGAAATGAGCGAGGGATTTCTTATAGCGCCTGAGTTTACGCTGACCTTATCTGCTCCACATTTGAGCACTCGGTCAAAGTCGTCTATCGTGTTAATCCCTCCGCCTACTGTGAGCGGAATGAATATCGTTTTTGCGACGTTTGTAAGTATGTCGGTAAACAGGGCTCGCCCCTCGGCAGATGCCGTTATATCGTAAAACACGAGCTCGTCTGCTCCACACTCTGAGTAAAACTTTGACAGCTTTTCGGGAGAGGAAACGTCTGCAAGTCCCAAAAAGTTTACACCCTTTACCACCCTGCCGTCCTTGACGTCAAGGCAAGGGATTATTCTTTTCGTTATCATTGTGCCACCTCCAAGGCGCGAGCAAGGTCGATAGCGCCTATGTAATACGCCTTGCCGATAATAGCGCCATACATATTGAGGCGACGGAGATTTTCTATATCCTCGATGCTTGAAACACCGCCTGAAGCGACTATGTCAAGAGAGTATTTTTGTGAAAGCGAGGAATACATTTCAAGGTTTGTGCCCCTCATTGCTCCGTCCTTTGATATATCGGTGCAAATGATAGTTTTTACACCTATGCTCTGCATCTTCGAAAAGAATGCATCGAGCGTGTATTCTGACTTTTCAAGCCAACCCTTTATTGCGATATATCCGTCCTTTACATCTGCTCCGACAGCAATTTTATCCTTGTACTTCTCTACGGCACGAACAAGAAATTCCTCGTCCGTAACTGCAGCCGTACCGAGAATAACTCTGTCAACTCCGACCGACAGATATTTTTCAATAGTTTCTATATTTCTGATACCGCCACCGATCTCTACAAACAAGGAGGTGTTCTCTGCCACCGACCTCACACACTCCAGATTTGGAGTCGTGCCGTCCTTTGCGCCCGCGAGATCGACCATATGTATATATTTAGCGCCTTTTTTCTCAAACTCCTTGGCTACTCGTAAAGGATCGTCATCGTAAACCGTCATCTGTGCATAGTCGCCCTTATAAAGTCTGACTACCTTGCCGTCATATAAATCTATTGCAGGAAAAATATTCATTTCTAATATCCTTGTGTAATAATTTTACCATTCGCAGAATGCCTTGAGAATAGCAAGTCCTACATCTGCGCTTTTTTCGGGATGAAACTGTGCGCCAGCAACATTTTCGCTTGCGACGGCGGCAGTTATATCAAGTCCGTATTCAGCAGTTGCGATAATGCTTTCTTCACATTCCGTAGCGTAATATGAGTGAACGAAATATACGCAGTCTCCGTCCTTCAAGTATTTGAAAATCGGGTGAGGCTTTTTGAAGCTTAATGCGTTCCAGCCTATGTGAGGTATCTTTAACCCCTGCGGGATTATCCCCTCCATCGCTACTACGCTTCCCTTTATAAGACCAAGTCCCTCGTGCTCGCCGTATTCAAAGCTTTTCTCAAAAAGCAACTGCATACCGAGGCATATGCCGAGGATTTTCTTTCCGTTTTTTGCCTCTTCCTTTACTACCTTGTCAAGTCCTGTCTGCTCCAGCTTTTTTATAGCATCTCCGAAAGCACCTACTCCCGGGAGAATTATTCTGTCGCTTTTTTTGATTTCTTCCACATCGGAGGTAATGCAGGCATCGACGCCTATTGCCTTCAGCGAGCAACACAGAGAAAAGAGATTCCCCACTCCATAGTCAACTATAGCTACCACTTAAATCACTCCTTTGGTAGATGGAATCTTATCCTTTTTGCTCTCGTCAATTTTTGTCGCCTTTGCAAGAGTGCGACCAAACGCCTTGAATATACCCTCGATTATATGGTGCGAGTTTGTACCTGCGAGCTTTCTTATATGCAGGCTCAGCTTTGCGCTTCTCGCAAATGCCACGAAAAATTCAAGACAAAGCTCCGTATCAAAATCTCCTACCTTGTATGAGGGGATAGGCGCATCAAAGCCGAGATAATCTCTGCCTGAAATATCGACGGCACACATTATAAGAGTTTCATCCATAGGAAGAATTATATCGCCGTATCGCTCAATTCCCCTTTTGTCACCGAGCGCTTCAAGGAAAGCTTCTCCAAGTGTGATAGCAATATCCTCTACTGTATGGTGATAATCCACCTCAACATCACCCTTGCATTTAACAGAAAGGTCATATCCTGAATGTGCGCAAAAAAGCGTAAGCATGTGATCGAGAAATCCACAGCCTGTATCTATACTGTACTCGCCGTTTCCATCAAGGTTGAGTTCGAGATTAACCGCCGTCTCCTTTGTTATACGCTCTATTTTAGAACTTCTCATTTCAATTCTCCTTAATAATCTGCTCCGTCGCAGTAATCAGTGCTTTCATCTGCTCAAGCGTTCCTATCGTAATTCTGTTGTACTCACATATTCTCTTGTTTGTAAAATGGCGTACGAGTATTCCTCTTGATTTCAATTCGGAATACAGCTTCTGCCCTGAAATATTATCCGATTTTGCAAAAACGAAATTCGCCTTTGAGTCAAGCACATCAAAGCCGAGTTCGCGCAGCGCCTTCGTTGTGTACTCGCGATTTTTCTGTATGGTAGCGCAGTTTTCCATATAATACGCATTATCCTTGATAGCTGCGCAACCGGCTGCCATAGTCATACGATTCACATTATAGGGATTGGTTGAATACTTGATAGTATTCATATCTGCTATAAGTGAGGGGCATGCAATTCCAAATCCGAGACGCGCACCTGCAAGCGAGCGTGACTTTGAGAACGTGCCAGTGACTATAAGGTTGTCATACTTTTTGGTGAGAGGAATTGCGCTTTCGCCACCGAAATCCACATACGCCTCGTCAATTATAACCACGTTGTCGGGGTTTGTTTTTACGATTTCCTCTATCTGTGAGAGTGGCATCGTTATTCCTGTCGGAGCGTTGGGATTTGCAATTACTATATTCTTGTTTATCCCCACATACTGTCGGTAGTCGATAGAGAAATCCTCGCAGAGAGGAATTTCCTCGTACGGAATTCCGTTCAACTTTGCAAATACGGGATAAAAGCCATATGTAATATCGGGAAATACGATGGGGTGAGTAGCATCGCAAAATGCCATAAAAGCAAAATTAAGTATCTCGTCAGATCCGTTTGTCATCAGTATCTCATTTTGCTCAACGCCAAAGAGCTTTGCCACAAGTGCGCTGAGCTCATAGCTCTCGGGGTCAGAGTACAGGTTAAGCCTTTTAGCCTCTGTCATTACCGCCTCGACAACACTGTCGGAGGGTGGGAACGGCGACTCGTTTGTATTAAGTTTTACATACTTCATATCCTTCGGCTGCTCGCCTGGGGTATATGCAGTAAGTGATGAATACTTGTCGGAAAAATATCTGCTCATCGTATTTGCCTTTTCTTGTATAGTTATCTTGATTAGTTTTCGCCTTTTATTCTTATGGTGACGCTCTTGGCGTGAGCCGAAAGCCCTTCTTTTTCTGCAAAGTAGGCTACCTTGTCAGCCACCTTTGCAAGAGCGTCTTTGGTGTAATAGGTGAACTGAGACTTCTTTACGAAATCGTCCACGCCGAGCGGTGATGAAAATCTCGCAGTACCACTAGTAGGAAGCGTATGGTTCGGACCTGCAAAATAATCCCCCAGCGCCTCGGGGCAATTCTTACCCATAAATATAGAGCCTGCGTGCTTTATCTTGTCCAGATAGTCAAAGGGGTTGTCAACACACAATTCAAGGTGCTCGGGCGCTATCTCGTTTGCTATATCTATAGCGAGCGATAGATCATTCTCTGCTACTATTATCTTTCCGTTATTGTCGATTGAGGCTCTTGCTATTTCTGCTCTCGGCAAAAGAGGTATCTGACGCTCAAGCTCCTCGCTGACGGCCTTTGCAAAATCATAGGAATCCGTAACGAGCACTGCGCTCGCCATTTTGTCATGCTCTGCCTGAGAGAGAAGGTCTGCGGCGACATAGCTCGCATCACACGTGTCGTCTGCTACCACGAGTATCTCACTCGGACCTGCGATCATATCTATCGACACCTTGCCGAACACCTGCTTCTTCGCCTCTGCCACAAATGCATTTCCGGGGCCCACTATCTTGTCGACCTTTGGAACGCTTTCTGTTCCGTATGCGAGGGCTGCTACTGCCTGCGCTCCGCCTATTTTGAAAATTCTGTCTACTCCTGCTATCTTTGCGCTGGCAAGAATAACGGGGTTTACCTTTCCGTCCTTTGTGGGAGGGGTGACCATAACTATTTCACTGCAACCCGCAAGCTTGGCAGGTATGGAATCCATAAGAACAGTAGAGGGATATGCCGCAGTGCCACCAGGTACGTATAAGCCGACTTTTTCTATCGGTGTGACCTTCTGCCCTGTTATAACACCTTCTTTTTCGCTGATAACAAAGCTGCTTCTCACTTGCCTTTTGTGGAAATCCTTTATGTTTTCAGCGGCTTCTTTTATAATTTCGATAAACTCAGGTGCGACTGAAGAAAACGCCTCGTCTATCTCCTCTGCTGAAACCTCAAGGCTTGTGAGCGTTGCCTTGTCAAACTTTTCGCAATACTCAAAAAGTGCCTTGTCCTTGTGTTTTATTACATTTGCAATTATTTCGGATACTATCTCTTCCACATTTGACGCGATGTTGTCACGTGCAAATATCTCGCTATTTTTGACTTCTCCGTATTTGTATATCTTAATCATAATACACCCTTATCACTTGACTGCCAATTGCTCTGCAATGGAGGCTGAAATGTTTTCAATCTGCGCTGTCTTAAATTTAAAGCTCGCCTTGTTTGCTATAAGTCGTGCGCTTATCGGAACTATCGTGTCTATGACCTCAAGGTCGTTTTCCTTCAATGTAGTTCCTGTTTCCACAATGTCAACTATGACATCGGAAAGTCCAAGAATGGGAGCTATTTCTATCGAGCCATTGAGCTTTATTATATCTATCTCTCGGCACTTGGAGGAATAAAAGCGCTTTGCTATATTAACAAATTTGGTAGCGACCTTCAGCGTGCGCTGATTGTCGTCATAGAAATCCTTTTTTGCGGCGACTGCCATACGGCACTTGCCTATGTCAAGGTCGAGCAATTCATATACATCAGGGGAATACTCAAGGAGTATATCCTTTCCTGCTACGCCTATATCGGCGGCGCCTCTTTCTACATAAATAGATACATCAGACGGCTTTACCCAGAAGTATCTTACGCCCTTTTCCTTATTTTCAAAAATGAGTTTGCGACTGTTTTCCTTTATCTGCGGACACTCGTAGCCTGCGCGCTCAAACATATCATAGACCTTTTCTCCCAGTCTGCCCTTTGGTAATGCAACGTTTATCATTTGGCCGCTCCCTTCGTCAAGTCTATCAATGTCTTATATCTGAGTTTTTTGGGAATCGCCTTTTGAGCGCATACGGAAGCGCCAGAGCAAATCAGCTCATCGACCTTTTCCGTAACAAGCAGGGCAGATACAGAGTCGTCATACAAGACCAAAGCGTCCACGTCATATTCTCTCTTTCCTATGCCAAGTCCCTCAAGCAAGTCAAGATAAATGGCAAAGCCTATAGCAGATGACTTTTTGCCCATTTTTCTCATAAGAGAGTCGTATCTTCCGCCCGAAAGCACTCCCTCGGGAATGTCGGCGATAAATCCACAGAAAACGATACCATTGTAATAATTCATATCGTTTACTACTGAAAAATCAAGTCTTATTTTAGAGTAAAGCTCGCTTTTCTTGAGCAGAGCACAAAGCGACTTCAGCTCGTCAAGGCAAAGAGCAGATTCCTCATCTGTGCAAATAGCCTCAAGCTTAACGAGGACCTCGTCAGCATTTCCGTAAAGTGAAACGAGTGAAAGAATACGCTCAGCGCTCTCCACATCGACATTGCACTTATCTAAAAGCTTACTTGCCTCGTGTCTGTTTTTCTCGGAAATATAGGTGACAAGCTGTGCCGTATCGTCTGCGCAAAGTCCTGCACTCTCGACAATCGACTTAAAAATACCCATATGGGAAATATCAAGGACAAAATCGCCACCAACTTCTGCAAGGCTTTTTGCCGCAAGCAAAACGACCTCGTAGGTGTCGTAAATATCGATGTCGCCGATACACTCCAAGCCCGTCTGCATTATTTCCTTGAAGCGACGCGTGCTACCTGAAACACGATAGACGTTTTCGTTGTAGTAGACCTTTTCCTTTATTCCCTCTTCGTCACTTATATTCTTTATAATAGAAAGCGTTACGTCAGGCTTCAATGCGAGCAAGGAGCCGTCTGTATCGTTGAAGGTAATGAAATTTTCTCCTATGAGAAAATCCTTGTTCCTTACATAAAGGTCGTACTCCTCAAACTTGCTCATTTTATACGGCAGGTATCCGTACTTGCCGTAAAGCTCACGAAGTCTGTATATTGCGCGTTCTTCGTTTTTAAGTATTCTTTCTGCTATCATATTGCTCGCTCGCTTAGTTTTTCTCTGTTCTGGAAATGACCATTTCATATCCGCCTGTCCCATACTCAAGGCACTTGTTTACTCTGCTGATGGTCGCAGTGCTCATTCCCGTTTCTTTTCCTACTATGGCGTAGTTTTCTCCGTTTTTGAGCATTTTTGCCGCTTTAAGACGCTGGGATATTTCCTTTATTTCCTTTATTGTGCAAACGTCCTCAAAGAACTTGTAGCACTCGTCAATGTTCTCCAATGTGAGAATTGCCTGAAACAAATCGTCTGTATCCTTTGTATGCAGTTTTTCCATTTTGAATTGCATCTCCTTTTAATTTTACTCTTTTTAACGCCAAAAACGCTTTATCGCTTTAACACACTAAATTATAATACTTTTAAAATGCTTTGTCAAGTAGTTTTTTAATTATTTTTTATAATATGTAACAAAAAGAGAAAGGGCGGGCAAAATGCCCTACCCTTTCTTGCAACGAACTTATAAAATACTATGTTTTTCTATGAGATCGCCAACAGCCTTTGCCATAGAGGCAAAGCCGAAATCAGTCATATGGCATCCGTCTACCGTTCCCTCATTTCCACAAAACTCCGTAAGGACTGCACCATCAATCAGATATACATTTTTGTCACCTCGGTCAAGGGCGTTCTCGTATGTCTTTTTTATGATTTCAAGGCGCTCCTTTTCCTCGTCTGTGGGAAAATGCTTAGGTCTTGACAACATTATTATCGGGAGATCAGGATTTCCTTCTCTTATAATACGGAACATACGCTCGTGAGTATTACGAAGGTGCTCTGGATCGGGTGCGTTGTGGTCGTAGTCGTAAACGAACAACGACATAGGAAGATCTCTTATGTACTCTGCCATCGTGTCCTCACCCTTTGCATTTCCTGAAAATCCAAGGTTTATAAAGTCGCAGTCGAATCGACGGGATACAAAGGTCTGATATGTAGTACCGGGTCTTGAGGAGCATCCGCCCTGAGTTATAGACGAGCCGTAAAAGACTACGGGCTTTTCTATTGCATAAGGCGTAGGCGCTTCTATCACGCTTCCCTCCTGCAAGCCTACATAGAGCTCCAGGACACTACTGTACGTGGGGAAATTTATAGTGATTTCGCGCATCTCATTTTTACCTATTTCTATAAGCGACTCATACCCCACAGTAGCCGCTCTTGGAGGAATAAAGCTTTTGTAATAGCGATCACCTATATACAAATCAAAGCCTGCCATTCCCGTACGAGCGCAATGAGGCATAGTAGCCATAAATCCCATTTCGGAATGTATAGCTATGTAAGGACTGTTTGTGCGAAATCTTACTCTGCCTCCTGCGGTGCTTTTGGCAAGTCCTTTAACACCCTCGCTCACCATCTCAGCGACGCTCTCAGGCATTCTGCAATATGCGTTATTTTCACGCATAAGTCCGTAATACACAAAGGGCTTTTCCTTGATATCGTAAAACTTGATATCTTCCTTTTCGATAGTGCTTTCAACTTTAAAATTCTTATCAATGCTACTTATGTTCATCTTCTTTGCCTCACAAAAATAAATTTGTAGATTTTTTAAATTTCCAGAGCCTTGAATTACTTACAAGCAAGAAGCATCTCACCAAGATGAGACACGCTTTCCGCTATATAGGTCGCGCCCTCCTCTTGAAGCGACTGGCGTGAACCAAATCCAAAAAGCACACCCATAGAGTCAAGTCCGCACGAGTTTGCGCCCTCGACATCGTATTTTGTGTCACCTATCATAAGAGCCTCGCTTGGAAAAATACTGAGCGTCGTCAAGGCGTGCTCGATAACATCACTCTTTGATGTCCTGCCTATATCATCACACGAGCCCGAAACAAATTCAAAACAGTCGCGTACTCCAAGCATTTCAAGCAATGGAAGCGCATACGCCTCTGACTTTGAGGTCGCTACTGCAAGATGATAACCCGCCTCGACAAGCGACACCAAAAGCTCGTGCATGCCGTCAAAGAGCTGACATTCCTTCCAGCCACGCACTCCGTAATACTCTCGGAATATTTTTATAGCTCTTGCAGTTTTTTCGGGAGAAAAGCCACACAGCACCTCAAAGCTGTACTGAAGCGGAGGGCCTATGAACTGACTGACAAGACTTCTGTCGAAATTTGTTTGTCCAAGCTTTTCAAAGGTGTATTCCGCCGCATTAGTTACACCCTCAAGAGTATTCGATATCGTGCCGTCGAGATCAAAAAACAACCATTTATATTTCATAAAAATTCCTAAAATAATTTACTGATGTAAAAATGACTGCTCATCATTCCAAGGAACTTTGAGCAGTCGATTTTCAATCTTATTTACCTGAATGCTCAGCAAGGAGCTTCTTGATACGCTTTGAATGGTCGAGCAAACCACTTATTGTCTGGTCGTGGTTGAGAGTATCAATAATATATGCAGCATACTTGCACATATTAACCTCAGCATACCATTCTCTCTTGAGAAGCTCGGGTGTACGATATACAAGGTTTGTAGTAAATATTCTTGTAAACAATCCGTCTGCATACGCCTTGTCCATAGACTCAAGTCCGTTACAGAACAAGCCGAATGTAGCGAATACGAATATTCTTCTCGCACCCTTCTCCTTAAGAGAAAGCGCAACGTCTATAATGGAATCGCCGGAAGAAATCATATCGTCGATGATGATAACGTCCTTGTCCTTGAGGTCACGACCGAGATACTCGTGCGCCTCGATAGGATTCTTACCATTGATGATAACGGAATAATTACGGCGCTTATAGAACATACCGAGGTCTATGCCGAGCATGGACGAGTAGTACATACACTTTGCCATTCCGCCTTCATCAGGGGAAACTATCATTATCTGATCCTTGTCAAATGTGATATCTGGATACTCTTTTACAAGCTTCTTTATCATCTGATAGCTTGTTCTCACGTTGTCAAATCCGCCTATCGGAATTGCATTCTGAACTCTGGGGTCATGAGCATCAAATGTGATGAAGTTGGAGACACCCATATTCATAAGCTCCTGAAGAGCAACTGCGCAGTCGAGCGACTCTCGTGAGGAACGCTTGTGCTGTCTGCCCTCGTAAAGCATAGGCATCACTACAGAAATTCTTCTCGCCTTTCCTCCGATAGCGCCGATAACGCGCTTGATATCCTGAAAATGATCGTCCGGACTCATGGGAACTGTCTGACCATACATTGTGTACGTAACGCCGTGGTTGAACACGTCGGAAATAATATACACGTCCTTACCACGAAGAGAGTCGTGAATAATACCCTTTGCCTCTCCACTGCCAAATCTGGGGCAAGCTGCCTCTACAAGATATGTACCCTCACTGTCGTGACGGCGCCACTCCTGAAGATATGAATCTACCTGGCTGACAAAGTCCTCGCAGCCACGCATTCCAATTACACTCAAATCACCGTACAAAGAATCCTTCATATTTTTCTCCCACACATATTTATTGAATTACTTATTAAATGTTTATTGCAGGTTTATTATACCAACATAAATGAAAAAAGTCAATAGCATAAAGCTACAAAAAAACAGTTTTTGCGACGATGAATCCGTCATTTAACACATATTTTTATTTTTCATATACTGAATAGTACTACTCTTTCTGAAGAAAGGAGCTTTTATGCATTCAAATACTGAAGGGCAAGGCGAAATACAATATACGGGAAACGGCTTTTTGATAGTAAACGTCGTTTCGGCAAACGAGGCGCTTCCCATAAAAAACGCACATGTGCTGATAAAGGGAAACGACGAGCAAAACCGCACCGAAAGCTTTGAGCTTATAACTGACGAAAGTGGATTGACGGAGGTCCTGAAGCTTCCGACTCCTCCAAAGGAGCTATCGCTCACCCCAGGCAACAAGGCGGGATATTCAAGCTACAACATTTATGTTGATGTACCCGATTACTACCCGCGAGAATTTATTCACATACCGATTTTTGACGGCGTTACCTCGTTACAAAGAATAAATCTCGTGGCAAAAACGCCATTCCAAAGCGACAATTTTGATCCAAACAGAGTAACGACGGAAAGCGCCCCCTTTGATGATGAAATTCAATGAGCTTATGAAAGGAGAAAGCGATGCAAGCAAATCTACCTGTAATTCCCGAAACGATAACGGTGCACTTGGGACGCCCAAACGACAATGCACAAAATGTCACATTAAGTTTCCCGGATTACATAAAAAACGTAGCGTCGAGTGAAATATATCCAACCTGGCCAGAAAACGCCATTCGGGCAAATATTTACAGTCAGATATCCTTTGCACTCAACAGAATATACACAGAGTATTACAGAGTGCGAGGCTATCCATTTGATATAACGAATTCCACCGCATACGACCAGTCGTTTGTCTACAACAGAGATGTCTTTGAAAACATCTCTCAGATAGTAGATGAAATATTCAATAGCTACGTGCAAAGGCAGGGCTCTGTCGAGCCGCTTTTTACACAGTACTGCGATGGTGTCGAAGTAAGCTGCGAGGGGCTTTCACAATGGGGCACAGTCACGCTCGCCGAGCAGGGACTTCTGCCCTACGAGATACTGCAATACTATTACGGCGACGATATAAACATAATAACCGACGTACCCGTTGAGGGTATACGTGGCTCTGCTCCACAGGTGCCTCTGCGATTTGGAAGCTCAGGGCCTGCCGTACAGCAGATACAGATACGCCTGAACAGAATAAGCAACAACTACCCGGCAATACCGAAAATTTATCCCGTCGACGGCGTTTACGGCGTTGAAACGGAAAATGCAGTCAAGGAGTTCCAAAGGATATTCAATCTGGATCAGGACGGCGTCATAGGCAAAAACACATGGTACAGAATTCAATACATTTACAATAGCGTAAAACGGCTCAACGAGCTGAATTCCGAGGGACTGACGCTCGATGAAATATCCTCCGAATATCCGAGCGAGCTTAAAGTAGGAAGTGTAGGTGACGGAGTTTTTACACTCCAGTACTACCTCAACTACATATCGAATTTTGTCGATACGGTTGCGCAGGTTACGCCCGACAGAATTTTCGGTGAGCAAACGCTACAGTCGGTGTTGAGCTTTCAGAGGACCTACGGACTTGAAGAAACAGGCATCGTAGAGGAGGTCACGTGGAACAGTATCTACAATGTATATCTCGGGCTTTTGTCCTCTGTGCCGCTTGAATATCGTGAGGGGGTAATAATACCCTTCCCCGGAGTTTTGCTTCGTGTCGGCTCTCAGGGTGATGACGTAAGGGTTTTACAGTCATACCTCAACTATATATCCAAGTTCTATACCCAAATACCAAGTGTCACAGTAGACGGCACTTTTGGAGCACAGACGGAGCAGGCGGTGTCTGCCTTCCAAGACCTATTTGGAATTGATGTAGCGAGGAAAGGAGTAGTGGCAAGCGTAACATGGAACGCAATAACAGATGTGTACGAGGACATTTATTACGGAAGCATGGTGAACGCAGATCAATACCCGGGTTACACGATACTGTAAAATACCCACTTGATGACAAAAGGAGCGCGACCCTGCATCTTCAACGGCTCTTGCTGGAAATATCCTATTCCGCAGATATTCCCTCTGTCGCAATCGACGGGATTTACGGCCGTCGAACACGCGAGGCTGTGAGGAGATTCCAAAGCCGATGCGGACTTCCACAGACGGGCGACACCGACTACGCCACATGGTGCGCCTTGATGAAGGAATACAAGGCGTCGAGGGAACGAGCGAAAAAGCGGTTTTGATGCTCTGCCACAGCCTTGACATAAATATAGATTTTCTTTACAGTATGTCCGACTCTGACACTATTCGGGCATACTGTTTTTCTTTACCTGAAATGATATTTTAATTTTAAAATAAAATACAACCCCTACCTCATAAAATGAATAATACGTGGAAAATATAGCAACAATAGTGTGGATATAACCAAAAAAATACACCGAGGAGGTAAATATCTTGCACAACAAATTCACCTTGCGCGCGCAAAACGCTCTCGAAACGGCAAGAGAATTCGCATCCGAATCAGGTCACACGTA
Organism: Eubacteriales bacterium; assembly: GCA_045649925.1. Lineage (GTDB taxonomy): Bacteria > Bacillota > Clostridia > Oscillospirales > CAG-272 > UBA1740. The sequence goes on along the minus strand of JAZRQS010000051.1, from coordinate 5,396 downwards.
TATAGGAAGCGAGCATATTCTGTATGGCCTTATAAGCGAGGGGGAGTGTGTAGCCGCCAAGCTACTTGAAAGCAAGGGCGCAACACCTGCGAGAATAAAGGACGTCATTATAAACTATTCAGGCGTAGGGACAACGACCTCGCTGAGCGCCAGCGATATGACACCGCGTACAAAGAAGATAATAGAAAACTCTGCATACGAGGCAGCAAACTCCCTTTCCCACTTCATCGGTACAGAGCATCTTTTGCTATCCTTATTGAGCGAATCAGATTGCGTGGGAGTAAAAATATTGTCCTCTATAAACATATCGCCAAGCGATCTCAGGAGCGAGATACTCTCTTTTTTAAGCAATAGTAAAAAAGGCGAAAGGGTTAAAAGGGACGGAGATATGGCACTGTCGCGTGGAGAATTCCCCACTCTCCATTCCCACGGCAGAGACCTTAACCTTTTGGCAAAAACACACAAAATCGACCCTGTCATAGGGCGAGAAGCCGAAATAGAAAGGGTTATACAAATTTTGTCGAGAAGGACGAAAAACAACCCCTGTCTTATAGGAGAGCCGGGAGTGGGCAAGACGGCAATCGCTGAGGGACTTGCGGAATATATAGTAGAGGGAAATGTACCGAGCGAATTAAAGGACAAGGTGGTAATAATGCTGGATATCCCCTCAATGATAGCGGGCACAAAATACCGCGGAGAATTTGAGGAGAGAATGAAAAGCGCCCTTGAAGAAATAAGCAGGAGCAAGAACATCATTCTTTTCATTGATGAAATACACACAATAGTCGGCGCAGGAGCAGCTGAGGGAGCGATAGACGCCGCCAATATTTTAAAGCCTGCTCTGGCGAGAGGCGAGCTTCAGGTAATAGGCGCTACAACGATATCGGAATACAGAAGGCACATAGAAAAGGATAGCGCGCTCGAGAGAAGATTTCAGTCGGTGATGGTAAACGAGCCGACAGAGGACACCGCTATAAAAATACTGCAAGGGCTTAAGGACAAATACGAATCTCACCACAAGCTGAAGATTTCCGATGATGCGATAAGAGCCGCAGTAAAGCTTTCGGTGAGGTATATCAACGACAGATTTCTTCCCGACAAGGCGATAGACCTACTTGACGAGGCGGCATCAAAGGTCAAGATACAAGCCTGTTCGCCAAGCGAAAGTATAAAAATTCTCGAAAATAAAATAAGGCAGATTGAAAAAGACAAGGAAAATGCCATTCGTCTCCAAGACTTTGAGCGAGCGGCGGTGCTTCGTGATGAGGAGGAAGCGCTACGGCAAAAATACAACGCACAAAGAGATGAAACATCAAGTGAAAATACAAGTTCTACAGTTACTTCTGACGATATTTCCGATATTGTGACGGAGTGGACGGGTATTCCTGTAAAGCTTTTGCAGGGCGAGGAAAGCAATAATTTATCCAACCTTGAAAGCACGTTGAACGAATCGATTATAGGTCAAGACGAGGCAATAAAGTCAATTTCCAGAGCAATAAAGCGCGGCAGAACAGGACTTAAGGAACCCGACAAGCCGATAGGAACATTTCTTTTTTTAGGACCTACGGGTGTAGGAAAGACAGAGCTTGCAAAGGTGCTTGCCCGCACACTGTTTGGGAACCAAAGCTCCTTGATAAGAATAGATATGTCGGAATATATGGAAAAGCACACTGTGTCCCGACTTATTGGATCGCCTCCCGGATATGTAGGTCACGGCGAGCCGGGACAGCTTACTGAAAAGGTGAGGAGAAAGCCGTATTCACTCCTTCTGTTTGACGAAATAGAAAAGGCGCACCCTGATGTGCATAACATTTTACTGCAAATTCTTGACGACGGCATTCTGACGGATTCAAACGGTACGACAGTAAACTTCAAAAACACGATTATAATAATGACCTCAAATGTAGGCGCAAGCGACGTGTACGGAAAGCAGAGGCTCGGCTTTTCTTCCCTTTCAGAAGAAAGCATAGATGCTCGCTCCTCCCTTATGTCAATTCTGAAAACCACCTTTCCTCCCGAATTTATAAACAGGCTGGACGAAATAATTATCTTCAAGCCACTTACTATAGAGAGCATATATGCGATAACGGCAAATATGGCAGAAAACCTGAAAAGAAAAACGAGTGCTCTTGGAATTGAATTAAGCTTTAGTGACGAATGTATAAAATTCATATCCGAAAAGGGCTATAATAAAAGCTACGGAGCGAGAGAGTTACGCCGCACGCTGACACAGCTTGCAGAAGATGTGCTTGCAGAAAAAATTCTGACACACGAAATAAATACAGGCGACACAGTGAATGCAAGAGTATACGACAATCGCATAGTGTTTGAAAAATCGAGCTGAACTCAGCTTTACGGGGGGTGAGTCCCCCCTTTTTTCTCTCTTTTTGATACAAGGCGAGTGTTTTCTTCGATATAATAAATAAAATATACAAAAAAATACAACAAAACTATTGACAAAACACAATTTTTGTGATAGAATTTTACTACCTCTGTCGAGAGGTCTTTTTTCTGTGCGCAAAACTGGGACAAGCGTGCAAAGAGATTCTCGATAACGAGGGAGGTACGGCGGCTTTCGCCGCTCTTATTGGGGGATTCCCCAAAATCTATTAGGAGGTGCCGAAATGAGAGTTAAAATTACACTGGTTTGCTCTGAGTGCAAGCAGAGAAATTACGATACTGAAAAGAACAAGAAGAACGATCCCGACAGACTTGAAATGAACAAGTTCTGCCCGTTCTGCCGTAAGCACACTTTGCACAAGGAAAGCAAGTGATTCAGGAGGATTGAAGAATGGCTGAAAATAACGAAAAGATCCCCGAAGTTGCCGTTGCTAAAGATAAGAAGGCCGAAAAGAAGCCCAATTTCTTTGTTCGCATCGGTAGCAGAGTAAAGAAATTTTTCAAGGACTATGTAAGCGAGCTCAAGAAGGTTGTATGGCTTTCGAAGACTGATGTTCGTAAGAACGCTACGATCGTAATTGTGTCCGTTATCGTCTGTGCTATTGCCATTGGTATCGTGGACCTTGCATTCTCAAGTGTCATAAAAGGCATTGCGGGTATTATCTAATTCAGGTAGATAAACATGAGTGATATCAATGAAATGAACCTTGGTCCCAGATGGTATGTTATTCATACTTATTCAGGTTACGAAAACAAAGTAAAAGTTAGCATAGAAAAAATAGTCGAAAACAGAGGTCTCGGTCATCTCATTTTCGATGTGCGTATCCCCGTAGTTAAGGAGATAGTCACAAACGAAAAAGGAGAACAGAAGGAAGTCGAGACAAAGCTGTTCCCTGCTTATGTCCTTATAAAGATGGTTATGAACGACGAAAGCTGGCACGCTGTAAGAACAATTACAGGTGTTACAGGATTTGTAGGCCCCGGATCGAGACCCGTTCCGTTGACCGACAAGGAAATTGAGGCGTTTAACGTCGAAACACGCAGCGAAGCTTTGAAGTTCCAGGTAGGCGACAGAGTTTCTGTCATATCCGGAGTATTCCAGGGCTACAGCGGTGTAATCCAGGAAATAAGCGAAGACGAGAAGCAGGTTACTGTTCTTGCTTCTACGGAAAGACGCGATATTCCGATCATCGTCGAGGTGAAGGATATCAGCGCAGCAGAGTAATCTGCTACCCTTTTGCCGCCCTTATGGGCATACAGTGGGAGGGAGAAAATTTTATTTTACAATTCTCCCGAGATTTACCACTTTTGGAGGTTATTTATTATGGCAAAGAAGATTATGGGCTTTATTAAATTGCAGCTCCCCGCAGGTAAAGCTACCCCTCAGCCCCCGGTAGGTCCTGCTCTTGGTCAGTACGGTGTTTCCATTCCTAATTTTACAAAGGAATTCAACGAAAGAACAAAGAACGACATCGGTCTCGTTATCCCTGTTGTTATCACAGTTTACGCTGACCGTTCATTCACATTTATCACAAAGACTCCTCCTGCACCTGTTCTTATAAAGAAGGCAGCAGGTATCGAGACTGCATCTGCTGTTCCTAACAAGACAAAGGTCGCTTCTATAACAAAGGAGCAGGTTCGCAAGATCGCAGAGACAAAAATGCCTGACCTTAACGCAGGCTCTATCGAAGCAGCTATGAGCATGATCGCCGGTACTGCACGCAGTATGGGCATCACCGTAGTTGACTGATGCAAGGAGGATACTGAAAATGGGAAAGAAATATACAGACAGTGTTGCACTGATTGAAAAATCCAAGCTCTACGACGGACAGGAGGCTCTTGACCTCGTTTGCCGTACAGCAAAGGCTAAGTTTGATGAAACAGTTGAAATTCACGTTCGTCTCGGAGTTGACTCCAGACACGCTGACCAGCAGGTTAGAGGCGCTATCGTTCTCCCCCACGGTACAGGTAAGTCTGTAAAGACTCTCGTATTCGCAAGAGGCGAAAATGCAAAGGCTGCTGAGGAGACAGGTGCTGACTTCGTTGGCGCTGAAGATCTCGTTCAGAAGATCATGACAGAAAACTGGTTCGATTTCGACGTAGTTATCGCTACTCCCGACATGATGGGCGTTATCGGACGTCTCGGTAAGGTTCTCGGTCCTAAGGGCTTGATGCCTAACCCCAAGGCTGGTACAGTTACTATGGATACAGCTCGTGCAGTAAGAGAAGCTAAGGCAGGTAAGATCGAGTATCGTCTTGATAAGACAAACATCATCCACTGCCCTATCGGTAAGGCTTCCTTCGGCGCTGAAAAGCTCGCTGATAACTTCAACGCTCTTATGGCAGCTATCATCAAGGCTAAGCCTGCTGCTGCTAAGGGTCAGTACATCAAGAGCTGCGTTGTAGCTTCTACAATGGGCCCTGGTGTTAAGATCAACGCTGCTAAGTTGGTTTAATTTAACCTATAAAAGCTCTCTTTCAAAGAGAGCTTTTTCTTTTGCATTTTATATGAATGCAGAATAGGAGTGGGATAACTCACATCAACAAGCATCTTGCAAGCAAAATCAAAAAAAGGACAGAGAGCTTTAAATTCTCTGTCCTTTTTCTTTATGAAAAATTACTCGTCGATTTTATCTTCAGCTTTAGCATCGGCATCAGCTTTCTTTTCGCCTTTCTTTCCCTTTTTCTTCTTTTTGTCCTCTACGACAACGCCGAGGTCTATATTTCGCTCGACGCAAATTGGAACAATGTCGCCCGACTTTTTCATACTTACCTTATACGTAAACTTTTTGGGCAGGGGATCCCAGTCCTCAGAGCGCTCTGCCAGCTTGTCTACCCATGTACGATAGAACTCCTCAAAGCGTCCTTCATCAAGCGCTTCCCTTATCTTCTCCATAAGCTCATTGTAGAAGTACAAATTATGGAGAACACAAAGTCTCATACCAAGTGCTTCCCTTGCCTTGAATAAGTGACGAATATACGCTCTCGAGTAGCTA
>JAZRQS010000050.1:0-25528 GCA_045649925.1 Eubacteriales bacterium | reverse complement strand
GCGCAGTTATCGCCGCCGCCTTGTTTCCCATCAAAGACGGGGAGGATAAAGAATGAACATCACGCTTGAAATTTGCATATACATATTGACGATGGCGCTCGTAACGTATCTGATAAGAATGATACCCCTCGCATTCTTCCGCAAAAAGATACAGTCGCGCTTTATAAGGAGCGTTTTGTATTACCTGCCTTATGCGGTGCTCAGCGCTATGGTTATCCCTGATGTCTTTTCGTCGACAGGCAGTATTATTACCGCCTCCGTCGGACTTGTGGTCGCAGTGGCGCTCGCATTCTGCCGTTGCTCACTTATCGTGGTCGCGCTTGGTGCATCCTGCGGGGCATATATTACAGGGCTTCTGCTCTCGCTAATGTAAATAAATGTTTACGCAAATCAAATATTCAAAAACGGACTGCAATAAAAAATCAGTCCGTTTTCGCATTCCGTGAATAACTCGGTTTTATTCAATATATACTTGACTTTTTGTTAAAAAAGTACAAAAAACGACTTAAACTATTGACTAAAATGGATAAGTATAGTATAAAGAGATAGTATATATTTTATTAAGTGGAGGACACTATGAAAAAACTTAAGGTAATTTTGATAGGCGCAGGTAACCGTGGCAATTCATATTCGAAATTGATGGTTGCGCATCCCGATATGTATGAGGTTGTCGGTGTAGCAGAGCCTATAAAGGTCAGAAATGATAACATAAAGAATATGTTCAATATCCCTGAGGAAAACTGCTATGAGAGCTGGGAGCAGATTCTCGACAGACCTAAGTTTGCTGATTACGCACTTATTGCTACGCAGGACGCTATGCACTTCGATCCTGCTATGAAGGCACTTGAGCTCGGATACGACCTCATGCTTGAAAAGCCTATGACACCTACACCCGAGCAGAGCCGTATGATTACAGAGACTGCTGAGAGACTCGGAAGAAAGGTAGTTATCTGCCATGTTCTTCGCTATACAAAGCTCTATAAGGGCGTAAAGCAGGTGCTTGATTCGGGCAGATTAGGTGATATAGTTTCTGTTCAGTGGCTTGAACCCGTTGGACATAAGCACATGTCACACAGCTTTGTTCGCGGTCACTGGAGCAACAAGGAAGAGAGCGCTCCTATGATACTCGCAAAGAGCTGTCACGACCTCGACGCTATTCAGTGGCTCATCGGCAAGAAGTGCGAAAAACTTTCTTCCTTTGGCTCACTCATGTACTTCAGAAAGGAAAACAAGCCCGAGGGGGCGCCCGAGAGATGTATAGACGGATGTCCTCACGAGGCTACTTGCCCTTACGATACAAAGAAGCTTTATCTCGGCGAGAGACCTTGGGGTGGTAACTGGTTCAGAAGCGCCGCTACTGACAAGGTAGTGCCTACTGATGAAGAGGTAATGGATGCAATGCGCAATACCCAGTATGGTAAGTGTGTATTCAGCTGCAACAACAACGTTGTTGACCATCAGGTTGTAAATATGTTCTTTGAGGGTGGCACGACTGTTTCAATGACAATGTCAGGTCCTTCTCCCGACGGCGCAGGAAGAATGTTCAAGTTCTTCTGCACAAAGGGTACTCTCGAGGTTGGCGGAAATAACAACATCATATCTATTACTGAATTTTCAAAGCATGAAGGTCCTTACCTCATGAACAAGGTTACAGAGGAAATAGACGTAACAAGAGTAGAGGACACCAATGGTATCTCTCTTGAGTCCGGTCACGGCGGTGGCGACGGCGGAATCGTTGCCGCTATCTACGAGGACTTCAACGGCGTGTATGAGGGATGCTCTCTCTCTACTGCAAGAGATTCTTATCGTAACCACCTTCTCAGCTGGGCTGCAGAGGAATCCAGGCTCGCTGGCGGTAAGGTTATCGACCTTGACGAGTTCGCTGCACAGCACTAATTCGTCTTACATAGCAAGCAAAAAGCACACGATTTTAAATCGTGTGCTTTTTCTATTACGTGATTTTTCTTTTTATATGAGAAATTACTTCTCGATAGGATATGTCCAGTTGAACTTATCCTCGATGCGACCCCACTGAATGCCTGTGAGTGTGTCGTAAAGGTGCTGTGTGGTCTTTCCTATCTGGGAGTTGTTTATAGTATAGGTCTTTCCTGCATAGGAGAGAGTGCCTATAGGAGAAACGACAGCCGCAGTACCACAGCCCCAGCCCTCTTCAAGAGTGCCATTTTCAAGAGCCTCTACAAGCTCGTCTACGCTGATAAGACGCTCGCTTACCTTGTAGCCCTCGCTTCTGAGTATCTCAAGGCAGGACTTTCTCGTAATGCCGGGGAGGATAGAGCCTGTAAGAGCAGGAGTAACAACCTCGCCGTTTATCTTGAACATTACGTTCATTGCGCCAACCTCTTCGATATACTTTCTCTCGATGCCGTCGAGCCACAAAACCTGTGAGTAACCGAGCTTTTCGGCCTTTTCGCCTGCTCTGTTGGATGCGCCGTAGTTACCACCACACTTGGTGTAGCCTGTGCCGCCCTTGACAGCACGTACGTCCTCTGTCTCTATCATTATCTTTACAGGGTTAATTCCTTCGGGATAATAGTTGCCGACAGGGGAAGCGATTATGACGAATACAGAGCGGTTGATAGCGTGAACGCCGAGGAAGGGGTCAGCTCCGAAAAGGAAGGGTCTGATGTAAAGTGACGTTCCGGGAGCGTGAGGAACCCATGACTCCTCTATCTCAATGAACTTTCTGAGCATTTCGAGTGTCTCTTCCTCATTTACAGTAGGAAGGCTCATACGCTCAGCAGAGGAATTGAGTCTGCGAATATTCTCCATAGGTCTGAAAAGCTGTACCTTGCCGTCTGCACGTCTGTACGCCTTAAGACCCTCAAAGATTTCTGCACCGTAGTGGAATACAGTAGATGCAGGGTGGAGCGTGAGGTTCTCAAAGGGAACTATTCTCGCGTTGTGCCAGCCGTCTGCACGTGTGTAGTCCATCATAAACATATGGTCTGTAAAATGCTTGCCGAAGCCAAGAGAGCTTTCGTCGGGCTTCTGCTTGGGAGCATCGGTCAATTGAATTTTGAGTTCCATTGGAGTATTTCCTTTCGATATCTTATCAGTTGTAGTTATAGCCAAGCTCAAGAGCCTTAATGTTAGCTGAGATGAGGTCCTGACGCTTTGCGGAAACTATCTTTGCAAAAACGCCTTCAATGTCGGAGAAGCCTACTGCGCCCGTCTCCTTGATGAGCTTGCCGAGCATTATCATGTTCGCAAGTGTGGGAACGCCTGCCTCTGCCGCCATCTTTGTAGCGGGGATGTAAAATGCCTCTACATCTGTGCGATTTGCCTTTCTCTCGATGAGTGAGGAGTCGATAAACATCTTTCCGCCTGCAACTACGCTGTCCTCGTACTTGTCGAATGAGGGTAGGTTCATTGCTACGAGAGCTGTAGGATTGCTGATGATAGGAGAGCCTACGGGAGTGTCGCTGAGTATGATGCTGCAGTTTGCAGTACCACCACGCATTTCAGGTCCGTAGGAGGGGAGCCAGCTGACCTGACGGTCCTCAAACATACCCTTGTAAGCAAGCAACTTGCCAGCGAAGAGGACACCCTGTCCGCCAAAGCCTGCTATCAGTATCTGATGTGTGCTCATTTGTTTTCCTCCTGTGCGTCTTTGTCCTTGTATACTCCGAGAGGATAGTAGGGTATCATCTTTTCGTCAACCCACTCAAGCGCCTTCTTGGGAGTGAGACCCCAGTTCGTAGGACATGTAGAAACTACCTCGATGAGAGAGAAGCCCTTGCCTTCAATCTGGTTCTTGAATGCCTTTTCAATAGCAGCCTTTGCCTTCTTTACATTCTTTACGTTGTTTACAGCAACTCGCTCAAGGTAGTAAGGACCTTCAAGCTCGGAGAGAAGCTCGCAAACACGTACGGGATAACCTGTCGTGGATACGTCACGTCCGTAGGGAGAGGTCTGTGTTACCTGACCGGGAAGAGAAGTAGGAGCCATCTGTCCGCCTGTCATACCATAGATAGCGTTGTTTACGAATATAACAGTGATGTTCTCATTTCTTGCAGCGGCGTGAACTGTTTCAGCCATACCGATAGATGCGAGGTCACCGTCACCCTGATATGTAAATACGATGTTCTCGGGGTCAGCTCTCTTTACGCCTGTAGCAACTGCGGGAGCACGACCATGAGCCGCTTGAACCATATCGCAGTTGAAATAGTTGTATGCCATAACCGAGCACCCAACAGGAGCGATACCGATGCACTTGCCCTCGATACCGAGCTTGTCAATAGCCTCGGCTACAAGTCTGTGGATTATACCATGTGTGCATCCGGGGCAGTAGTGCATAGGAACATCTGCCAAGGAATGCGGTCTTTCAAATACTGTCATCAGTTTATACCTCCTGCTTTCTTGATAGTTTCAAGAACGTGCTCAGGTGTGGGGATCATACCACCTGCTCTGTTGCAGAGAAGAACGGGCTTCTTGCATCTTGTAGCAAGCTCAATATCCTCTATCATCTGTCCCATAGACATTTCAACGCTTACAAAAGCCTTTACCTTGTCGGCAGCCTCAGCGAGTACCTTCTTCGGGAAGGGCCAGAGAGTGATAGGTCTTATCATACCTACCTTGATGCCCTCTGCTCTTGCAGCGGCGATAGCGTTCTTTGATACTCTTGCGGTGATGCCGTATGCGACTACGCAAATATCTGCATCATCCATCATGTACTCCTCGTACATTACCTCATTTTCCTCGATTATGCGATACTTCTCATATCTGTCAAAGTTCTGCTGCTCAAGCTCCTCGGGGATAAGGGAAAGAGAGTTTACTATGTTGTGCTTGCGCTCAAGCTTTGTGCCTGTAACTGCCCAAGGCTTGTCGTACTTCTTCTGCTCGGGAATGTCGAGGGAAACAGGCTCCATCATCTGACCCATAGTGCCGTCTGCGAGAAGCATTGCTACCATGCGGTACTTGTCTGCGAGCTCAAGTCCCTTTACTGTCATGTCAGCCATTTCCTGAACGGATGCGGGAGCGAGAACGATGTTGCGATAGTCGCCGTGTCCGCCACCCTTTGTGGACTGGAAGTAGTCTGCCTGAGAGGGCTGGATACCGCCAAGACCGGGGCCTCCACGCTGTACGTTTACTACGAGTGCAGGAAGATCACATCCCGCAAGGTAGGAAATACCCTCACTCTTGAGCGAAATTCCAGGGCTGGAGCTGGAGGTCATAACACGCTTACCTGCTGCGGAAACGCCTATAACCATATTTATTGCGGCAACCTCACTCTCTGCCTGAAGGAATACGCCACCTACCTTGGGCATACGCTTTGCCATATAAGCAGCGATCTCGGTCTGGGGAGTGATGGGATAGCCGAAGTAATGCATGCAGCCACTTCTTATAGCGGCCTCTGCAATTGCCTCATTGCCTTTCATTAAAACCTTTTCTGCCATTTTCTTCACCTCTCAACAGTAATTATGCAGTCAGGGCACATAGTAGCGCAGAAGGCGCAACCGATACAAGCGGTCTCGTCGGTAATTTCTGCGACATAGTGTCCCTTTTTATTAATCTTTGCCTTTGAAATTTCAAGGAGCTTTTTAGGGCAGGCGTCAACGCACAGTCCACAGCCCTTGCACAAATCTACATTGAATGTAAGCTTTGCCATTTTTATATCCTCCTAAATAATTTTCTTTTGAAGAGTGAGCTTGAAAAGCTCCCGTTCACATTCCTCTGTCTTGACAAAGTCGGCGACAGACGTGAACTTGACAGGCAGTCCTGTCAGGCGTGATACCTCGTCGGCATATTCAAAGGAAGAAGCTATGTCCTCCCACTCGCTTTGTGAGCCAACGTTTGAGTTGTTCACTATTGCGGTAAATGGTATGCCCGACGCCTTTTCAATCTCGCGCATAATTTCCACGGTGCTCTCTGCATCGGGGGTAAGCGGTCTGTATTTGTTTATTACAAACAGCATTTCGTAATTGTTTTCCTCAAGTATTGCAGGTGTGTATCTGCCAAGAGCAAACGCGCCTCTGTCGTCTCCGCCTATATCCATTACGGCATACTGGGACTTGTTTTCCACAAGCTCATACATTTCAGAGGGGAGTGCAGGCAGGTCCACGTTTGAGTTTGCAAACTCCGACGACAAGAGGCGTATTCCCGCCTCGTCAAGCTCGGCCTTGCTGTCCTTTGTCCTGAAGTAAGGATTTACTATATCAAGGTCAGCGATAACGACATTCTTGCCCTGTCGCTTCATCTCGAGCGCATAGTTTACGGCTATGTTGGTCTTGCCCGAGCCGTAATGCCCTGCAAAAAGAGTTATTCTTTTGTATTCCATACAGGACCTCCGTCACAGCTTGTTTCTGATAATCTTTCCGCTTGTGGTCTTGGGAAGCTCTGCCTTGAATTCTACTATTCTAGGATACTTGTAGGGAGCGGTCCTCTGCTTGACGTATGCCTGGATTTCCTTCTTCAGCTCGTCAGAGCCCTCTGTGCCCTTTGTAAGCACGATGCTCGCCTTAACTACCTGACCTCTGATCTCGTCAGGAGCTGCGCTGACACCACACTCAAGTACATAGGGAAGCTCCATGATAACGCTCTCTATCTCAAACGGGCCTATGCGATATCCGGATGACTTGATAACATCGTCAACACGTCCGACATACCAGATAAATCCGTCCTCATCACGCCAAGCGACGTCGCCCGTATGGTACATTCCGTCGTGCCATACCTCGTCGGTCTTTTCCTTGTTGTTGTAGTAGCCACAGAAAAGTCCGCAGGGAGCGCCGTTGTCAGTTTTGATTACTATCTCGCCCGACTCGCCTATTCCTACGCTGTTTCCGTCAGCGTCTACCAAGTCTACATTGTATATGGGAGCAGGCTTACCCATGGAGCCCATCTTGTGAGATGCGCCTGTGAGGTTTCCTATGACGAGAGTGGTCTCGCTCTGTCCAAATCCCTCCATTATCTGCAAGCCTGTCTGACGCTCGAACTGCTTGAATACCTCAGGGTTAAGTGCTTCGCCTGCGATGGTCGCATGCTCGATAGATGAGAGGTCGTATTTTGAGAGGTCCTCCTTTATCATCATACGATACATCGTGGGAGGCGCACAGAATGTGGTAATGTTGTGCTTTCTGAACATGGGGAGTATCTTCGATGCGTCAAAGCGGTCAAAGTCATATACGAATACGGCAGCCTCGCACAGCCACTGTCCGTACAGCTTACCCCACATCGCCTTCGCCCAGCCTGTGTCGGATATTGTAAGGTGAAGTCCATCAGGATTTACACAATGCCAGTATTTTGCTGTGTGGAAGTGTCCGAGAGGATACTTGAAGTTGTGTGCAGCTATCTTGGGGTAGCCTGTTGTTCCCGATGTGAAGAACATAAGCATAAGATCATTGCCACAGGGAGAGCTTTCATTTCTCTCAAACTTGCCACTGTAGAGAGTGTACTCCTCATCGAAGTTGTGCCAGCCCTCACGATCGTCTCCTACAACAATTCTCGTAGTAACGGAGGGGCACTTTTCAAGCGCCTTTTCAGCCTGAGTGATGGTCGCCTCATCAGAAACGCAAAGGATAGCCTTCACGCCTGCCGCATTGAAGCGGTATTCAAAGTCGTGCTCCTGAAGCTGATTTGTAGCGGGAATTGCAATAGCGCCGAGCTTGTGCAGACCGAGGATAGCAAACCAGAACTGGTAGTGTCTCTTGAGTACAAGCATAACTCTGTCGCCACGCTTGATGCCGAGAGATTTGAAGTAGTTTGCGCACTGCGCCGACGCGCGCTTCATATCCTTGAATGTAAAGCGCTTTTCCTCGCCGTCGTTTGATATGTAGAGCATCGCTGTCTTGTCGGGCTTTTTATCGCCGAGTGCGTCAACGACGTCAAATGCAAAGTTGAAGCTGTTTTCACCCTTGAAGGTAATCTCGGTAGGTGTGCCGAGCTCGTTTTCCTTTACAGAGATGAACTTCTTGTATACGCGATCCTCGTTATCCACACGACGAGCGGGATTTGCGAGAGCCACGTTCTTTTCCTGCCCTGCATTGCCTGTAGGGTCAAGGACTATCGCATAGAAGTAGCAGTCCTCGCCGTCTACGGCTATCATACCGTGAGGAGTTGAGGAGTCGTAGTAAATGCTGTCTCCTGCCTCGAGTATTTCCTGATGGTCGCCTACCTGAACCTTGAGGCGTCCCGAAATAACGATGTCGCACTCCTGACCCTCGTGTGTGGTGAGGTCGATGGGGCGAAGCTGAGCCTCATCGGAGTACTCACATCTTACATAAAGAGGCTCTGACGTACGGTTGCTGAATGTGGGGGCAAGGTTGTAATATGTCATTCCGTGCGCCTGCGCCGTCTTCTGACCTGCGCCTCTGCGAGTGAGAGTGTATGAGCGAAGACGAGGGGTAGCACCCTCGATGATTTCTGTGACGTCCACTCCGAGAGCCGACGCACATCTGTACAAAAATGCAAAGTTGAGGTCAGACAGACCCTGCTCGCACTTTATATATTCCTCTACCGAAATGCCTGTCTTTTCTGCCATCACGGCGACGTCAATGCTCTCCATTTCACGCAGAGCCTTGATACGCCCTGCCATGGCATTGATTCTCTGGTCAATTTCGTTGAACTTTTCCATGTTTCCTCCAATAAAACAAAAACTCGTCCCAAGAATTCTAAAACACTTGAGACGAGTATAATATACCCGCGGTACCACTCAAATTGCATCAATTCTGATGCCTCTTCGGATTCTTCTAAATCCTATGCACTAACGTAGCAGTCACGGGGAAATTCTACTCACCGCATTCGGCTTTCTTTTTCCCGACTCAGGGGCTACATACGCAAAGTTGGATAACATCGGCTCGCACCAAGTGCCGACTCTCTGAGGTATCCGCTGAAGGCTCTCCCCGTCTCAGTCTTTATATTTTAACAGTATGATTTTATCACAATATGGCTCTGTTGTCAATACTTTTTGCAAAAAAATATCGAAAAAGACGGCATAAACAGAGGAAAAAAGCACTTGCGTCAAGGGCTGATGTCCATTTAGGAAAAATGGCAAAACTCACGCTCAAATCACATAAGCGGGGCAAAAATACGAAGGCATGCGTCAAGTGTGCGACCGGCGACCCCTCGCTTGCAGTCAGAGAGGGTTATTTCCTTGCATTTTTTCAGCGTTTCCGTGAAGTCGTCACGTAGCTTTTTTACTACCTCCGTCTTGTACATCCACACACCACACTCAAAGTGGAAATACAGACTGCGATAGTCGAGATTTGCCGTTCCTACTGTGGCAGAGATGTCGTCACACACAAAGCTTTTTGCATGTATGAAGCCGGGGGTGTACTCGTATATTTTTACTCCGCTCTCAATAAGACGGCGGTAGTAGGAGCGAGTGGTGCGATGAACCCAGTATTTGTCGTAATGGCAGGGGGTGATTATGCGCACGTCTATTCCACTCTTGGCCGAGAGCGTGAGGGCGGACATCATGCTGTCGTCAATTATCAGGTATGGCGTTGTGATATAGACATATTCCTTTGCCGAGCTTATCATTCGCAGATACACATGCTCTGACACATTTTCGTCGTCGGCAGGGGAGTCGGAATATGGTAGCACGAAGCCACTGTCGGCATAGACGGGCATCGCTTTGGGGTAGAAATCCGGAAAATTGACATTTTCCTTGCTCACCACACTCCACATCTGCAAAAACATTACGGCAAAGCTCCATGCGCCACTGCCCTTCAGCATAACGGCGTTGTCCTTCCAGTGTCCGTGCTTTTCTATTTTGTTTGCATATTCGTCTGCAATATTGAGCCCACCCGTAAATGCCGTAGTGCCGTCTATGACGGCTATTTTTCTGTGGTCGCGATTGTTTTGCACACCCGACAAAAACGGCACGAACGGATTGAAGCTCGCCCTCTTTATGTGGGAATTTCCGCTTTTGGTCAGCTCGTGAGGCAGACCGAGAAAGCATCCGAGGTCGTCGTATATTATCCTTACGTCGACGCCGTTTTTCGCCTTTTCTTCAAGCAGAGCATACAGCTTGTCCCACACCTCTCCCACATGAATTATGAAATATTCAAGAAAGATATATCGCTCTGCCTTTTCCAGCTCGTTATACAGGGCGGAGAACATGTCCTCGCCGAGAGGGAAGTATTCCGTTTTCGTGTTTTCATATACTCCAAAGCCTGCACGCCGGTCGAGATATTTTATCTGGTTCTCGTGCTCACGAGCGGAGGCTATCGCATTTTGACGTGCGGTATCGCTCGTAAGAAAATGCTCCTTTGTCTGCATTTGGATTTCTGACAGTGATTTGTGCATTTTGCGAAGCCCCGTCTGCCACTTGAAGAAAAGGTAGAAAAACCCGCCGAAAACGGGGAAGAGCAGAATGAGGAAGATAAGAGAAGACTTGTATGCGCCATTCATGCGCGAGCTTAATACCTGAATGGCAGTAATCAGGCTCAGCGTCGACAGAAGCGAGCGTAAAATTTCCGACTCGCGCGTATTTGAAATCATTGTGTATAGCATTACCGCAAGCTGAAACACGATAAGCACCGCTATGACAAATCTTCTTCGGGAAAGCTGTACAAGCCATTTCCGTTGCTTCATTTTTCTGCTCCTTTCGCTTGTTTCATACAAGTATATGATACCACGCAAATGATGAATTATTTAAGCTCAAAGTTTGTAAAAATGATTAATTTTCCTCGTTTTTTCGTATCTTTGCAAAAAAGAAAAGCAAGAAAAAGGAAAATCCTCTTTCCTGCTTGTGCTCACGAGAACAGCTCGCGTACAAAATATATGCTTTGTGTAGGTATAGAAAACTCCTTGCCGTTAAGGTAGGAAAGCTCATGCGCATCCGTCTTGAAGGAAAATCGTAGCTTGTAGGAGTATAGCGCCTGATACTTGTAGCCTATTTTCCTGTCGTCTCGGTTTGTCGAATATTTACCCTCGCCGACAAGAGGATGGCCGAGGTGTGCCATATGAGCACGTATCTGGTGAGTGCGCCCCGTAAGTAGCTCTACCTCTGCAAGCGAAATATCACCCTTTGTTTTCAATATGGTGTATTTCGTTATTATCTCCTTTGCATTACGGGGAGGATTTTTGTCGTATATTCTCACCGTATTAGTGTCGGAGTTTTTCAGCAGATACGCCTTTTTTGTTGCGCTTTTCTCTTTTGGCGTGCCGTGGAGTGCGCAGAGATACAGCTTGTCTATCTCGCGCTCCTTGATTTTTTCGTTCATTATACGGAGTGCGCTCGCATTCTTTGCGGCGATAACGATACCGCCTGTGTTTCTGTCAATGCGATTGCACAGGGCAGGCGCAAACGACTGCTCGTCGTCGGGAGAATACTCCCCCTTTTTATAGAGATATGCCCACACCTGAGTGATGAGATTGTTTTTGTCGTTGCCCTCGTCCTCGTGTACAGAGAGTCCCGGCTTTTTGTCTATGAGGAGAATGTTTTCGTCCTCATAAATGACGGAAAAGCTCGGAGTGATTTTGTCGAGAGTGCTCATGGTGTTTGAGCTCTCGCCCTCGTCTGCAAAAAATTCAGGCGAAATAAACAGCTGAATGGTGTCTCCCTCTGCAAGCATTTGCTCTGGGGTAGCCCTCTTTCTGTTCAGCTTGATTTTTTTCGTACGAATGAGCTTGTAGAGTAGTGAGGTGGGCATATCACGAAGCGCCTTGAAAAGAAACTTATCAAGGCGCTGACCTGAATCATTTTTCTTTACCATCAGCTCTCGCATGGATCACTTTGTTCCAAACAGACGGTCGCCCGCATCTCCGAGACCGGGTACGATATACTTGTGATCGTTGAGGCGCTCGTCAAGAGCAGCTGTGTATATCTCAACGTCGGGGTGATCCTGTTGAACCTTTGCAACACCCTCGGGAGCTGCTACGAGACACATAAAGCGAATGTTTGTGCATCCCTTGTCCTTGAGCATCTTTATAGCATCAGATGCGCTACCACCTGTTGCAAGCATAGGGTCAACCACGATAACAAGTCTTTTTGTGATATCCTGAGGGAGCTTGCAGTAGTATTCTACGGGCATATGTGTTTCGGGATCACGATAAAGACCGATGTGTCCTACTCGAGCGACAGGGACGAGTGAGAGCATACCGTCTACCATACCAAGACCTGCACGGAGTATCGGTACAATAGCGAGCTTCTTGCCTGCTATGCGCTTCATTTTTGCACGTGCTACGGGAGTCTCAATTTCTATCTCCTCAAGGGGAAGGTCGCGTGTTACCTCGTAACCCATGAGCATGGAGATTTCATCGAGGAGTTCACGGAAGTCCTTGGAGCTTGTGCCTGTTCTTCTCATAATGGTGAGCTTGTGCTGAATGAGTGGATGGTCGATAACGTGTAAAGTATTCATTACATTTTCCTATCTCGGCTTTTTTATTACGGACAGACCTTGCCGTCAGGCTTGCCCTTTATGTTTTTATTTTTTATTTTCGTTTTTTGATAAGCGTAGAGCACGCTTACTCCTCACAGGACTGCATTTTTCGGACACAGTCGGCTATTATCCGGGCGCATGCCTCGACTCCCAGCTTTCCGCTGTCAAGCGCCAGGTGGTAGTTGTCATATTTTCCCCACTTGCTTCCCGTATAGAAGTTGTAATACGAGGAGCGGCGGCGGTCTGTCTTATTTATGACGTCTATAGCCTCGCTCGCCTTGAGCTCGGGGTGACGCGCAAGCACTCGCTCGCGTCGTTTTTCAATATCGGCGTAGATAAATACGCTGAGTCGGTTTTCATTCTTGCGGAGCACATAGTCAGCGCATCTTCCGATAATGACTGCGCTTTCTCGTGCTGCGATGTCACGTATCACATCGGACTGCAAAATGAAGAGCTTGTCGTTTATTGGCAGGTTGTACGATCCTGTGTGAAAGCCACCAAAGGAGTTGGAGCCCATTGCCAGAGTGTAGAGGAGACTGCTCGCCACCTTTTCATCCGCCTTTTCGAGCGCCTGCTCGTGAATGTCTGTGCCCTGAGCTGCCATGCGGATGAGCTCCTTGTCATAGGTCTTTATTCCAAGAATTTCTGCTACACGCTCGCCTATTTCTCGTCCGCCACTTCCGTATTGACGCGCAATAGTAATGATTGTGTTTTTCATCTCATCCTCCTTGCATCATGTTATTATGTATAGTATAACACACTTTTTTTGTAATGTAAATACATAAATTCGTATTTTGGGAAATTGCTATTGAAAGATAGAAAATTTTGTGGTAAAATGTTTAATGGAGTTATATATACTGTGAGGTAGACTATGATTTGCGTAAAGAGTGAAGTGATACCCAAAATAGATGAATATGCTTCGCACGAGCTTAATATTCCTGTCGCCACTCTTATGGCAAGAGCGGGGGAAGGGGTGTTTTTTGAGGCTATGTCTATGCTCGATGGCATAGAAAATCCTCGCGTTACCCTGCTTTGTGGATGTGGAAACAATGCAGGTGATGGCTATTGCGCCGCTTCAATGCTTGTAAGGGCAGGCGCTCGCGTTACGGCTATTGACGTGCTCGGCATTGGCGCTCGCACGCCCTGTGCCTCGATATATTATGAAAAATTCAACTCTGACGGCGAGATAATCTCACTAAATACGCTTTGTCCTGACGAGCTTGCAGAGATTTTTGCCTCGTCAGACCTTATAATCGACGCCATATTCGGCACAGGCGCACGACAAGAGCTTTCTTGTGAGCTTTGCGACCTCGCAAGGACTGTCAATGCATCAGGAAAAAGAGTGCTTGCAGTCGATGTGCCACTCGGCGTAAACGCCACCGACGGCACACTTTGTGACTGCTATATAGCAGCAGAAAGGACAGTCATGCTCGCATATGCCAAGATAGGACTGTTTTCATATCCTGCAAGGGAAGTGTGCGGTGAAATAAAGAATTGCCCGATAGGGATAAACAGTAAGGAAATAGAAGAAAAATTTGCGCTCTCCGATTTCGTCACGGACGACGAGCTTGTGAGAGGCTTAATGAAAAAAAGAGAAAGAAACACCCACAAGGGCACATATGGAAATATGTATGCTCTGTGTGGCTCGGATAAATACAGAGGCGCCGCCGCACTCGCCTGCCACTCTGCGCTTAGAATGGGCGCAGGAATAGTCAGGCTCTTTAGTACGCAGAGCGTATGTGATGCGTGTGTGGGACAATTACCGGAGGTAATATATACGCCTGTGACAAGCGAGACAGACTCCACCTCTCTTTTGAGTGAGCTTGATCGAGCGAGCGCAATTCTCGTAGGCTGTGGCTGTGGCATTAGCAAGGAATTGTATAGAATTGTTTACAGCTTGCTATTGCACGAGGGCTGTCCTTTGGTGCTTGATGCCGACGCCTTGAACACGCTTGCCGAGTTTGGCATAGAGGTGTTGAGTAATGCAAAGCGACAGGTGATAGTCACTCCTCACCCTGCGGAAATGGCGAGACTTTGCGCCGTTTCTGTTGCAGATGTTCAGAAAAACAGAATAAATACAGCAAAGGAGTTTTCCCTCAAATACGGCGTTGTCACAGTATTGAAGGGAGCTTCCACCATAGTCACTGACGGCGAGCGAGTTGCCATAGATGTAGAGGGCACGCCTGCACTCGCAAAGGGGGGGAGTGGCGATGTGCTCGCAGGTGCGATTGCATCACTTTTGTCGCAGGGCTTTGACGCCTTTTACTCTTCTGCTACAGCCGTTTATCTGCACTCGCTTGCAGGTGTAGACTGCTCGCGTGAGCATTCCGAATATGGCGTAAGAGCGGCAGATCTCCCTTGCGCTATGGCAAGGGCGCTTGGCAGAATTTTAGGTTAATTCGACTTTGTTTTGTAAACTATAGTATGAAAAAGACGATTTCATCGAGCTTTTTTAGGAGGTTTTATGCTTTCGAGAGTGTATAGTGCCGCGACAAGTGGCATTGATGGATATGAGGTAATAGTAGAGTGTAGCGCTCGTGACAGGCTTGGCGACTTTGAGCTTGTCGGACTTCCCGACACCGCTGTAAAGGAGGCAAAGGAGCGAGTAAAATGCGCTTGCGAAAACAGCGGATACATCTTTCCGTCTATGGAGATAATGGTAAACCTCGCACCCGCAAATATAAAAAAAGAGGGCACATCGTTTGACCTCGCTATACTTACGGCAATAATGCAATGTGACGGAGTTATTCCTCGCAGCCTCTCCTTTGAGGATAAATGTATTGTCGGCGAGCTCTCACTTTCAGGTGAGATAAGAGGAGTAAGCGGTGTTCTCTGCATGGCTATTACGGCAAGAGAACAGGGCAAAAAGGAGCTCTATGTTCCCGCCCAAAACGCCAGCGAGGCTTCCGTTGTTGAGGGAATTACAGTTTATGGTGTAAACAGCTTTTCCGAGCTTGTAAAGCACCTGAAGGGGGAGCAGGCACTCTCGCAGGTCACATATGATAAGGGCACTTTTTTCTCAGAGTACGGAAAGTTTGAGCTTGATTTTTTCGATGTTCGTGGACAGTACACCGCCAAGCGCGCACTTGAGGTAGCGGCGGCAGGAGGGCACAACATACTTCTCATAGGCCCTCCAGGCTCAGGCAAGTCCATGCTTGCAAAGCGACTTCCCACAATTTTGCCTGATATGACCTTTGACGAGGCTATAGAAACTACAAAGGTGCATTCCGTCATGGGTATGCTCGATAAAAACCTTGTTACCGAGCGCCCCTTCCGCTCACCTCATCATACTGTCAGCGTGGCAGGACTTGTAGGAGGCGGAATAAACCCCAAGCCAGGCGAAATTTCACTCGCCAACAACGGAGTTTTGTTCCTTGACGAATTCCCCGAATTCGGCAAGCACATAATAGAGGCTATGCGCCAGCCACTTGAGGACGGCACGGTTACTGTCACACGAGTAAACTCACGTGCAAGATACCCCTCGTCGTTTATGCTCGTTTGCGCAATGAATCCCTGCCCCTGCGGTTACTACGGCGACTCTGCTCGCCGTTGCACCTGCTCACCTGCGGCGATAAAGAAGTACCTCTCAAAAATAAGTGGTCCTATGCTTGACCGCATAGATATTCACGTCGAGCTCCCACGAGTTTCCTTTGAGGAGCTACGCGACAGCGATGGCGATGGAGATACCTCCGCTGAGATAAGGGCGCGCGTAAATGCGGCACGACAGTATTCGCGTGAGCGCTTGGCTGCATCAGGAGTAAAGGTAAGCTGTAATGCGCAGCTGTCCTCTAAGGATATAAGAGTGGCGTGCGAAATGGACGAGGGAGCGCAAAAGCTCTTGCACGACGCCTTTGACCGACTTGGAATGTCTGCACGTGCATATGACAGGATAGTCAGAGTAGCGCGCACTATCGCAGACCTCGACCAGTCGCAGACAATAAAGATAACCCATATAGCCGAGGCGATACGCTATCGCTCACTCGACAAAAAATACTGGGAGCATTCAGCCTCTCCCTCATATGATGAAAAGGAATAAGAAGGAATAAAAGGACGAAAAGATGGACAGACAGAATTATACCTTGCTTTGTGATTACTACGAGCTTACTATGGCAAACGGATATTTCATGCTCGGAAAGGGTGACGAAATATCCTACTTTGACGTTTTCTTCAGACGTATTCCCGATGGTGGCGGTTTTGCTATCGCCGCAGGTCTTGAGCAGGTTATAGAATATATCAAAAGCCTGCGCTTCACCGATGACGACATCGAATATCTTCGCCGTCGCAAATGCTTCTCGGAGGAGTTTTTGGAGTATTTACGTAAATTTAAGTTTACAGGCGACATATTTGCAATACCTGAAGGAACGCCTATATTCCCGAATGAGCCTATACTCACAGTACGAGCCCCTGCAGTACAGGCTCAGTTTATAGAAACGTATCTGTTGCTCGCACTTAACCATCAGTCGCTCATTGCCACAAAGGCGAATAGAATAGTCAGAGCATCTCAGGGGCGCGCCGTCGCAGAATTTGGCTCGCGTCGCGCACAGGGAGCTGATGCCGCTATACTCGGTGCACGCGCCGCTTATATCGGTGGTTGCTCTGCTACCGCATGCACTATAAGTGACCGCGATTATGGCATACCTGCGATAGGCACAATGGCGCACTCGTGGGTGCAGATGTTTGATAGCGAGTATGATGCCTTTGTTTCATACTGCAAGACCTACCCCGACAATGCGACTCTGCTCGTCGATACCTATGATACACTCAAGAGTGGTGTCCCGAATGCTATAAAGGCGTTTAAGGAGGTGCTCTTGCCTCAGGGAATTACAAAGTGTGGCATCCGTCTTGACTCCGGAGATATTGCATACCTTACCAAAAAGGCGAGAAAAATGCTCGACGAGGCAGGACTTACCGAGTGTAAGATAGTAGTTTCCAATTCGCTTGACGAAAATATTATACGTGACATAATCCATCAGGGCGCAAGAGTGGACTCCTTTGGAGTCGGTGAGCGACTTATCACTGCAAAGAGTGATCCCGTATTCGGTGGCGTGTATAAGCTCGTTGCCAAGGAGAAGGACGGCGAGGTCGTACCTAAGATAAAGATAAGCGAAAATGCCGTAAAGATAACAAACCCCCACTTCAAAAAGCTCTATAGAATATTTGACCGTGAAACTAATACCGCTATTGCTGACCTGCTTTGTGTACACGATGAAGTGATAGACGAAAGTCAGCCCCTTGAGCTCTTTGATCCCCAGCATACATGGAAGAGAAAGACTGTCACCAATTATGTGGCAAGGGAATTGCTCGTGCCTATATTCAAGGACGGCGAGTGTGTCTACAAATCCCCTGATATAAAAGAGATACAGCAGTATTGTCGTGAGCAGGTGGAAACAATGTGGGAGGAGGTGCTTCGTTTTGAAAACCCGCATCGTTATTACGTGGACCTCAGCCAAAAGCTCTGGGATATAAAGATGAAGCTCCTCGCTGACCATGGAAAGAACAATAGCAATTAAAAAGCAAACAAAAGCTTACAAAAATATCAACTACTAATAAAAAGGATAGAGAACTTAAATTCTCTATCCTTTTTGCTTATATCTGCTGTAGAGCAGCTGATCGTGTATGAATTTGATTAGTCAAGAGCGTTAAACTTGGCAACTGTATCGGAAAGCTGCTGTCTCATAGCGCCGACCTGGCTGTTCCATGTAGATGTAAGAGTGTTAGTTTTGCCGGAAACGCTTTCGCCGATAATATCGTAGACTGCGCGGAACTCAGAACCGAGAGTTCTTGCGCAGTAGTTGTCGTAAAGGAAAGCTGTGGAGGCGGTGATGGAGTTCTTGATGATGTCAAGAATCTTGACCTGACCTGCGCCGGAGGAGAGCTTATACTTGAGGGCGACCTCGTAATACTTTTCAAACACCTCGCCCGACTCCTCTGTCATCATCTGAATGAAAGCGGTAGAAGCTGTGAAGTCGGTTGTGCTCTTAAGGATCGAGCCTGCGCAAGCACTGTCTGCAACGAGAGTGTGATAGTCATCTTTTTTGTCATACTTGGGGGTAGGAATTGCAGAAACTGCCTGGCCTGAACCCATATTCTGAATTGTAGCACCTTCAAGAGAGAGAAGGAAGTTGCCAAATGTATAGAGAGAGCTATTGTTGGTAAACTGTACAGTCGCTCCTTCTTTCGCATCCAAGCATATGTAATCCTCGTTAAGAAGATTGATTGCCATATCTGTGTAATCGTGAAGCGCTGTTATGTCATCTGCGTAAGTGGGGTTTCCCTTTTCGTCATAGTTGAATATGTCAAGTCCACTACCGAAGAAAAGGACACGGGTAATCTTGGTCGTTGTAGAGGTAGCGCCAAATATGTCGCCGGAATCCTGCTGACCTATAACACCTGCATCAACATAAGCGAGTGCCGATGTTCTCTTGAACTCGTCGTAATCCCAGTCTCCTGCTTCGACAATCTCGTAGAGAGATTCGATACCACCCTCATTTGCAAATGTTTCATCATAAATATCGTTGTTTACAAGGGTTACATGGGCACGGCGGAATGAGTCTATTGTATAGTCGCTCGCAAGCGCATACAGCTTGTCGCTGGAAAGTGATGTAGCCTTCATATAGTCGTTGTACCAGTGAGAATCTGTAAAGTCGAAGTAGTTCTTCTCGCTCTGGTCCAGCGCATTGCGGAGGCTTCCTGAAAGGGCGGAACGGATGATACCGTTTGTTCCTGTAATTACGATGTCGGGTGTATCGTCTGTAGATGCAAGCACCCATTCATCAATGATAGGAGCTATTGTGTTTGATCTTCCTTCATGATATGAGTAAATAATATCGAGGGCAAGCGTGTTCTTTACCAAGGTGTTTCTTTCGTATACAGCATTCTGAACTGTGTCAGCGGTGTAGTTGTCAGGACCTATGATAAACTTGTTGGAGTGCTCAGCTCCTGCCTCGATAACTTCTGATTGTAGATAGCTGTTAAGGCTGACGTAAAGTGTAGTGCCATTGAAGCTTACATCGTCCCACTTGGACGGCTCTGTAGGCTGATTTCCCTGATTTCCCTGATTTCCCTGTGTTACGTCGGGAGTCTTATCACCACCGCAGGAAACGAGGCAAAGGGAGAGTGTGCAAAGCACTAAAAGCATTGCAATGATTCTTTTTGTCATATTTTTTCTCCTTCATTAAAATATGTATTATTATATCCCTTTTTTTATATAATGTCAATATACTATTTTGACAAAATGTTAAGATACAATATGTGGAAAATAACCAAAAAAATATAGCCCATCTTCGTCGAATACACAACAAATTCAATAATCTATCGTAGGAGTAATAATTTAAAGAATAATCAGGGTATTCATAACGTAAACAAAAAGAAGGAGTCCGATTTGATCGGACTCCTTCGATTACTCTATATCAAATTTTTGCAAATTAGTCAAGAGCGTTGAACTTAGTAACAGTGTTGGCAAGCTGCTGCTGCATAGCGCCGAGCTGGCTGTTCCATGTAGATGTAAGAGTGTTAGTCTTACCGGTAACGCTTTCACCGAGGATATCGTAGATTGTGCGGAACTCAGTAGATGTACCGAGAGTTCTTGCACAGTAGTTATCATAAAGGAAAGCGGTAGAAGCTGTAACAGAGTTCTTGATGATGTCAAGAATCTTAACCTGACCGGAACCGGAGGAGAGCTTATACTTGAGGGCAACCTCGTAGTACTGCTTGAAGATCTCGCCAGACTCCTCAGTCATCATCTGGATGAATGCTGTAGCTGCTGTGAAGTCAGTTGTGCTCATAAGGATAGCGCCGCCTGCAGCGTTATCAGATACGAGAGACTGGTACTCAGCGTCCTTGCTGTACTTAGGTGTAGGAATAACGGAAACTGCCTGACCTGAACCCATGTTCTGGATTGTAGCACCCTCGAGCATGACCATGTACTGACCAAGAGCGTAGAGAGCTCCACCGTTGATGAACTGCTGTGTATCAAGAGCCTTCTTACCAGACGGGGGAAGGTATACATAAGACTGGTTGAACATGTTGAGTATTTCATCAGTGTAGTTGTGGAGGGCTGTGATGTCCTCTGTGTAAACAGGGTTGCCGTTTGCATCGTAGTTGAATATGTCAAGTCCGCTTGCGAAGAAGAGGGAGCGAGTTGCCATTGAGTGTGTACCTGTCACACCAAATGTATCTGCCTCATCCTGCTGACCTACAGTACCTGCATCAACGTGAGCACGAGCAGCTGTTCTCTTGAGCTCATCGTAAGTCCAGTTGCCTGCCTCGATAGTCTCGTAGAGGGACTCGATACCACCCTCGTTTGCAAAGATCTCATTGTAGAGGTCGTTGTTTGCGAGAGTTACGAATGCCATACGATATGTATCGATGTAGTAGTCACTTGCGAGCATGTAGAGCTTGTCGTTAGAAAGTGAAGTAGCCTTCATGTAGTCGTTGTACCAGTGAGAATCTGTGAAGTCGAAGTAGTTCTTCTCCTCCTGGCCAAGTACGTTGCGGAGGCTTCCTGAAAGAGCAGAACGGACAACTGTGTAGCTCATTGCTGTTACGATGTCGGGAGTATCGTCTGTAGCTGCGAGTACCCAACCATCGATTATACCAACAGACTCGGAATTGCTGTTCTCATAATATGTGTAAATGATATCCAAGCCGAGAGTGTCCTTAACCAAGGTGTTTCTTTCGTATACGGCATTCTGAACTGCGTCTGTCGTATAGTTGTCAGGACCTACGAGGAACTTGTTGGAGTGCTCAGCACCTGCTGCTGTGATGTTGCTGTTAACGACATTGTTAAGACCAACATAGAGTGTAGTGCCCTTGAAGCTTACATCGTCCCACTTGGAGGGCTCGTTGCTCTGTGAACCCTGATTGCCCTGAAAGGGAGCGTTTGTTACGTCGGGAGTCTTACCACCGCCGCAGGAAACGAGGCAAAGAGAGAGTGTGCAAAGCACTAAAAGCATTGCAATAATTCTTTTTGTCATGATTGTTCTCCTTTAAAAAGTTGTTTGTTTATAAACATTGAAAAAGTTTACATAACACATTATACACTTTATCGCAGAATATGTCAATAGGATATTGCGAATTATTGTCTAAAAAATCAAAATTTACATATAGAAAATACAAAAGTAAAATAAATATAAAAAAAGGAAGGAATAATGTAATTGAATTCCATTGTAGACGGTGATATACTATATATGTAAATGTGTAAACAAAAAAGCAGATGACATTGCTGAAGGGAGGATTACAATGCCGATAAAAATAGACAAAAAGGCGATTTCATTGCTTTACAGATATTTCCTTCGCGGTGATGGTGATGTGCACCAGATACCTTATATTCCGCAGAAGGTGAGAATAATAGATTCCTCGTCGGAGTCACCCCTTCCTCGCGCCATGCCCGAAAGCAAGGGTGTGAGCAGCGCATCGCTTCTCGGAATGCTCACAAGGCTTGAGCGTGACAGCGAGGTGAATTTGCACTCAATTGCCGTTCTCTCCGACGACAGCATTATATGCGAGGCGAGTGCCCCGGGTTATGATGCGTGCGCATGCGCTGTGACACACTCGCTGTGCAAGACAGTCACCTCTCTCGCTATAGGTATGCTTGTCGACGACGGCAGGCTCTCGCTCAGCGACCGAGTGTACCGACTTCTCGGCGAAGGCGGAGATGTGACTACGGGAAAGATGAAAAAGCTCACTGTTCGCCACCTGCTTACTATGTCGTCAGGAGCATTGTTCAACGAGGTAGGACTCGCTACCTCGCTCGACTGGGAAAAGGATTTCTTTGAGTACGGAGTAGACTTTGATGCTGGCAAGAAATTTGCATACAACAGTATGAACTCGTATATGCTGAGCCGTGTAGTGCGCAGAGTGAGTGGAGTGTCAATGTCCGAGCTCTTGAGGACGAGACTTTTCGATGTTCTCGGTGTGCCCGATTTTGTTTGGGAAAAATGTCCGGGTGGCGTAGAAAAGGGAGGCTGGGGACTCTATATATCCATGCAGACTATGCTGAAGCTCGGTACGCTGTTTATGAACGGAGGCGTGTATAACGGCACTCGTGTAGTTAGCGAGGAATGGATAAAGCTCATGATGACACCTCATATGGAGGTCGGCGACGATGCAGGAGGCTACGATTACGGACTTCATATGTGGGTTGGCAGAGACAACGGCGCATGCCTCTTGAACGGACTGTTCGGGCAGAATGTTATTGTGTTTCCCGACAGGCGCATAGTGGTAGCCACAACTGCCTCAAATACGGAAATGTTCGGCAAGAGCCGTATGCTCGAAATAATATCAGACACCTTTACCTCGGATGACACATATGTCACAAAAAAGCAAACTAAAGTTTACAAAAAGCTAAAGAAAAAGCAGGAGCGTTTTTGCCTTGAACATAGCTGGATAAGCCCATTATCGTCGCATCATCCCATTAGGTCATTGCTCTTGCGCTTGCAGGGCAAGAGCGCATATCCCCTGCCCGAGGAATGTGACGAGGTGACAGGCGAAATTTATGAATTTGAGGAAAACAACGCGAGTGTTTTGCCTATTTTCGTTTCATTTATGCAAAACAATTTTGGCGACGGACTGAAGAGCATTTCGTTTTCACGCGAGGGAGATGAGCTTTATCTCACCTTGTGCGATAGCGGAGAAGAATGTCGTATAAATGTGGGATTTTACGCCCCTCGCCGTAGTGTTATAAGGGTAAGAGGCGAGCTTTATACAGTTATGGCATGGGCAGAGCTTTCTGTTGACGAGGACAGGCACCGACTTTTGAAGATAGAGATAACCTTTCCTGAGATGACCTCTGTCAGACGCATGAAGATTTTCAAGGAAGGCAATTCTCTCGTCGTGCGCCTCTCTGAGCAGCCTGGATACGATGTTGTAGGCGAGTATGTTTCAAGCATGAGAGTGGTAGCGCCAAAAAGCGATCCGCTTGTCAGCATTCTCGCCCCCGCAGTCAAGCGAGAGTATGTCACCTATAAAATTAAAAGCCACCTTGAACCGGTACTGCATGCCACCTTGGTAAAGGCAGGAGAGCACTGTCCCTGCACTCGCCAAAAAAAGACACGCGCTCGGAAAAGGCGCAGGTCTCGTGTGTGACAGTGAATTTTCAGAAAAAATGACACAAAAAAAGAGCGTGACGGATATTCCTACACGCTCTTTATATTTTTCATTCCTTTGGATTTACTTGTTCGTCGTTGCGCTCCAATTTCATTTCCCAGTGAATGATGAAAGCAAGCAATGCACGAATGAGAATGACTATCACAAGCACAGCAAGCTCGCGAAGGTCACGAATTATTACGGTGTTTACTATCTCTGCGCCCATCTTGAATTCAAGCGCGACGGATAACGCTCTGCCAAGACCTATGACAATGTTTGTAGGCTGTTTTTTCTTTATGCTGATGCCGTAGGTAGCGAGCGCACGGAGTGAGCCGAGTACGACTATGATAATTCCTATAAATTCAAGGGTGCATACTACGATTTCGGCGATGTAGTGCACAATACCCTCGTATCCTGAAATAAAGTTTGTTAAAATATCCATTGTTTCACCTCCGTTTTAGCTTTGGTCTTGTTTTATATATTATAACATAAAGGGAAGGCAATTTCAATAGAAAGATGGGGAAAAGCATAATGAAATTACCTACGGTGATGAAATCCAAGCAAGCTTGGATGAAGTCTTCGGCATTGCCTCAGGTGAAATCCACCCATCCGCCGTCGAGGCGGATTTCATCTCACGCGAGTGAGATTTCATCGTGAAAACGATTTATCCCACCCGAAAGGGTGGATTTAATTGAAAAAACCTCATCCTGTTCGGATGAGGTTTTTTCTGTGTTACCCCAACAATTTCGAACATTGCCATTAACAAAGTAAAAAGCCCATAATGGCAGAAATAACCGTTGGACACAAGACTAAAAACCATATATATTTGTCGCAACTCAACTTAATTTCCTTGTTATGTTTTTTTATTTTTCTTAAACCATACAACGGAAAATGTACAACGTCAAGAGGCGCCATATTATTGGCTTTTGTACGAATAAAAATTGTAGCATATGAAAAGCTGATACTACATCTTGTCATAATACGCGGATGATAAACTATTTTCTTTATATCTGTTATAGGTACCTCGCGATTTTCCAAAAAGAGTGTATCCTCCGTTACAACGCCCAAGAGCTTTCCAAATGAAAAGCGATTAAAAATTGACAAAACCACAAAAGGTCCAATAAAAAAGCCATACATTGCAATTATGACAGGAGTTGCGCCCGACATTTCTACAATTACATTCCAAATATCAAAATTTCCTTTTCTTAATTCTCCCATTATAATCATTACCGGAACAGCAGGAATAAGCGCAAGCATCATATATATCCACGTGTTAAAATATTGCCAACGAATTTTTTGCCCCTCAATTTCCTCTAACGATTTTGCCTGCTTTTTCGACTTGCTTTTAAGATACTCCAAAAAACTTGGAAGATTATCTTTTTGAGATTTTATCTTTAATACTTTTAGAAAAGTAGATATCTCAAAAGATTTTCTGTTATCAAACAAAATGTAGATCTTATATTCATTTAATATCTTGCTCTTTTTAACTTTAACGGATTTTATATCAAGCGAAATTCTTTCGACATCAGTAACCTTGTTCCCTGCCGTTAGATATGCAACCAATAAATGAGTTTCGGTAAACGCGAAATACGCAAACAGTTGAAAGCTCCCGTACTTTACTGTTCCGAAAATAGGATGAAGCAAAGTTTCACCATCTTGAAGCGCCTCTGATAAAACTTCTATCATATGCTGATCACTTGCCATAATTGCACCGCCTTTTTTTGTTTTATATTATATCACAAAAATTCTATTATTTCAATATGTTCTCTGTAAAATCGCAAGTTCAAGTCCATAAGGTTTAAGAAAAGGTGCAATGGTGAATGGGGTGTGCTTTTTGCCCCTAAAAACACGAAAAGTCCTTGAAAATCAAGGACTTTTGTGTGTAGTAGTCTTTTCGTACTACATAGATGGCTCCCACTGCTGGGCTCGAACCAGCGACAACCTGATTAACAGTCAGGTGCTCTGCCAACTGAGCTAAGGAGGAATATGTTAAATGCAGAATGCAAAATGCAAAATGCAAAATGCAAAATTGATATATATATGATATACACAAAAGTGATACTTATGTATATAAAGTTAAGAAAAGCAGGAGGGAAAAG
>JAZRQS010000049.1:0-5920 GCA_045649925.1 Eubacteriales bacterium | reverse complement strand
ACCTCCATAACGACGTCGGAGTACATCTGGATAAATCTTCTGTAGCAGTCGTAAGCCCATCTTGCATTGCCGGACTTCTTTGCGATAACCTCTACAACCTCTTCGTTAAGACCGAGGTTAAGAATGGTATCCATCATACCGGGCATAGATGCTCTTGCGCCTGAACGAACGGAAACGAGAAGGGGATTCTCCTTGTCACCGAACTTCTTGCCTGTGATAGCTTCCATCTTTACGATGTTTGCCATGATCTCTGCTTCGATATCAGCATTGATCTTTCTTCCGTCTTCGTAGTACTGTGTGCAGGCCTCTGTTGAAATTGTGAAGCCCTGAGGAACAGGAAGACCGAGGTTTGTCATTTCAGCAAGGTTTGCACCCTTACCGCCGAGGAGCTCACGCATTGTGCCGTTGCCCTCTGTAAAGAGATAAACATACTTTTTGCTCATCTTTTTTCCTCCATTTTTTGTATATACTTTAATTTTGAAATACCTATGTTTTTCTACAATTGCGCGCGTATCGCACGCGTATATAGTAATCGCAACGATTATTATACCACAGATATTTGGCGATTTCCACTTTCTTTGAAAAAAATTGCCTCTTCTGCTGTAATGTTTACACTTTGTTAACATATTACTAAGCATAAAAATATAAAAAACGACTTGAAAATACCCCTCGTATATGGTAAAATATTTGAACGATAGCAATTGAATACCAAGCTCCCATAGTTAAATGGATATAATAAACCCCTCCTAAGGGTTAGTTGTGAGTTCGATTCTCGCTGGGAGTGCCAAAAAACACGCCTTGGGGCGTGTTTTTTTGGTGCTCCTGGCAGAACGGACTCACCTTCTGCGGTATAGGGAGTACATATGTAAAATTCTGTGCCGACCTTAAGCAGTCTCGTTAACCTTTCCTATTCCACTAACAAAGCAGAACAGAGTTCGCATACCCCGACCGAAAGTCGACAAGCTCGCTTGTCAGATGCAGGGAGTGGGTATCCTCGCCATAGGCGAGATTCTCTTTATAGGGTGCCAAAAAAACACGTCTTCGGGCGTGTTTTTTTGGTGCTCCTGGCAGAACGGACTCACCTTCTGCGGTAGAGGGAGTACATATGTAAAATTCCGTGCCGACCTTAAGCAGTCTCGTTAACCTTTCCTTTTCCACCAAAGCAGAACAGAAAAAAATGTAAACAAATATAGACAAGTGGCAGTCGCTTTCGCGGCTGCCACTCGTTTGTAATTTACTATTCAACTTTTATTTAATTATTAAATTGTGTGGTTGCAATATGTTATTAGCCGAAGTAACGAGCGAGGAGTCCCTCGAACGCCTTGCCGTGTCTTGCCTCGTCGCGTGCCATCTCGTGAACTGTGTCGTGGATAGCGTCGAGGTTAAGCTCCTTAGCCATCTTTGCGAGCTCGAACTTGCCCATTGTTGCGCCGTTTTCTGCCTCTACTCTCATTTCGAGGTTCTTCTTTGTGGAGTCTGTTACTACCACAACGAGAAGCTCTGCGAACTTTGCAGCGTGCTCTGCTTCCTCAAATGCTGCCTTTTCCCAGTAAAGACCGATCTCGGGATAGCCCTCTCTGTGAGCTACTCTTGCCATTGCAAGATACATACCTACCTCTGTGCACTCACCCATAAAGTT
The DNA here is from genome assembly GCA_045649925.1 of Eubacteriales bacterium. Lineage (GTDB taxonomy): Bacteria > Bacillota > Clostridia > Oscillospirales > CAG-272 > UBA1740. The sequence continues at coordinate 4,281 of JAZRQS010000049.1, read as the reverse complement.
AGCGCGAAGGCCTTCCAAAATAGCCTCGGGAGCACCCTTTGCAACGCCTACAACGTGTTCTGCTGCCCAAGTTCTCTCTGTTTCCTTCACCTCGTTAAACTTTTCTGCAGGCACCTTGCACTGAGGGCATCTCTCGGGTGCTGCATCTCCTTCGTGAACGTATCCGCATACTGAACATACAAACTTTGCCATAGTTAAAAATCTCCTTTTAGTTGTGTTTTGTTTATTTTTATTTAGTTTTTCTTTTTTATATTACTGATTTAATTAGCGCTTTTTCTGCGACATTCCGCGCAGCTTCCGTGAAGTGAAACCGTCACGCTGTTGATAGTACAGTCGAGCTCCGTCCTTATCCCTGCAAGCTCTTTTTCAAACGAGCTTATCCAGATGTCCTTTACTGTGTCGCACTCATCACAGATGAAATGCACGTGTGGGTCAAGCGTCTTGTCAAAGCGGTCACGCTCGCAGTCCGATATGCGAAGTATCTCTCCACTTTCGGCAAGCTGTGTAAGATTTCTATACACCGTACCAAGACTGATATTCGGATAAACCTTTCGCAAATCCTCATATATCATATCTGCCGACGGATGATCGCATCTTGCTCTGACATTGTCTAAAATTGCCTGACGCTGATGTGAAAATCTTTGCAACATCGCACCTCCTTATCAGTAATGATTATCATTACGATTAAATAATATCACATTTCCTTTTGTTTGTCAATAGGTTTTTTCAAAAAAAATAAAAAATTTTAAAAAAAGTTTTTTTAGGCTTTTTCGGTAGTTTTTGGCATCCGCTTTATCAGTTTTTCATCTATTATAAGAATAGGACTTGCTATTTTTTCATTTTTATGTTACAATGCTCTGTATGACTTTTTGCCGCGCTTGTTTTTTCGGCGGCATTTCGGTGTATAATATAATAAGGAGAAAAACAATGAACGAAAAAAACAAACAGTTTAAGCCGTATGTTGGGGCAGAAAAGATAACCCCTGAATTTACGGTGACATCCATTATAATGGGTGTAATTCTGGCAGTAGTATTCGGTGCCGCTAACGCATATCTCGGATTGCGCGTGGGTATGACCGTTTCTGCTTCCATTCCCGCCGCTGTTATAGCGATGGGTGTGATAAGAGTTATTATGAAGAAGAACTCTATCCTTGAAAGCAATATAGTACAGACTATAGGCTCTGCAGGTGAGTCACTTGCGGCAGGCGCTATTTTCACTCTGCCCACGCTCTTTTTGTGGTCGGCAGAGGGCATTATGGAAAAGCCCAGCCTTGTAGAGATTACTGTTATAGCACTCCTTGGTGGTCTGCTCGGTGTATTCTTTATGGTTCCGCTTCGCAATGCGCTTATCGTAAAGGAGCACGGCGTGCTTCCCTATCCCGAAGGAACTGCTTGCGCAGAGGTGCTTCTCGCAGGTGAGGAGGGGGGCGCAAATGCGTCTACTGTTTTCGCAGGTATGGGATTTGCTGCGCTCTTTAAGTTTATCATTGATGGTATCAAGGCTGTGCCAGGTGAAATCTCACTTCGTGTCAAGGGCTTTGCAGGTGAGATAGGAACACAGATATATCCCGCAGTAATGAGCGTAGGATACATTTGCGGTCCGAGAATTTCATCATATATGTTCTCAGGTGGCTTGCTCAGCTGGCTCATTATTATCCCTCTCATCGTTCTTTTCGGTGAAAACATAATAATGTATCCCCAGACGAGCGTAACTGTAGGCGAGCTTTTCGCTTCGGACGGTGCGAGCGCAATATGGAGCAGCTATGTCAGATATATCGGCGCAGGTGCTCTTGCGGCAGGCGGTATCATCAGCCTTATAAAATCACTCCCTCTCATCGTACGCACCTTTGCAGGTGCTATGAAGAGCATGAAGGGGGCTAAGGATGAAGACGACACAAGAACCAGCCGTGACCTCAACATGAAGTTTATAATCATAGCTATCTTCGTGCTTACTCTTATCGTATGGCTCGTGCCTGTAATTCCTGTAAGCTTTATCGGTGCTTTGATAATAGTAGTATTCGGCTTCTTCTTTGCTACAGTTTCCTCCCGCATGGTAGGTCTTGTAGGAAGCAGTAACAACCCTGTATCAGGAATGGCTATCGCTACTCTGCTTATCGCTACTCTCATACTCAAGTTTACAGGTGCTGAGGGTGCGGCAGGAATGAGCGCAGCTATCGCTATCGGCTCTATAATCTGCATTGTCGCTGCTATTTCAGGCGACACCTCGCAGGACCTCAAGACAGGATATATCCTCGGTGCTACTCCCAAGAAGCAACAGATAGGCGAGGTAATAGGCGTCGTCGCTTCTGCTCTTGCTATAGGTGGTACACTTTACCTGCTTGACGCGGCTTGGGGCTTTGGCGGTGAAGAGCTTGCAGCTCCTCAGGCTACTCTTATGAAGATGATCATCGAGGGCGTAATGAGTGGAAACCTTCCCTGGAACCTCGTATTTATCGGCGTGTTTATCGCAGTTCTCGTAGAGATACTCGGCATTCCCGTGCTTCCCTTCGCTATAGGCGTTTACCTCCCTGTACACCTCAATGCATGCATTATGGTCGGCGGTATAGTACGTCTTGTATTTGACAGAATGAAGCGCGACGAGAAGGAAAAGGAAGAAATCACAAACGACGGTATCCTCTTCTGCTCAGGTATGATAGCAGGCGAAGGTCTTGTAGGAATTCTGCTCGCTCTCTTTGCCGTATTCGGTATTGACAAGGCAATAGACCTTTCCTCCGTTCTTGGTCTGCCCCCCGCAGTATCAAGCATACTCGCTCTCGTTGTATTCGGACTTGTAATCCTCTCGCTTCTCAAGTTCTCCGTATGGAAGAAGCGTAGCAAGTGAGAGCGTAACAATGCGAAAGAAAAATCAACAAAACGAAAACTATCTTGAAAAAATTCCCTGCCATCCATCATTTTTCAAGTGGGATGCAGACGATGACGGACTTGTCACCTTTTATATAGAGAACAAGGGATTTTTCAAGTGGGTGACACAAATTCTGCTCAAAAAGCCGAGAGTATCGCAGATACACCTCGACAAAACGGGTAGCTTTATATGGCAGACTATCGACGGCGAGAAAAACCTCGTCAAGATAGGCAAGGAGCTTGAAGAGAATTTCGGCGACGAGGCAAAGCCCGTCTACGAAAGGCTCAGTCAGTTCTTCCGTATGCTCGACGGCTACAAGTTTATTGAGTGGAAGGAATAAGTGATTTATATGAGGGAGAGGACTTTTTGAAAAAAGACCTCTCCCTCAAACTCCCACTCCAAAAAACTTTGATAGGATATTATATTATGTAAACGTATGCGATGCTTGTATAAGTATCGCTTTTTTTATACCCATTTTCATTTACAGGTATACTAAAATACAGGTGAAGAAAACTATTACTAAAAAGAAAGGTAATAATTATGAGAATACTGACAAACGGAAAAATCCAAGCCTTCTGCGAGTATCTTATTAGCGAAGAAAAATCAAGGACAACCATCGAAAAATATCTGCGTGATATAAACACCTTTATGCAGTGGAAAACGCAAAATTGTATAAAAGGCATTGACAAAGTAAGTGTCATGTCCTATAAGGAATATCTGTGTGAGCATTACGCTGTGTCAAGCGTGAACTCTATGCTCTCGTCACTCAACAGCTTTTTCGACTTTTGCGAGTGGCACGAGCTGAAGGTAAAGACGGTAAAGCTACAACGCAAAATATTTGCGCCCAAGGAAAAGGAGCTTACACGCGCAGAATATACACGGCTTTTGCGCACGGCAAAGGACAAAAACAATCAGCGCTTGTATCTGCTTTTGCAGACGATATGCTCGACGGGAATACGCGTGTCGGAATTGCGCTTTATCACATTTCAGTCGCTTTTACGCGGATATGCCGAGATAAACTGCAAGGGCAAAAGACGTACCGTTTTTCTCCCCGACGAGCTTTGCCGTATGCTAAAGGTGTACGCACAGTCGATAAAAATAAAAAGCGGTCCCGTCTTTGTTACAAGAAACGGAAACCCGCTTGACCGTTCAAATATATGGTCGGATATGAAAAAGCTGTGCCAAGAAGCAAACGTGTCAGAGAAAAAGGTCTTTCCGCACAATCTCCGCCACCTCTTTGCTCGCACCTATTATAGCATACAAAAAGACATAGTTCGCCTTGCCGACCTGCTCGGTCATAGTAGCGTAAACACTACCCGTATTTACACCATGGAATCGGGTGAGGTCCATCGCAGACAAATACAGAAGTTAGGTCTGCTACGGTGCTAAGGAGTTATTGTACTTTTCTTTCACGAGAAA
>JAZRQS010000048.1:0-8766 GCA_045649925.1 Eubacteriales bacterium | reverse complement strand
GTTGTCAATCTCTGTATTCGAGCAGGCGCTTTTCACGCAAAAATCCTACCTTCATTTCGAGCAGTATATCTCGGAAGCCGTGCTCACGTGCCTTTTGGTAGTAGTATTTTGCCTTTTCCACATCGACGGGCAGACCGTCGCCGTATTCAAAGTGACATCCAAGCACGTATTCTGCTCTCGCACTTCCCATCATCGCTGCCTCGAGGCGCATTCTTATCGCCTTTTCGACCTCGCCTCTGCGATATACGGCGCTTGATGCGGAATAAATTCTACGTGCTCTCTTGCGACGGCGTCGCAATTCTATCTCGTCAAGCAGGAGGGTAGAGTCCTCGTAAAAGCCGGAGTCACGTGCTTCCTTTAAGAGCTTTTCTGCCTTCTTGAAGTCCACATTGACACCGCCACCCTGCTTGTAGCGCATACCAAGATTAAACTTTGCAGATGCGCTTCCGTCATCTGCCGCTATGGTGTAGTAATGTACGGCGCGGCGCAGGTCCTTTTTGCATCCCACTCCGTTTTGGTAGCAATAACCGAGATTGCACGCAGAGGAGCGATGTCCCATTTCCGCAGCTATGGTGTAGAGACGGACGGCACTTACGTCATCTCCTGCCTTCTGCGCCTCTATTGCGCTATTGAAAATCTTGGTGAAGGCATCGAATATCTCGTTTATCTTGACTACTGCGCTCGCGTGACCGCGAAGGGCAGAGCGCTGATACAGCTTTACTGCTCTCGGCAGGTTGCGACTGCATATCTTGCCGTCAAAAAGCTCGTTTGCGAGTATGTAGATGGATTTTGCATCGCCAAGCTCGGCGGCGTTTTCGTAGCACTCCATGCATTTTTCGTTGCTCTGCTCGACGCCTGTGCCGTTTCGGTAGCAGTCAGCAAGTGCGAGGTAGGCGTCGGCATTCTTGCTCTTAGCCGCTCTCTCATACCATGAGAATGCATCGCTCGGGCTCTTTTTCGTGCCTATGCCACTCTGGTGGCATTGCGCCACTCTCATCTGCGCTCTTACATAGCCGAGCTCTGCCGACCTTTCAAGGAAGTGAAAGGCGATGGGGAGCTCTGCACGAAGCTCTGCCTCAAGTGCGAGGTCAAAGAGCGACTGAGCCCTGTTTTCAAGCACTATGTCGTCGGGGATGATATCCTCGTCAGCATCAATACGTCTGTATAGCCTTCTTGCGAGCTTTTTCGTCTGCTTGCAGTCTGAAATTCTATTCAAAAGCCACAAGGCGTGCTCGTCGCATTTGTCAACGCCCAGCCCCTCCACGTAGAGAGATGCGAGCTGTACTGTTGCATATGGGTCAGAAGCTTCTGTGCCTTTGGCGTACCAGAAAGCGATTTCCTTTTCATCATCGCAGGGAATATCGCCGTATCTGTAGCAGTCAGCAAGGGCGGAAAAGGACTTTATATGTCCAAGCTCAGCCGCTATGCGCAGGCGATAAAGCGCTTCGCCTCGGTCGATGGCGCCAGCGTGCTTCTCCGACATAATGCGATAGAGCGCATAAGACGCCTCTGGGAGCATTTTTTTTGCGGCAGCACGGTAGAGCTCTACTGCGCCGTTTATATCCGACTTGACGCCTCTGCCGTATTCCTTGCATTCTGCAAATCGGTATTCGGCAGGCGTGTAGCCCTCGTATGAGAGGAATTTGTATTTTGTCGCCGCAGAGGAGAATTTGCGCTTGCTTTCGTCACGTGTCGCCTCCTCGTACAAGTCGACTATTTCATTTTTGTCAAAGACGTATAACGTATAGCAGGAGGGACACTCTGTGCCGTGTGACGTTATTTTAAATTCTTTTCCGCATTTTCTGCACTTCACAGTAATTCCTCCTTATCTTATATAATCGTTTCTGTAAAGCTCGTCAATTCCGTATGCGAGCGCCCTTGCCATTTCACTCTGCCACTCCTCGTCAAGCAGCATTGCAAGGTCAGAGCTGTCTGTCATAAAGCCCATTTCCACCAAAAACGATGGCATTGTCGTGCTTTTCAAAACTATGTAATCTCCGTCGTCACGTATGCGACATTCTCTCATCAGGTCAAAGCTCTCAAACGAGCTTGAAAGAACCGACTGAAGTATTTGCGCCATATCCTGTGCCCTATAGCTTGTGCGTCCGTTGTAGAATATTATCGGTCCCCACGCGCGTCCGCCTGTGCCTGTATAGGAGTTGCAATGCAGACTTACATAGATGTCAGCGCCGACGTCAACGCCGTAAACTCTGCGTGCAGTAGCCTCGCCCTGTGTGTCCCAGCCGTGCAAAAGGGAGGTGTCGTCATCACGTATCATCAGCACAGTATATCCACGAGCGACAAGCTCGTCTCGTAGCATAAGTGCGACTGACAGGTTTATAGTCTTTTCGTGGTATTCCACTCCGCTTTTGCGAATGATAGCGCCTGGGTCGTTTTCTCCGTGACCTGCATCAAGCACCACAGTTATGTTGTTAGGTGTCGGGGGCGTCGTAGGTGTGGTCGCATCTGTGCTCGGTGGAAGCGTAAGAGGTGGAGCCTGTGTGTCGCTTGCCTGCACTGTTGTGATTTTTGAAGTCGATGCGGGGGCAAACACGCCCGTCTGCAAAAGATAGTCCTCAAGCAAGGATGAGCAGGATACAAGACACAAAAAAGCGAGCGACAAAACCAGAATGAGCGCAAATTTTTTCATCCTTTTCCTCCTATCCTGCAAACTATAGTTTACAATGCTTTCAAAGCACGAGTCACGTCGAGCGACTTGTCTGTAACTGATTTATTTTAACATATTTGATATGAAAATTCAAGTCGTTTAATGTCAAATTTACATATTATATTTCTTATATTTTTTCTTTTCACGAATACACGCAGCTTCTCTCGTAAATAATAGGACAAGAGATTATAATTTTGCGAAAGGAGAATTGTATGTTTAACAGAAAAAACAGCTGTCACCATTCATATTGCGTGTTTATGTGGATATTCCACCTGCTTGCGGTCGTTGCGATAGGAGCATCTCTTGCCTATGCCTATAGCGACAAATTCCGCTCACGTGCGAGGAAAATAGCTCGCAATGCAGAGGACTGCATAGACTCTTGCTGTGACGCCCTTGACAGCGTGTGCGAATAATATACGCCAAGCAAGGCGATATTGCCTACGGGCGCTTGATACCACGCCGGACCATGCGAAACACAAAAAAAGAGGACAGAGTACAAGCTCTGTCCTCAAAATATTTATACAAATCAGAGGGTGATTTTCTTGAAAGCCTTTTTGCCCTTCTTGAGCACGATGCCTGTAGAAAGAGCCTCTTCTGTGAAGGTTTTCTTGATGTCGGTAACCTTTTCGCCGTCAGCGGAAACGCCACCCTGCTCGACAGCTCTGCGAGCGTCGGAGCGAGAGTCTGCAAGACCACCCGAAACGAGAAGCGTGATGATGTCAGCTGCGCCATCGACGAGTATGTCGCGGGATATTGTAGCGGTAGGAATTTCTGCCGCTGCGCCACCTGCGAAGAGCGCACGGGAGGATGCTCTTGCGGCATTTGCCTCCTCCTCGCCATGCACGAGAGCGGTAAGCTCCCAAGCGAGAATATCCTTTGCCTCGTTGAGCTTGCTACCCTCCCATTCAGCCATCTTGTTTATCTCTTCAAGAGGGAGGAATGTGAGCATTCTCAAGCACTTGAGCACGTCTGCGTCTCCTACGTTTCTCCAGTACTGGTAGAAGTCGTAGGGAGTTGTCTTCTTGGGGTCGAGCCATACAGCGCCTGACTGTGTCTTACCCATCTTTTTGCCCTCGGAGTTGAGGAGCAAGGTAATTGTCATAGCGTAGGCGTCCTTTCCGAGCTTCTTACGGATAAGCTCTGTGCCGCCGAGCATATTGCTCCACTGGTCGTCGCCACCAAACTGCATGTTACAGCCGTATTTTCTGTAGAGCTCGTAGAAGTCGTAGCTCTGCATAATCATATAGTTAAATTCGAGGAAGGAAAGACCTCTCTCCATTCTCTGCTCGTAGCACTTTGCAGAGAGCATCTTGTTTACGCTGAAGCAAGCACCGACCTCGCGCAAAAGCTCTACATAGTTGAGCTCAAGCAGCCAGTCCGCATTATTTACCATAATAGCCTTGCCCTCGGAGAAGTCGATGAAACGGCTCATCTGGCGTCTGAAGCACTCACAGTTGTGCTCGACCATTTCACTAGTAAGCACCTGTCTCATATCCGTTCTTCCTGACGGGTCGCCTATCATACCTGTACCGCCGCCGATAAGGACGACAGGCTTGTTTCCAGCCATCTGCAATCTCTTCATGAAGCAGAGCGCCATGAAGTGACCTACGTGCAGGCTGTCTGCCGTAGGGTCAAAGCCGATGTAGAATACTGCCTTTCCCGTATTGATAAGCTCCTTTATTTCCGCCTCGTCGGTCACCTGTGCGATAAGGCCACGCTCGACGAGTTCTTCATATACTCCCATTTCTGAAAATCCTTTTCTTTGTTTATTTTGCATATTGCCGAAGCAATGTTTTTACATAAGCAATGATACCATATAAAAGCGCAAATGTCAATACCTGCGCTACCTTTAAAGCCTTACGCCAGCACTTTTATGCACAGAGAATTGTATTTGAGTATCTCTGCATCGGGGCAGTGCTTGCGCACTGTCGTCTCAAAGGCGGAGAGCACTCCGTTTTCTGTGTGGAAGTGTCCTCCCTCTACAATGTTGATGCCCATTTCGGGGGCGTCGAGAAATGCATTGTAGCTTATGCTTCCGCTGACAAATGTGTCAGCGCCTGCGCCGATAGCGTCAGGAATAAAGTCCTTGCCGTCGCCACCAAGCACAGCGACACGCCTGACCTCGCCCTCGCCTGCATAGCTGACTGCATCGCACGAAAGCACACCTTTCACATATTCTGCAAAGTCTGCAAGCGACATAGCGCTCTTGAGTGTTCCTATGCGCCCCATACCACCCTCGCCAAAGGGGGTAGTGTCGCAGAGCCCGAGCTGGCGGGCAAGTATATCGTTTACGCCACCATCAGCACAGTCTGCGCGTGTGTGGAAGGAAAATACCGAAATGCCACCTGAAAGGGCCGATATGACCTTTTTCGCCACATAGTTGTCGCCAGTGACGGAGGAAAGCGGACGGAAAACAAACGGGTGGTGCGATATGATAAGGTCGCATCCGTTTTCTTTCGCATATTCGAGAGCGCCTACTGTCACGTCAAGGCAGAGAAGCACCCTTTTTACCTCACGAGAGGTGTCGGGGGAGCACATAAGCCCGTCGTTGTCCCACTCGCACGAAAGCTCACGTGGGAAGCGCTCGTCCATTTTACTGTATAGCTCTTTTATATTCATCAAGTTTACTCCTTTTCGCTTCAAGCTCTCGCAGAGTGGCAAGGGCAGTCGCACACTCGCCGTCTGTTGCCCCCTTTCCGTCTATCTGGCGACGGAGGGCAGAGAGCTTTTTGTCTATCAGGGTTTTGTAGTTTTCTATATCGTCGTTACACTCAAGCGTGGGCTCGCCGACAAGGCATTGAGCGTCTGTGAGCGTGTATGGCGTTCCTGTATAATGCACACAGATGCAGGAATACACTCTGCCCGATGCCCGTGAGAGCGATTCCGACACTATCTCGAAGCCGTTTTCACATAAAAAACGGCGGAGCCTTTCCTGCTTGCTCATCGGCTGGAGTATAAGTCGCACGTCAGGGCTCTTTACAAAACTCTCGCGTGAGATGATGTCCTTTATCATTTCTCCGCCCATACCGCATATTGCAATGTCGGTAATTCCGAGCGTGGAGAGAGAGGTAAGTCCGTCAGTGAGGTAAAATGACATTTTGTGGAGAAGGTTGTGCTTTTTGGCATTCTCGCGAGCGAGAGAGAGAGGGCCCTCGGCAATATCGGCGGCGATGGCAGACTGTATGACACCTGCCTGCAAAAGATAAATAGGCAGGTGAGCGTGGTCTGTACCAATATCGGCAAAAACGGCTCCCTGCCTGACATATTTCGCCGCTGATGCAAGTCTTGCGTCAAGCGTGCTTTGCATTTTTACGCCTTCTTTGAAAGAAATGCGTTTATCTTTTCGACAAGTGCGTCAGCGTCTGTGCCGTGTACGGCGCAAGCCTGCTCTACGCTCTCACCTCTTGATGCAGGGCATCCGAGGCAGTGCATGCCTATCTCAAAGAAAAACTGTGCAGTTTCTCTGTCGAAGTCGAGAATATCGCCAATAATGGACTGCTTTGTAACCTTCATTTTCATTTCCTCCTGTGAGTTTTCTCCATTAGGATTATACATTAAATTAAATAAATTGTCAAGTATACTCGAAAGAATTTACGATATGGCTATTTACATTTTGCTTTTTTTATGGTAAACTTATGTGTGAGAATAAAAATTATCGTCAATGACGTTGATTTACGTGAGGAAAATGAAAATGAACAAGTTTTACGAATTTATGAGAGGGCGCTACGGCGCAGACGAGCTTTGCGCAGTTTGCGTGGTTTTGGCGCTTATATTGCAGATAATACTGTCGTTGTTTGACGTGTGGTGGCTCTCGCTTATACCGCTCGTGCCTGTGGCGTGGACTTTGTATCGTATGCTCTCGCGCAATATTGTGGCGCGCAGACGTGAAAACCAGATAATAGCGGAGATAAAGGCGTTTGCCAAGCTGTGTGTAAATCGCTTCCGCGACAGAAAGACGCATGTTTATTTCAAGTGCTTGTCCTGCAAGACGACACTCCGTCTGCCTCGCAACAAGGGCGACGTGTCCGTCACCTGCCCCAAGTGTCAGGCAAAAATGCGCATGCACACCTGACGGGAATATATTTTCATCACCACGGAATAATACAGACATTACACTTTTTTGGAGGAAATACCCTTGATAATCGCACTTGAAGAAGCTAAATATAAGCTGATTTCATACAGAGAAACAGTCGCCGAGCTCGGCTCTGCTATGAAGATAGATGAGCTCGAAAAGGAAATAAAGGAGCTTGAAGAAAAGACCTTTGCAGAGGACTTCTGGTCCAATCAGGAAAACAGCAGTAAGATATTGCAGAAGGTAAAACAGCTCAAGGATAAATACGAGGCATTCAGAGGTCTTGAGGGACGTCTTGAGGATGCTATCACACTTGCCGAAATGGCGATAGAGGAAAACGACGAGGGCTCTATCGAGGAGGTAGAGAGCGAGCTTGAATTCGTTATCAGCGAGTCGGAAAAGCAGAGACTTGAGACACTCCTTACAGGCGAGTATGACAAGAACAACGCTATAGTTTCCTTCCACCCCGGCGCAGGCGGTACCGAGGCTCAGGACTGGGCGCTTATGCTTTATCGTATGTATACCCGCTGGGGCGAGCGCCACGGCTTCAACGTAAAGCTCGTTGACTGGCTCGACGGAGAAGAAGCAGGTATAAAGAGCGCGACCATTATGATTTCAGGCACAAACGCTTACGGCTACCTTAAGAGCGAAAACGGAGTTCACAGACTTGTCCGTGTGTCTCCCTTCGATTCATCGGGACGTCGCCACACCTCTTTTGCATCAGTCGAGGTAATGCCTGAGTTTGACGACGACAACTCTATAGAAATTCGAGACGAGGACCTTGAAATAACGGCTCACCGCTCAAGTGGCGCAGGAGGTCAGCACGTCAACAAGACTGACTCCGCTATCCGTATCGTGCATATCCCTACAGGTATCGTGGTAGGCTGTCAGACAGAGCGTAGCCAGCTTCAGAATAAGGAAACTGCCATGAAGATGCTCAAGTCCAAGCTCCTTGAAATCAAGGAACGTGAAAAGCTCGACAGAATTGAGGACATTCAGGGCAACAAGACAAACATCGAGTGGGGCGCGCAGATACGAAGCTACGTGTTTATGCCCTATACGCTCGTAAAGGATACCCGCACAGGTTATGAAGACGGAAATATAGGCGCAGTAATGGACGGCGATATCGACGGCTTTATAAACGCCTACCTCAAGAACAACGTAAAATAATAGCGCTATGACAAAAAGGCCAGGCGCACATATACTGAAAATGTAAATTCAAAGCATGGAAGGAGATAACCCTATGTTTAAAAAATCAAGATTATATGTAGCAATAGCATTGCTTGTTCAGTCGTTTGCATTCTTTATTATGTTCATCATCTTGTGCGCTAAAAAGAAGAGCATTTCCGCGGCGTTTCTCGCAGTTTCCGTAATGGGAGGCGCAGCAGGAGGATATCTGCTTTATCAGGAAAAGCTTGACTGGGACGAGGAAATGAACTTTGATACATTCCTTGACGACGAGGAGTTCGACGAAGCTATAATGGATTACGACCTCCGTCATGGCAAGGATGATGACGAAATGTACGAGGACAAAACAGAGGCTTGACGCCTTTGGGCATAAGCACAAGCAAAAATATTTTTTGTTTGTTATTCGTTACACATAGACGCATCTTGTGCATAAACTGATTTTAATCTAAAGAAGAATTATTAGTTAATGTTTCCACACAGTCTTTTCTGTGTGGAAACTCTTTTTTATCTATCGAATAAAAACTCCAAATTTCAGGGAAGCACGAGGGGGACTTTTTAAAAAAGTCCCCCTCGTCTTATTGTAAATCTTTCTTTACAAAAACAGTGGTGTTTTCTGGCGGTGGTCGAGTGCGCCTGTGAGGCATTCCGACACCTGTGTAAAATCTGCGACAAGGGAGTGGGGCTTCTTTTCGGGGTCGTCCTGTCGCATAGGCACGAAATACACGTTCTTGCGCAAAAGCAGGGTAGCGATGTTTGACAGATTTGCCGACATAGCATCATTTGAGGAGAGCGCTATAACTGTCGTTCTGTCGCTTCGCATATGCGCCTTTGCCGCCAT
>JAZRQS010000047.1:0-22461 GCA_045649925.1 Eubacteriales bacterium | reverse complement strand
AATGATGGAGGGACGCGAGTGTATAGTGCGTTGACATATAAGATAGTCGTTTGGAATCGAACAACGGACGACGGTATATATGAAAACACAAAAGTTTATTTTGGAGAAGCTCGTTTTCAAGACATCAATGGTTTGTGGGATGAGGAATCACAAAATGTTCGCCAAATATTCCGAGGAAAAATAACAAAAATTGATGGGTATTGGGTAACCGTTGAGCCACTTGATGGTGAGATGGAACGCCATAGCAGTTTAGAAATCAGTTTTCATACAAGTGAATTGCCCAATATAGATGTTCAAATCGGTGATGTTGTTGAAATTACCTATCGTGGTAACGTTACTGAAATAGGAAATGCAAAAATTTTTGCAGAAGATTGGAATTATATACAATAATACTGTTCCACATTATAATTAAGCCGCCGATCATTCGACGACTACCACAAGTAAGGCGGTACCTTATCGGGTGCCGCCTTTTGTGTCCCCCCTATCAAAAACCTTGAAACAAATAAACACCGAGCCGTCAAACGGAAATAAAAAAAACCGTTGATTTGGCGGCTGATTCGTCACGCGCAAAGTAAAATTACAGTAGCCTTACGGCGGTTTGAGAAAGCCGCCGTTTCTTTGCGTTTACCACAAACCAATGACGACTTACTAACCGAACACGGCGGTATCTAATGGAGGTACGCCGTGTTATTTTTATATCTTACTCACCCACCTAATATCCTACGGTCAAAAAAAGCTGTCACCCACCGTCGGGATATTACGGCTATGAGTATGAACTGACAATTCAACTTAATACCGTTTACAATTCTTTTTGCGCTTGTCCGCGTCTTTTCGCGGGCAGGCGCATTTTGCGTTTTCTCATATATCGGTGTCGCTCGCCGCCCTCTTTCATTCGATCAGAAATCAAAAAATCGAATGAAAGGAAATAAATAATGAGCGACAGAAAAAATTTTTTCAAAAAAATCACCGTTTTTATTTGGCAATTTTCAAAATGCGGTGGTGTGGGTAACGAAAGGGGAAATCAACCTATCACCCGCTTTCGCGGTTGCGAAAGGAGGTGAACACCTTGAACGAACCAACTCGTACCCAATTTCAAGTACGTTGTGCTTTTAACGGCTTTTGCAAAAAGGCGTTGAAGTGCGAAGCGAGCAATGCACACAGAGATGTGAAACGCTATCAAAAACACTTTGTCAGCTTTTCCGATCTGACGCCCGAAGAAGAAAATGAGCTTTACACGGTTGACGCTCCTAATGACGGCGAAGATCACGACAATTCTTTCCGTGTGGGCGGTAAGAGAATTACCCCCGAACTGTTAGCCGAAGCTCTCCGTACATTGCCCGAAGAAAAGCGCAATGCTGTTATGCTGTACTACTTCCACGATATGAGCGACGCGGATATTGCCAAGCTCTATAACATTCCGAGAAGTACGATACAGTACAGACGGACAAGTTCTTTGGAAACCCTAAAACAATTTTTGGAGGAACGCGCAAATGATGATGAAACAAGCGAATGGTAATATCAGCGATCAAGACGAGCGCGGTTTATTGCCTTATCCCGTCATTGTAGCCGCGACAAAGGGCGACCCCGAAGCAATGAAAATTGTCATACAGCATTATGAGGGGTATATCGCTTCTTTATCCGTCCGTAAGCTCCGCGACGAACGCGGCAATACATATTACGGCATTGACGAGGACATACGCGATAGACTACGTTCAAGGCTTATGCGAGCCGTTCTTGATTTTGAGGTTTGATTAAAACGTGCGCTTGCGCCCACCCCTTTCCGCGAGCGTACAAAATCCTACCTCTCACGTTCCTTGACAAAGAAAGCGACGCAAGATAACGGCGACGCAGTATAGGGCAAATCGGATACGTTCTTTTTGCTCCGAGCCGAGCGACGGGTGCGCCAAGACTTCCCACACGGGAACGAGCGAGAAACACAGCGTCGTAAAATGGATTTAGCAGTTCGTGGGCGACGACAAGCAGAAAGGATAATGATACTCCCTTATAGCCACAGTTCGAGCGTTAAGAGCGTCGCAAACGATGGGTGAGGTTGCCGAGAGAGCAAGGGTGAAACTCCCGTGGAGCTATGCTAATAGCCGTCCGATTAAAGCCCCTTTTTCGTATTCAAAACGTTTTAGCCAAATTAAACGAAAGGGGGTTATCCTATGGCAAAAAAAGAAACTACAAGCCAAGCCGCCCCGATGTTGCCTATGCTAAAAACCGTAGAGCAAATGAGCAAGGTTAGCGGCATTGGTGAAAACAAGCTCCGCGAGCTTATGGATAGCGGCGAGCTTGAATATATCCAAAACGGAAACCGCCGATTGATAGCCGATTCTGCTATATGGGATTGGTACCATAGAGCAAAGACGGCGGCGAAATCCCCGGCTACACAAGGGGGTTAAGCTATGGCGGTATCATCAAGACAAGTACAAAATAAACGTGATAGTAACGGTGTTCTGACGGGCAAGCCAGGCACCGTTTACGACGTTAATATCAAATACAATTCGCCCGAAGGCAAAAAGACCTATTCCAAAAAAGGCTTTGCGACCAAAAAGGAAGCTACACAGCACGAAGCTGAAATGAAAACCAAGCTCGCAAATCCCGTCTATACCCCCGTTGCTTCCGCACAAGGTAAGCAGACGGTCAAGGACTATATGGAGGAATGGGTAGAGATACACGGCAAAGCGAACTTACGCCCAAGCACGTTTGCGAGCTACAAGGGCTATATCAAAAACCACATTGTACCGAACATCGGACACGTTCAACTCAATCAGCTTTCGCCCGCTATGCTTGACAATATGTTTCAAAAAATGTTTGATAGCGGATTGTCAAACAGTAGCGTCAGATATGCTCAAAGAATTATGAGCGTCGCATTGGAACACGCAAGGAAGTATCACTACATAGAACATAACGCCGCCCGTGATGTTATCACGAAGTTTGGCAAGCAGGGTAAGACACCCGACCCGTACACCATAGAGCAAATGCAAGATTTTATGAGCAAGGTTATCGGTACGGAGTGGGAAATGCCCGTTATGCTTGCGGGTATGTACGGCTTGCGTATGAGTGAAATTCTCGGCTTGCGTTGGCAGAACGTAGATTTGGAAAAAGGCACGTTCGGCGTTGTCGAGCAATTACCGTTTAATCTCCCCGCAGGGACAAAAGAGGTTGCGGAAATGGCACCGACAAAATCCAACGATAGAATATTACCGATCACCGATCTGACGCGCCCATATTTTGAGCAAGCAAAAAATCTGCAAGAAAGGAGGAAGGAGCTTACAGCCGCCGCAGGGACACCGTATTATGACAATGATCTTGTGATCTCAAAGCCCGACGGCGCACCTTATCGGCGCGACGTTGTTTCAAACAATTTCGGTCAGCTTGTACGGCACCTTGAAATGCCGCATATTCGTTTTCACGATTTGCGGCATACGGCGGCGACCAATATGCACCAACTCACGGGCGACTTTTATACCGTCGGTGAGATCTTGGGGCATACGTTAAAAGGTATCGGAATGTCGCTCGGTATCTCAACCAACCTTGAAGCAGTAACGGCACAGTACGTTGACGTTCGCCTTGAGCGTAAAAAATCCGTCCTTGACGTTTACCACAAGGCACTACACCCGCAGAAAGGCAACGGAGAGAAGAAGCAAGGCGACGGCGGTAAGGAAGAAAAGCCAAAGAAAAAAAGTAGTGATATAGAGCTATAACGGGAATATCTCTTTACAGCTTTTCACTACTTTTTATAGGTTTTTAAGACATTCGGGCGCCATAAGGGCACCACAGTATTCATTTTCGATGAATAAACTGAATAGAGCAAAACACCGAGGGCACCACAAATCAGGGCACCAATGGCACCATTCACAAAAAGCGGGCACCACCAAGACAAAGTGAAAACCCTTGAAAACGTAGTGTTTTCAAGGGTTTTTGGCGGAGAGGGCGGGATTCGAACCCGCGTGCGATTGCTCGCAAACTGATTTCGAGTCAGCCCCGTTATGACCACTTCGATACCTCTCCGTGTTAAAAATATTCAGTTTTTGGAGAAAACAACATGATTTCGAGTCAGCCCCGTTATGACCACTTCGATATCTCTGCATAATTATGATGCACGCCGTTGCATCATAATTATGCAGCTTGATGAGAGATGGCGCAATGAGCAAGGCTCATTGAATCCACTTCGCATTCGCAACTTGAAGGTCGGGGAGCTTGCTCACCAGACGAAGAGTTAGCGAATTCTCGCCAAAGGCGAGATAGCTCTATGATGCAGACAATGCATTATTAAGTTGGCGATACACCATTGTGCATCGGTCAATTGACTATAGCATTATATCATAACCGCAGCACGCAAGCCGATTTCGGCTTGCAAAAAAGGCGTAGCCTTTTAGTCGTGTCGCAACACGACCTGTGTTATGCCAATGTTCTCACGGCAAAATCTCCGATTTTGTCAGGCGTAGCCTAAAAGCTCGCTCCTTACAAGAGCGAGCTCCGTGAGGTTATTATATCACACTTTTGCTGAAAATGGAATACCTAAAATGAAAATAATTCATCTTTTTTTGCAAAAATGGCGGTATGCATGAAAATAATTGCCAAAAAGGTTGAATTGAGGAGAAAAATATGGTATAATCAATGTAATTTTAATTTAAAATTGCACTATAGAAATTCGGAGAGAAAACACATGACAGAAAAAAGAGGAAATTTTACAGGAAAAATAGGCTTTGTGCTTGCGGCGGCAGGCTCTGCCGTAGGCCTTGGAAATATATGGCGCTTCCCCTATCTTGCGGCTAAATGCGGAGGCGGAATTTTCCTGCTCGTATATCTCGTGCTTGCGCTCACCTTCGGCTTTGCGCTTATGACGGCAGAGATATCACTCGGTAGAAAGACGGGCCTCAGCGCAATAGGCGCGTTTGCCTCACTCAACAAGAAATACTCATTTCTCGGCTATTTGTGTGCTATAATCCCGATAATAATACTCCCGTATTATTCCGTAATCGGCGGCTGGGTGCTCAAATACCTTGCCACATTCGTCTCAGGTAACGGCGCAAATGCGGCAGCAGACGGATTTTTCACTTCCTTCATCAGCGCAAGTGGAGAACCGCTTTTGTGGTTTGCAATATTCCTCGGCGCTACCGCTGTAGTAGTACTGCTCGGAGTTGACCGCGGAATTGAAAAAATGAGCAAGATAATGATGCCTGTGCTCGTTATTATCACACTTTTCATCGCTATCTATGCTATGTGTCTGCCGGGAGCTATGGAGGGCGTCATCTACTATATCAAGCCCGACTTCTCTAAATTCTCTGCAAACACCGTGCTTTCTGCTATGGGACAGCTCTTCTATTCTATGTCACTTGCTATGGGTATTATGATAACCTACGGCTCATATATGAAAAAGGACGTCAGCATTGATGCAAGCGTAAGAAATATAGAAATCTTCGATACGGGCATCGCATTCTTTGCAGGTCTTATGATAATTCCTCCCGTATTCTCCTTCCTCGGTGGTGACGAGAGCCAGCTTACAGCAGGCCCCGGCTTGATGTTTATCACGCTTCCCAAGGTGTTTGACAGTATGTGGGGCGGTCACGTTATAGGCGCAGTATTCTTTATACTCGTGCTCTTTGCGGCGCTTACCTCGTCCATCTCGTTGATGGAGGCGATCGTATCCATCTTCCGTGACAAGCTCAAGATAGAGAGAACTCCCGCCTGCTTGCTCGTAATCGCAATATCCATCCTCCTCGGAGTCCCCTCCTCACTCGGAAACGGACAGTGGTCGGGAATAACCCTGCTCGGAATGGACTTCCTCACCTTA
This sequence comes from Eubacteriales bacterium, assembly GCA_045649925.1. Classification (GTDB taxonomy): domain Bacteria; phylum Bacillota; class Clostridia; order Oscillospirales; family CAG-272; genus UBA1740. Next base: position 16,661 of record JAZRQS010000047.1, on the reverse strand, counting down.
TTCGACTTTATTTCAAACAGCGTGCTTATGCCTGTATGCGCATTCATCACGTGTATATTTGTCGGCTACGTTATAAAGCCTCAGGCGCTTATTGACGAGGTGGAAATAAACGGTACCTTCAAGAGAAAAAAACTTTTCTCAGCCATTATCAGATACGTCGCTCCCGTTTGTATTCTTCTTATCCTTATATATTCTGTTCTTTCCGCATTCGGATTTATCACAGTTTAATAAATGAAAAAATTATCATTCAAGCATACTATATACGCCGCTTACATCGGCTATATAACTCAGGCGGTGGTAAACAACCTCGCCCCCTTGCTTTTTCTCATCTTCCAAGACGAGTTTGAAATTACAACCGAGAGAATAACACTCCTCATAACTGTAAACTTTTGTATACAATTGGCAGTGGATTTTCTCGCCTCACAGCTCGCCGACAAAATCAGTCAGCGCGCCTGCATGGTGTTCGCTCACGTGTCCTCTACTCTTGGACTTGTCGGTATGGCGCTATTTCCCGCAATACTGCCCGACGCATATGCAGGACTGTTGCTCGCTGTAGTATTCTATGCGGTGGGTGGAGGTCTTATAGAGGTTTTGGCAAGCCCGCTTGTTGAAGCGTGCCCTACCGAAAACAAAAGCGCAGTAATGAGCTTTCTTCACTCGTTTTACTGCTGGGGCTCGGTAGCAGTAGTTCTTTTCACCACAGCGTTTCTCTACGCTTTTGGCTCAGAGCACTGGCGAATAGTGGTGTGCCTGTGGGCTATCCTTCCGCTTTTCAACGCCTTCTATTTTGGTGTAGTCCCGTTTGCCGACTTGAACGCTGAGCATGGTGGAATGCCGAAAAGAGAGCTGTTTCGTAGCAAGGTCTTCTGGCTCTTTATCGTGCTTATGTTTGCATCGGGTGCGTCAGAGCTTTCTATGAGCCAGTGGGCGTCAAAGTTTGCAGAGGAGGGGCTGGGTGTCGGCAAGCTCGTCGGCGACCTCGCAGGTCCATGTCTGTTTTCCGTACTCATGGGACTTGCCCGTGTGTTTTATTCCAAATTTAGTGAAAAGGTGTCGCTTTTGCCGTTTATCGTCGGCTCAAGCGTGCTGTGTATATTCGCCTATGCCTTGACTGCGCTATCACCATTTCCTGCACTCTCGCTCGTGGGTTGCGCCATCTGTGGATTTTCCGTAGGTATAATGTGGCCCGGTGTCTACAGTCTGGCGGCAGAGCGTATGCCACGTGGTGGCACGGCAATGTTCGCATTCCTTGCGCTTGCAGGTGACCTCGGCTGCTCGTCAGGACCTACCCTTGTCGGAATGATGGCAGGCGCATTTGGCGACCGCCTCAACATAGGACTGATATTTGCCATAGCATTCCCTGTTGTCCTCGCACTTGGCGGTCTTGTCTGTGCAAAATGGACCAAGCCGAAAGCAAATTAAATAACAAAACACAAAAACAAAAAACGCGATTTTTAAAAATCGCGTTTTTCTTATGTAATTTATTTGTCCCAAAGGACTATCTTGCCCTCGTTGCGTGTGGCATTCATATCTATCACACGCTGATTTGACGAGCCACGGAAGCGCAGGGAAATGTCCTTGAGGTCAAGCACAAACCTGCCATCGACCAGCACGTCAATGAGTGAGAGCATCTCGTCTGTGACCTCGCATCGAGGATGCGAGCCATCACGCAAAAGCTCTCCGTCGAGTGTAAAGCCCGTAAAGCACCAAATATCCTTGTCGGGAAATTCCTCTTTCAGTCTGCGAAGGAAGGGAAGAAGCGCTCGCTGATTTTCGGGCTCAAACGGCTCGCCTCCAAGCACAGTAAATCCGTTTACGTAATAGGGGCGCAAGGACTCGACTATCTCGTCCTCCACCTCGCTTGTGAACGGCTTTCCGTACTCAAAGTCCCACGTCTGCGGCTGAAAGCACCCAGGACAACGATTTGTGCATCCGGATACGAAGAGAGTGGTCCTCACTCCGTATCCGTTGGCAATATCGAATTTTTTCAACTCTCCGTAATGCATTTATAGCCTCACAGATGGAGAACTCTCTCTCGAATTTCCTGTGTTCTGCCCTGATTCCAGTACTGTGTACCGATGTAACCACAGGTGCGGCGCGCTACGTTCATCTTGGACTGGTCGGTGTTGCCACACTTGGGGCATTTCCAGATGAGCTTACCGTCCTCTTCCTCGATAACGATTTCGCCGTCCCAGCCACACTCCATACAGTAGTCGGACTTTGTGTTGAGCTCTGCATACATGATGTTGTCATAGATGAACTTCATTACCTGCAATACAGCCTCAAGATTGTTCTGCATGTCGGGAACCTCAACGTATGAGATAGCCCCTCCGGGAGAAAGCGCCTGGAACTGTGACTCAAATGCGAGCTTTGTAAATGCGTCTACCTCCTCGGAAACGTGGATATGGTAGCTGTTTGTGATATAGCCCTTGTCGTTGATGCCCTGAACTACGCCAAACCTCTTCTGCAAGCACTTTGCAAACTTGTAGGTGGTGGACTCAAGGGGAGTGCCGTAAAGGCTGAAATCTATATTGTGCTCTGCCTTCCACTTCTTGCACGCATCATTCATGTACTGCATGACCTGCAAAGCAAAGGGAGTAGCGGAGGGGTCTGTGTGGCTTCTTCCTGTCATATACTTGACACACTCGTAAAGACCTGCATATCCAAGTGAAATGGTGGAGTATCCGCCAAAGAGGAGCTTGTCTATCGTCTCGCCCTTCTTAAGTCTTGCGAGAGCGCCGTGCTGCCAAAGGATAGGAGCAACGTCGGAGGTAGTGCCCTTGAGTCGCTCGTGACGGCACATAAGTGCGCGGTGGCAAAGCTCAAGCCTGTCGTCGAATACGCTCCAGAATTTTTCTATGTTTCCACCGGAGGAAAGCGCTACATCAACAAGGTTGATGGTAACAACGCCCTGATTGAAGCGTCCGTAGTACTTCGGCTGTCCGTTTTCGTCAATAAAGGGAGTAAGGAATGAGCGGCAACCCATGCAGGTGTAGCAGTGGCCCTCGCCGTTTTTGTCTACCTTGAGCTCGAGCATCTTCTTCTCAGAGATGTAGTCGGGCACCATACGGCGAGCCGTACATTTAGCCGCGAGCTTGGTGAGGTAGTAGTAGGGGGAGTCCTCGTGAATGTTCTGCTCCTCAAGCACATAGATGAGCTTGGGGAATGCGGGAGTCACATAAACACCCTCCTCGTTCTTTACGCCCTGATAGCGCTGAAGCAGAGTCTCCTCAATAATGATAGCGAGGTCCTTCTTCTCCTGCTCGTTTTTAGCTTCGCCGAGGTACATAAATACTGTAACAAAGGGAGCCTGACCATTTGTGGTAAGGAGTGTTACTACCTGATACTGAATTGTCTGAACGCCCTTGCTTATCTCGTCGCGAAGTCTCTTTTCGACAGCCTCAGAGAATTTAGCTTTGTCAATTGTAACGCCCATTCCATCGAGCTCTGCGCGGAGCGAACGGCTTATCTTCTCACGGCTGACCTGTACAAAGGGAGCGAGGTGAGTAAGTGAAATGCTCTGTCCGCCGTACTGGTTACTTGCTACCTGTGCGATAATCTGTGTCGCAATGTTACAAGCAGTAGAGAAGCTGTGGGGACGCTCTATCATAGTACCTGAAATTACAGTTCCGTTCTGGAGCATGTCCTCAAGGTTGACAAGGTCACAGTTGTGCATATGCTGAGCAGAGTAGTCGGTGACGTGGAAGTGGATAATGCCCTGCTCGTGAGCTTCTACTATCTCCTGAGGGAGAAGAATTCTGCTCGTGATGTCACGGCTTACCTCACCTGCCATATAGTCACGCTGAACAGAGTTGACTGTCGGGTTCTTGTTCGCGTTCTCCTGCTTTGCCTCCTCGTTACAGCACTCGATAAGGCTGAGTATCTTGTCGTCTGTCGTGTTTGAACGACGGATAAGGTTTCTCGTATATCTGTATGTGATGTACTTCTTTGCTACCTCGTATGCGCCGTGAGCCATGATCTGTGACTCGACGAGGTCCTGAATTTCCTCGACACCGGGTGCGCGGTTCATACGGATACAGTTAAGCTCTACCGCTTCCGCAATGCGTTTGATCTGCATAGGTGTCATTCTTGCATCTGCTTCGACTGCTTCATTCGCTTTTGTTATAGCCACGATGATTTTGGTTATATCAAATACGACCTCAGAGCCATTTCTTTTGATGACCTTCATTTTTGTCTCTCCTGTGTGATTTTTTATGTATTTTTTTGATTATTTTAGATAAATCCGTCGATTTTTAGAAACAGGACGGCTGTGTATCTATTATACCATATATTGTGTTCTTGTCAAGTGGTTTTTTCAATATATTGTATTTTTTTGTGTTTTTTGTACCTATATACAGTTGCCGGAAAAACTAAAAAATAGAAAAACAAAGGCAGATAGCCACTTTTTCAGTTTTCTTTGATTTTTACCCTAAAATCAAAGCCGTCAGCCCACAGAAAAAGGACGGAAGGGGGAGGGGATTTTTACACGCATTTTTGCTTCAATTTTATATTTATAAATACATTTTCAAACTTTTATTGCAGTGTGCGTAATTTTGTGGTATACTAATGTTGATTTTAAAAAAAGCAAAAAAATTTTCTTTTTGTGTCACCTTTCGGTGATAAATCCGTATTAGAAAGTGAGGGATGAAAAATGTCACAGCACATCGACGGCGATTTTCTTGACTGCGAGCTTGACGAAAGCGAAGAAAACTCCTTTGCCCACAGCGACGCCTATCGTGTCTACGATGAAGATATGCCGGACGCCACCCCGTTGCCAACCGAGGTGACCGACGAGGTAGTGAGATTTTATTCCCCCATGGTATACCGAATAGCCTTGACTAAGACACGCTCCACACACGATGCAGAGGATATATTCAGCGAGGTGTTTCTGCGACTTGTTTCCAGTAAGAAGAAATTTGAGTCGGAGGAGCATAGAAAGGCGTGGCTTATACGAGTCACTATAAACTGCTGTAACTCCCACTTCGTCGCCCCGTGGCGAAAAAATGTGGACTCAATGGACGATTACACTCTCTCGCAAATTCCCGACGAGGACTCATTCTTTGAGAGGGATGACACTCGCGACGACGTATATGAAAAGCTACTCAAGCTCCCGAATAATATGCGAGAGGTCATAATTTTGTTCTATTACGAGAACATGTCTATTGCCGAAATCAGTCAGTTGCTCGGCGACACCGAGGCGAGCGTGAAAAAGCGTCTCTCGCGTGCTCGGCAAAGACTGAAATTAGAGCTTGAATGACATTTTGACAAGCACATAAAGATTTGTACCTTATCGTACGGAAAGGAAAAGCATATCAATGAGAAAAGAAGAGCTTTGCGCCTCACTTGCAAAAATTCAGCCGAGTGAAGAGCTTATCTGCTCAACTATCAATAAAATAAACGAGCAAAGACTTGGATTGAAGAAGAGACGTAGCATGACGACGCCTATGTTTGCATCCCGCCTTGCATCGGCAGTATGCGCACTTTTGGTGGTCATCGGCGCGGCGTTCTACGTTCAGCCGTCGCTCTCCCTGCAGTCAGAGCCGATAGATTCCTCGTCAAGAAGCGGTATGGACGGTTCCCCATACAGCGAGGACATCACTCCCTTAGACTCGCATAGCATGGACGCAAGCCTGCTCCTTTCGAGCATAGCAAGGCTTGAATACAGCGACTGGGCTGTAGTAGAGGCAAGTGTGGATATGTGCCTGTTTGCTCCTGCAGACGAGGGCGCTCTCTACACCTGCATTCTCCAGCTCGGCGCCGTACGTGTCGCAGACAGCGACTCCTCACACTCCTTTGAAGAAGGCGCTCCCATCAGCGCGACTGTCAGCATCTACGATGAGGAAACGGCAAACAGGCTTTTCTCTCTGTCGGATGAGAATGTCTCCTTTCTTCTCACCGCAGGCGAGGACACTTGGCAGATCGAGGATTTTATAATCCACGAGTAAAGAAAAACAGAGTGCCTTCACTCTGTTTTTTCTTTTCATATAAATAATTTATACAAATAAAATATAGCAAAAACAAAAAATATTTTATTTTTTTATAAAAATGTGTCACCTTTTCTTTTTTATACAGTATTAAAGGTGTAAGGGCAATACGGACAAGACGTAAACGCCTGTAAAACAGTTTTCTTTAAAAAATAAAAATAATCACAAAAAAGAAAGAGAGAAACTAAAATGAAGAAAATCCTTGCACTTATTCTTGTAGCAGTAATGATGCTTTCACTCGTTGCATGTGGCACTCCCGCTCCCGATACAAACGGCGACGAGAACAACGGCGCAGATACATCTGCAAACGTTACCCCCACAGTTGAAGAGGGTACACTTGGCGAAGCTTTGTGGAACGCTTTCGAGTCAGCTATCGCAGAAAAGTCTGACGTTTCCATGGAAGAGCTTGCAAACACACTTATCACAAACCCCGCTATTCAGTTCTCCGGTGCGGCAATGCCTCTTGAGGATGGCGCAGAGTTCTTTACCGGCTTTGGCGAGTACAAGATCGAGGGCTATGAGAGCGCAGCTATTTTTATGCCTATGATAGGCTCTATCCCCTTCGTCGGTTACGTTTTTGATCTCGCAGAGGGTACAGACGTGAACGCGTTCATCACTTCTCTTGATGAAAACAGCACTACAAGATGGAACATCTGCGTTACAGCAGACCAGAAGGTAATCGGCGCTATCGGCGACATAGTATTCTTCGTTATGTGTCCTGCCAGCCTCGGCGGCGAGGGCGATATGGGCGGTATGGAGCCCGCAGGCGACGTTATATACCCCGTAACTCTTGAGGAGGGTACATTCGGCTACTCCATCTGGTGCATCTTTGAGGACGCTATGATAGAGGGCACAGCTACATCTCCCATCGAGATAGCAAACGCTATCTGCATGGCAGGCATTTCTCCCTTCGGACTTGGTGCTATGGAGGTTGAGCCCGGTCTTCTTACAGGCTTTGACAACTACGAGGTTACAGACTTCACAAGCGGTGCTGTATTTATGCCTATGATAGGCTCTATCCCCTTTATTGGATATATCTTCGAGCTTGACGAGGCAGTAGACGTAGCAAACTATGTTACAGACCTCGAGGCAAACGGCAACACCAACTGGAACATCTGTGTTACAGCAGATGAAAAGCTCTGCGGAGCATTTGGCAACACGGTGTTCTTCCTTATGTGCCCTGCATCTGTAGAAGGCTAATCTAACTGACCAAAAGAAATCGGGCGAGCTTTTTGAAAACCGCCCGATTTTTTAAAACTCTGAAAAGGAGGAAATACCCTTGCTTTTTTCTAGCATAAGCTTTCTTTATTATTTTCTTGCGGCAGTATTAGTACTCTATTTTGCCGTACCATTCAAATTTAAAAACCTTGTTTTGTTTTTTGCCAGCTTCGGATTTTATTTTTACGGCGAGCCCGTATATACTCTGCTTATGCTGGCGACCACGCTTTCGAGCTACATTCACGGCTTGCTTATCGACCGCTTCCGCAACACAAAATGGTCGAAGGTGTTCCTTTGGACCTCCGTTGCGACCTCAATAGGCGCACTCGGATTTTTCAAGTACTCCGACTTCTTTATCGGAAATGTGAATTCCATATTCTCCACCGACTTTTCACTTCTCGGACTTGCGCTCCCCATCGGTATCAGCTTCTACACCTTCCAGACAATGAGCTATACCATAGACGTCTATCGTGGGGACGCGAGAGTGCAGAAGAACTTTATCCGCCTCGCTACCTACGTTGCGCTTTTCCCCCAGCTCATCGCCGGACCTATCGTGCGCTACACGACAGTGGAGGAGGAGCTCTCACAGCGTACTCACTCGTTTGAAAACTTTTCGTACGGTGTCAGCCGTTTCGTTATAGGTCTTTCAAAGAAGGTACTTATAGCAGACACACTCGGCTCGCTCGCTCGCTCGCTTCACGCATCTGACGAAGCATCGGTGCTCGGCTACTGGGGATATGCGGTAGCTATCGCACTCCAGCTCTATTTCGACTTCTCGGGATATAGCGATATGGCGATAGGTCTTGGTCGTATCTTCGGCTTCCACTTCCTTGAAAACTTCAATTATCCCTTTATTTCAAAGAGCATAGCAGAATTCTGGAGAAGATGGCACATGTCGCTCGGAACATGGTTCCGCGACTATGTCTACATTCCCCTCGGCGGAAACCGCGTTTCTATGCCGAAATGGATATTCAACACGCTTGTCGTGTGGTTTTTGACAGGATTCTGGCATGGCGCAGACTGGACCTTTATTCTGTGGGGACTTTACTTCGCTATCTTTTTGATGATGGAGAAGTTCTTCCTAAACAAATTCTTCTCACGCCTGCCGAAATTTGTGTCCCACATCTATGTGACTGTGGTTATCCTCGTCAGCTTCGTGCTCTTTAACGGAGCGGGCGTTAGTGGCGCATTCTCCGACATAGGAGGAATGTTCGGCGCAGGAGGTATTCCGTTTGTCACAAAGGAAACGGCGTACTATCTCTCAGGCTATGCGCTCGTGCTCGTTATGGCTATAATAGGCGCTACACCTGTTGTCAAGGGCGCAGTGCTTAAGCTCAAGCAGAACGAAAAAGCCTTGGCAGTAATAAATATTCTCGAGCCTATATTCATTGTTGCGATGCTCGTTATTGTGACCGCATACTTTGTAGACGGCTCATTCAGCCCGTTTTTGTATTTCAGATTCTGATATAACGAGAAAGGAAAGTATAATATGAACAACAAAATTAAGAACGTTGTAGTTACTTGTGTGTTTGTCGCTTTTATGACCTTCTTTGTCGTTATGTGCGCAGTAAAATTTTTCAACCCGACGGAAAAGTCGGAAAGTGAGCGCAGACCGCTTGCGCAGTTCCCGACAAACATCACGCTTTCGACAATTCTCGACACCAAGACCGACGCTTCTACAATAAAGAAGTTTGAAAAATATACAGTAGACCAGTTCCCGTTCCGTGAGTTCTTTCGCTCCCTCAAGGCGCACTTCCAGCTCGACGTGCTCAGCTTGAAGGAGAACAACGGACTTACCGAAAAGGACGGCTATATAGCGAAAATAGAGCAGGACTTCAACGAGGGACTTGTCGACTACTCCATCGGCAGACTTGCTTACGTGTATGAGAAGTATTTGAAGGATAACGGCGGAGATAAGTTTGTCTCCATAGTACCCGACAAAAACTATTTCCTCGGCAGAGATTACGGCTATCCCTCGCCCGACTACGAATGGCTCGTGGAAAAGGTGAAGACGGGACTTTCCGATATGACCTATATTGATATTTTCTCATCTCTTGAGCTCTCCGACTACTATCGCACAGATACACACTGGTCGCAGGATAAGATAGGTGACGTCGTAGATAAGCTTGCCACCGAGATGGGAATTTCCGACCGCCTGTCAGGCGAGTATACCGAAAATACTCTTGAAGATTTTCGAGGTGTTTACTACCTGCAGAGCGCACTTTATCCCACTCCCGACACGCTCGTGTATCTTACAAACGATATACTCGACGCTTGCACAGTTTTCGACTACGAAACAGGTAAGACGAGCACTATCTACAACCACGAGATGTTTGCAGGTGAGGACGGATACAACTTCTTCCTCTCAGGCACAAAGGCGCTCCTTCGCATTGACAACCCCAATGCGACTACAGACGAGGAGCTGATAATCTTCCGTGACTCCTTCGGCTCCAGCCTCTCGCCTTTGCTTTGCGAGGCGTACAAGAGCGTTTACGTCGTGGACATACGCTACGTAATGCCCGATATGCTCGGAAACCTTATCGACTTCGAGGGTAAAGACGTGCTCTTCATCTACAGCGCATTGATACTCAATCAGAAGGCATTCAAGTAATATACACTCTTGTTCGGGCGGGTAGCCCGAATAAGTAAAAGAGGCTGTCGCATAATTGCGATAGCCTCTTTGTCGTATAAAAAGATACCGAATTTGTTAAATAAGGTTGAAAAAGCTTTTGCGATATGATAGAATATTATTTAATGGAATTTTAAAAAGCACTCATAAGGAGAGAGCGAAATGAAGGCATTGAATGAAAAGAAATTTTTCCTTTTAGATATGGACGGCACGATATACCTCGACTGTGACCTCTTTGACGGCACGCTCGAATTCCTCGCAAGAGTAAAGGAAAAGGGAGGAAAGTACCTCTTCGTCACAAACAACTCTTCAAAAAGCGTGTCCGCATACGTGGAAAAGCTCGAGAGCATAGGGATTGCTGCCTCGTCAGACGACTTCCTTACCTCCACCGATGCTACTATACTTTATTTAAATGAGAATTATAAGGGCAAAAAGTTCTATTCCTTCGGTACTCGCTCCTTTACAGAGCAATTGCGAGAGGGAGGGGTAAATGTCACACTCACCCCCGATGACGATGCTTTTGGAATAGTTATGGGAAACGATACCGAACTCACCTTCCAGAAGCTCGAGGACGCCTGCATTCTCTTGAATCGTGATATAGTGTATATAGCGACAAATCCCGACTGGGTGTGTCCCACTCGCTACGGCTATGCCCCCGACTGTGGTAGCGTGGCAGAAATGCTCTTCCGTGCGACGAAAAAACGCCCGAAATTCATCGGCAAGCCCCAGCCCGAGATGCTCCTGCTCGCTATGGAGAAATACGGTTACTCAAAGGACGAGTCGGTTATGATAGGCGACCGAGTCTACACCGACATAGCATCAGGCTATAATGCGGGCATAGATACCATACTCGTCTTGTCGGGCGAGGGCACACGCGAGGATGCCGATGCGTCAGATACAAAGCCCACCTATATAATGGACGGAATACGCTACGTACTTAACGAGATTAAATAATACCCGATTTTGACAACTGTTATTTACATTTTGAAAGAGAAGATATAATGAGCGAGAAAAACACAAACATACATGCTCATCACCGCCAGCGCTTGAAAAACCGCTTTAATAAGTACGGCTACTCCTCCTTTGAAAGCCATAATATGCTTGAGCTTCTCCTTTTCTATGGTATTCCTTACAAGGATACAAACCCGATAGCGCACAACCTTATCAGGAGATTTGGCTCAATGTACGAGGCGCTGAAGGCGCCTGTCGAGGAGCTTTGCGAGGTGTCCGGCGTAGGCGAATATGTGGCGAATTACCTGCACTTTATGAATTTCTGCTCTGATATTGCCGTCAGGCAATGCCTCACAAATGAGCGAAAAACAGAGCGGTATTGCACCACCGACGAGGTAGGTCGTATGCTCGTATCCGCATTGAGTGGTATGAGTGGTGGTATTTATATGACCTTGTTCAACAATAATATGGAGGTAATAGAGCACGTATCCCTGTCGCCCGAAAACACCACCGTATATTGCCTCGACAGAAAAGCTATGCTCAACAAGATTATAGAGGCAGATGCCTCAAGCATAGTTATAGCGCAGTACAAGCCGAATGGCGTAGCCGTGCCGATGTTTGAGGAGATGAACGCCGTCTGGGATATGAAAAACGACTTCCTCTCGTCAGGCATATGTATCGCCGAGTTTTTCATAGTTACGGCAAACGATTATACGGCAGTGCTGGGGAAATATTTCCCCTCAAGAAGTAGCGCAGGCACCACTGACGGCATCGCACTTGTCGCAAACGCAGGACTCGACGAGGTGACAGATGCAAAAAGCGAGAGCATAGTCACCCTTGATAGCCATGCTCTGTATGATAGTGAATATAACTCTGAACAGCTCCTTGCAAAGCTCCTCTCGTACGCAATGCGAAATGGCTATGAAGAAGCGTCACACTCGCTTATCGGAAAGTATGGAAGCTTGTACGAGGTCCTGTGCCTCGATAAGTCCATTTTAGCCTCCGAGGGCTTAAATGAAAACGTATGCACCTTGCTCCGTCTCACATTGTCGCTAAAGAAATACCTTGCAGAGAAAATGATGACCGACGGCTTGCTTCTTACCGACAAGAGCAACGTGCTTATGCTACTCGCATTGATGTTTCTCGGTGATAAAAAGGAGAGCTTTGTCCTCATCACCTTTGACTCGGAAAACAAGTTTACCGCCCTGCACAGACTTGGTGCAGGTAGCGTAAACTCCGTATCTATTGCAAACAGAATGGCTCTGGAAATCGCCCTGCAAAGCGGAGCTTCTCATGTCGTGTTTGCGCATAATCACCCCATGGGAATGACACAGCCATCGCATGCCGATATTACGGCGTCGGAGAGCTTGCATAGCGCTATGAAAAATGCGAATATAGAGCTTGCGCACAATTATATTATCTCAAACGGCAAATATACCGAGATTTGACAACAAAAGTTTGCATTATAGCCTTGTGCTATAGGAGCGAAGCACATTTTTTCTGTGCTTGTGGTCGGGTATGACCTCGCCAAGCACAGAGTAAAAGGCTTTTGAGTGGTCTGGGCAGATAAGATGCGATAGCTCGTGCGCTACGACCAGCTCTATAGAGGATCTGTCCACCGATGCGAGAGAGGAGCTGAACGTGATTACCCCCTTCGTCGTGTGGCATGAGCCCCACCTCGACGTCATTTTACGGAATTTTATCGCAGGATATTTGACGCCCCTCTGCTTGAAAAACGAGGAATACACTCCTTCAAGGATTTCAGGGATAGTCTGTAGGCATATCTGCGCATACAGTTTTTCTACGAGGCGTTTCTTTTCATCAGTATCGTCGATGTCGGGGAGTGTTATTGTGACACAGTCACCGTCAAAAGCGATTTTACGTGCGCCATTTTCTATGCGAAGGATTTTATCCTCACCGAGAATTTTGATTTTGTCGCCGTCTTGGTAGAGGGAAGGTGTCGAATTTTTGTATTTTTCGATAGCGCGCAGGATAAATTCAGCCTTTTCGATAATAAAGGCGTCGATTTTTTCCTCTTTTACTCGCCTGTTGGCAGATACATACACACGCCCGTCGCTCTTTATCCTGACGTTTATGTTTTTGACACTTTTGCGCATCAGCTCATATTCTATTGTGTTGGTGTTATCAAGCTTTACCTGTCTCATTTTCTCACCCTCTGCTTTTTCCTTTATTATACATTAAGCAGAGAGATATATCAACATGTTAAATGATTTTCGAATGATTTTTTCTGCGAGGTTCGTATGATTTTTTCCGTCTTGGTCTGCTTTGTCACTTGCATATTGATGCTCGTCGGCGTATTGAAATTCCCCAAAATCAGCTTGGGAATAATCTATACCGATAGCTACTGGGTAATAACTATGCTTGGTGCGCTTCTGCTGATACTCACAGGGCAGGGGGACGCAATTCACGTTTGGCAGTCGCTTACGGCAGACACAGCGATAAACCCGATAAAGATACTTACACTCTTTATTTCTATGACGATACTGTCCATTTTTCTTGACGAGATGGGACTTTTCCGCTTCCTTGCATCATGGGTGCTCACACATGCGAAGGCGAGCCAGAAAAAGCTGTTCGTGTACTTGTATCTCATTGTGTCGATACTCACCGTCTTTACTTCAAATGATGTTATAATCCTTTCGTTCACACCGTTTATATGCTATTTTGCAAAAAATGCGAAAATAAATCCTATACCCTATCTCGCCGCCGAGTTTGTAGCCGCAAATACTTGGAGTATGGCGCTGATAATAGGAAACCCTACGAACATCTATCTCGCATCTGCCTACGGAATAGGCTTCGCAGAATACATAGGCAAAATGCTTCTCCCCACGCTCGTGGCTGGAGGAGTCGCTCTCTTGGCGCTTTACCTCTCGTTTGGAAAAATGCTTAACGAGGAAATGCAGTGTGAGCCGGAAAAGCATGGCTTTGAGGACAAGGTGTCGCTTGCTATAGGAATTGCCCACCTCGCTACCTGCACGATTATGCTTGCGATAAGCTCGTATGTGGGAATTGAGATGTATGCTGTCGCATTGAGCTGTGTTGTCAGCCTTTTCGCTTGTGTGATGGTTGCGAGTGCCATTCGCCGCAAGAGCCCACGCGCACTCGTTGTGTCGCTTTTTCGCGCCCCGTGGCAGCTAATTCCGTTCGTTTTGTCGATGTTTGTGATGATACTCGTGCTTGACGACAAGGGCGTTACGGCGTATATTGCAAATGCGCTTGGCGAGAGCTTTACTGTATTTGGGTATGGCTTTGCATCGTTTCTCTCTGCCAATGTGATAAACAATATCCCTATGAGCGTGCTTTTCTGTTCAGTCATAGAAAATCTCACCCCGGCGCTTCAGCAGAGTGCCGTCTATGCTACGGTTATCGGCTCGAATATAGGCGCATTTCTTTCACCCATCGGTGCGCTTGCAGGCATAATGTGGTCGTCAATTCTTTCTATGCATGGCGCAGGATTTTTCCTTCGTGATTTTCTTAAGATGGGCGTAAAAATAGCTATCCCCACCATGTGCGCATCACTTATTGCACTCTCGCTCGTGGTGTAAAAGCTATTCACATAAAAGAAGACGTAAGCGTAAACAAAATGCCACTTGAAAATTTTTTCAATAGGTGGTATACTATATAAAACGGCAAATCCAAAATGGCAAATCCCAAAGCACAAAAATTCGTGTCTCGGCACAGAAAAGGAGAAAGTCAAATGCATCTTCAGGAATCGGGAGAAATGTATCTTGAGAGCATACTCGTCTTGACAAAGCGCAAGAGTGATGTGCGCTCTATTGATATAAGTGAATATATGGGCTTCTCCAAGCCGAGTGTCAGTCGTGCCATCGGACTTCTCCGACAGGGTGGATATATTGAGGTCAGCCCCGACGGTTACCTTTCCCTGACACCTATGGGAAGAGAAAAGGCAGAGGACATCTACGCGCGCCACAATGTGATAAAGGAATTTCTCGTTTCCCTCGGCGTTGAAGAAAAGACGGCAAGTGAGGACGCCTGCCGAATAGAGCACCACATAAGCGAGGAGTCCGTCGCCGCAATAAAGAAATTCATTGAGGACACAAAACCCCTGTAAAATGCCACCATACCCCCACGCCACCTCGTCTGTAAAAAATACGAGAGCAAATTAGAGCAAACCTATTGACAATTTACTTTTTTTATGTTAATATATACAGGTCTTGATTGAAGGATTGATCCCGAAAGCTAAATGGCATAAAAGTTCAATTACATCATATATACGGAGGGTTATCGAAGCGGTCATAACGAGGCGGTCTTGAAAACCCGCGCGTAACTGTTCAGTTTGTTTCCTCAAAATCCTTGTAATATCAAGGGTTTTCGGCATTTTCCATCATACAAAAATTTCATAGTTCTCTCGCGAAATTCTCTCCAAATTCCGGAGCATTTCGCTAAAGATAACCTACGGAGGGTTATCGAAGTGGTCATAACGAGGCGGTCTTGAAAACCGTTTGCCCTCTGGGCACGTGGGTTCGAATCCCACACCCTCCGCCACATTATGCACAAATTTGTGCAGTAAAAAGCACTTGAATTTAGTGATATTCGCTAAAAATCAGGTGCTTTTTTCTGCGTTTTAAGCCCCCAAAATTTTTGCCTTGGAGAGAACTCGAAAATTCTCTCCTGACCCCCGAAAAAGCCTTGTGGCATAAGGCTTTTTCAGCTCTCCCATTTGCTCGCGATTTGCACATTTTCGGGTAATTTTACCGCGTTTTCCATGGCTTTTGCGGCATTTTCCTTGCTGCTCCAGTCCAAATGAGTGTAAATATTGAGGGTTACACTCACGGTGGAATGACCTAAATAGTCCTGCACTTCCTTGGGGGAAAGTCCCATCTTGTGCATCAGACTCGCGCAGGTGTGGCGCAGATCGTGAAAGCGGATCTTGCGCAGACCGTTGCGCTCAAGAATCTTCGGAAAAGCGTCCTCGATGTAGCGCGGCTTGAAGCGGTTGCCCATCTCGTCGGTGAACACGTAGTCGATGTCCTTCATATTGTAGCTGTTGCCGCAGATCTTGCGGTTCCGCTTTTGCACCTCGCGCCAAGCAAGTAGCTTCTCTCTCACCGTGTCCGACATGGGAAAGCTTCTGTAGCTCGATTTGGTCTTGGTGCGGTCGGAGGCAATGATAACGGTTTTGCCGTCCACACGCGCCTCAGTGACCGTGTGGTTGATGGTGATCCTGTTCTCCTCAAAATCAACGGCTTTCCACCGAAGTCCGAGCACCTCACTTCTACGCAGACCCAGCAGAGCCGTGATGTAGATAAGAAGTCCCAGCTTGTGATCCCAAGATTTTTCGATGAGCAAGGCAAGCTCTTCCTCGGTGTATGCCGAACCTTCAAAGCGTTCCGCACGAGGTGGGTCAACCTTGTCGGCTGGATTGTTTGGGATGAGATCCATTCGGTAAGCGTACTTGAGGATCTTGTGAAGCAGCGCGTGCTCGTGTCTGACCGTTGTTCCCGACAGCGTTTTCATCTCGTGGAGATAGAAGGTCTGCAAATCTTTGGCTTGCACGTTGGCAAGTGCCAAATTCTTTTTCTCAAAGTAAGGAATGAACTTCTTTTCCACCGTGGTCTGATAGCCGCCGAAGGTGGTAGGCACGACCGTAGTTCGCACGACCTCAAGCCAAGCCCGCATAAAATCGGTGAAAAGCATTCTGTCGCTAAAATCAAAATAGTCGGCGGGCGCCTTCGGTACAACAAAGCTTTTGCGAAGATGCGATAGCATTTCCTCGGCGCGCTTCTTGTTTCCTTTCCCGAGAAGTCCCGTGGATTTCCATATTTGTTTTCGTTCGCCTGTGTAGTCGACGTAACTGAGTACACAGTAATAATGTCCGTTTTTTTCTCGCAGGTGTCCTG
>JAZRQS010000046.1:0-36188 GCA_045649925.1 Eubacteriales bacterium | reverse complement strand
GTTATGATTGGCTACGCCAAGTTGTGATGTGCCTTCGGCACAGCTTGAAGAAACAAGGCGATCATATCATAACGTTTGCGAAGCAAACTCATAACTCATAACTCATAACTCATAATAGCATCTGTGTACACAGATGCAGTGCTTGTCAAGAAAAAGGACGAAGAATTGTTAAAATTCCTCGCCCTTTTCCTGTCGGTAGGTAACGTATTCTATTGAATTCCCAAAACTGTCCTTAAGGGTACGTCCCCTTGGTGTAGCCTTTTTTTATTGAATAGTGAAGATGTAGTGTAGCTTTTTACCTGCCTTTTGACAGAGCTCGCCATCATAATTCGCACAGTGAACGAGAGCGTAGCCAAGACGTTATGCTAATAACGAAAAGTGAATAAGCAAAAAATTGCCTGCAAAAAGCAGGCAATTTTTGTTGTTTCGTCTGTTATTTCGTCTTATATTCCTGAAGCATATTCCACGTGTCTCCGCCTATCGTACGTGTTTCGCCGTTTATCTTTGCTGTCGTGAATACGTAAAGTCTGTCGCCGTCGACGAAAAGCTGAGGTCTCTCTCTGCGCTGAAGCTCGACGACACTTCCGTCGGAGTATTCTACCGTGCGGGAGTAGGGCTGAGGTGATTTGTGAGGAGTCCAGTGTATTGCATCGTCAGAGATGAAATGCACGCCTCCTCCTTCGAGTCCCGTATATACTCCACGTGCATCCTCTGCGATTATCTCAAAGTGGTCGCCGTTTCTGAATAAGAACATATCCTCGACTCTTCCAAGAGGGAAGATGTCAAACGCGAGAACCTCGTATTTTGCATCGTATGAGGGCGCGTAAGCCATAGAAACCTTCAGCTGACCGTCACGGAATGACATATACACGCCTCCGTCTTCCATAACTATTACTGCAGGGTTGTTAGCGTTGGGGGGAAGCTCAATAGGCTCGTCAGGGCGTACCCATCCGTCTGTCAACGACTTGGAATGAGCGACACCTATCTTACGGTTTTCCTGTGAGCCGTCGTTTGTGCCTATGTAGTAAAGGAGATACTCGTCGCCTGCCTTTACGACCTGAGGGTTGTGCGCCATCTGGCTATCCCAGTAATTGCCCTCACGTCCGGAAAGGATTACCTTTTCAAACTTGAAGGGCTTGTCAAGACTATCAGTAGATGCGAGCACTATTTCAGAGTGTGTCATATATCCATGGGGGAAGCGTGTCTCTTTAGGCCATCTTGACGCGAAGAGATAGTATTTACCATCATCACCCTTTATACAAGAGCCACACCATACGTGGTAGCCCTCCATAGAAAACCCCGAGCCGACAATGGCAGGATAAAGACCGTGAGAAAAATCAATATTCATTTTGTATCTCCTTTGATTCTTATTGTTACGAGTCATATTATACCATAATGTTAACCAAATGTAAATACAAGTTAATGCAATTTTTTTCTCTTTTTACAGAAAATAAGCAATAATGCTATTTTACTGTTGAAAAAATCACTTATGTGTGATATACTTTATGCGGGAAAATATAATCAAATGTTAATATATATGGTATTTCTACAGGAGGAACAATGTTAGAATTAAGAAATATTTCCTATTCGGCAGAGACGGATAATGAGAAAAAGGATATTCTCAAGGACGTTAGCTTGAAAATAGACGATCGCTTCGTTGCGATAACAGGACCAAACGGAGGAGGAAAATCCACTCTCGCCAAAGTCATAGCGGGTATAATCACCCCCACGTCAGGACAGATATTGCTCGACGGAGAGGACATCACGTCTCTTTCCATCACAGAGCGTGCTCAGCGTGGCATCAGCTTCGCATTCCAACAGCCTGTGCGCTTTAAGGGTATCACGGTGCGCGACCTCATCACCCTTGCATCAGGCAAGCAGATAGGCGTCGCTGAGGCTTGCGAGTATCTTTCCGAGGTAGGACTTTGCGCCCGCGAGTACATCAACCGAGAGATAAATGCGAGCCTTTCAGGAGGCGAGCTCAAGCGCATTGAGATAGCCACCATTCTCGCTCGTGGCACCAAGCTCTCCATTTTCGACGAGCCTGAGGCAGGTATAGATTTGTGGAGCTTCAACAGTCTTATCAAGGTGTTTGAAAATATGTACGAAAAGGTGAAGGGCTCTATCCTCATCATCTCCCATCAGGAGCGAATACTCAACATCGCTGACAAGATTATCGTTATAGCAGACGGAAAAATAGAAAACATAGGACGTGGCAAGGATATAATGCCATCGCTTCTCGAAGGTGCGGCGTGCAAGACCTTGACCGACAAGATGTGATTTTTTTCGTAGGATAAATTAAAGGAGCAAAAAATGGATAAGATACAAAAAGACCTCTTGGAGCAGGTGGCTGACCTCCACGGAATTCCCGAGGGCGCTTACAACATAAGAGCAAACGGCGAGTCCCTGTCGAGAAACACCACCGATAATATAGATATTATAACCAAGACGGACAAAAACGGTATAGATATAAAAATAAAGGACGGCACGAAAAAGCAGAGCCTCCACATACCCGTCATTATCAGCCAGACAGGACTTCGTGAGCTGGTCTACAACGACTTTTACGTTGGCGAGGACTGCGACGTCACCATTATCGCAGGCTGTGGAATACACAATACAGGCGACGAGGCGTCAAGCCACGACGGCGTACATTCCTTCTACGTAGGCAAGAATTCAAGAGTGAAATATATAGAAAAGCATTACGGCGCAGGAGACGGCAAGGGCGAGAATATAATGAACCCCACCACCATCATAGAGCTCGCAGAGGGTGCGTATATGGAGATGGATACCCTGCAGATAAAGGGTATAAACTCCACCGACAGAAAGACACAGGCGACTATCGGAGACAATGCCACACTCGTTATCAGCGAAAAGCTTATGACACACGGCTCACAGCTGGCGAAAACCGACTTCACAGTAGACCTCAACGGCGAAAACTCAAGTGCAAATATCATTTCACGCTCGGTCGCTCGTGACGACTCGCGCCAGATATTCTTCTCGCGTATCAACGGAAACAACGCCTGCTCAGGACATAGCGAGTGCGACGCCATAATTATGGACAACGCCTCTGTAAGTGCAATTCCTGAGGTTACTGCAAACAATGTAAACGCCTCCCTTATTCACGAGGCTGCGATAGGAAAAATCGCAGGCGAGCAGCTTATAAAGCTTATGACACTCGGACTTACCGAGCAGGAGGCGGAGGAGCAGATAGTTAACGGCTTCTTGAAGTAAAGCTCGTATCTTTGGGTGATGTTTGCCCTTTTCTCCTTCGGACACGGAGTGCGCCTCTCGGTCGAAGAATGACAAATATCCCTCCAAGCCTACGGCGCTTCAAGCCCGTACAATCAAAATACAACGAAAGGGGAAAACGAAATGTTTGATGCAGGTATGCTCCGTGCGATACTTCACGAGATAAACGAGTTTATCGGTGACGGCGCGAGAGTAGAAAAGGTGTATCAGCCTGTGCGAGACGAGATAGACATACTCCTGCACGGCACAAAAGAAAAGGCAAGTCGCCGTCTGTGCATAAATGCCGGCTCAAATTCCCCGAGAATATCCCTTTCCTATATGCAAAAGGAAAATCCCCCATCTGCACCTATGTTTTGTATGCTCCTTCGCAAGCATCTTGCAGGTGCACGCCTTGTACGTGCAGAGCAGCTCGGATTTGAGCGTGCGGCAAAGCTTTGCTTTGATTGCTATGATGAAATGGGATATGAAACCAAGCGATATATAATAGTCGAGGTTATGGGTAAATACAGCAACCTCATTTTCCTCGATGCAGACGATAAGATAATCTCCGCTCTGCATATCATAGATTTCACTACCAGCCGTCTGCGTCAGGTGTTGCCTGGTATGAAATACGAGCTGCCTCCCCCACAGGAAAAGGCAGACCCGTTGAGTGAAACGAAGGAGGGCTTTATGCAAAGGCTCTCGCAGTTCCCCTGCGAGCGTCAGGCGTCGAAATTCATCTCCTCGAGCTATCTCGGCATTTCCACACAGAATGCAAACGAGATAGTTCATAGAGCGTCGAATTCCTACGACACCCTGCTTGGTGATATGGATAACACCCGTTTTTGCGAGGAATTTCTAACTTTTGTTGACATTTTGCGCAAAAATAAGTACACCCCCACCCTCGTTATAGGAAAAGATGGACTTCCCATCGACTACTCCTTTATGGATATGACCTACTATAGTGATGTGGCAGAGTGCGAGAGGATATCCGACTTTGCCTCGCTTCTTGACAGGTTTTTCGGTGAGCGTGATCGCGCCGAGCGTATCCGTCAGAGAGCGGCAGACATTCTTCGCTTGCTCACAAATGCTCGTACAAGGCTGGAAAAAAAGCTCTCTGTGCGCAGAGAGGAGCTTGCCGAATGTGCAAAGGGCGACGAATATAAGAAAAAAGCTGATCTTATTACCGCAAGCATCTATATGATAAAGCGTGGAATGGAGTCGTTTGAGGCATTCGATTACACGACAGACCCACCGCAAGCCGTTACAGTCGAGCTTGATTCACGCCTTTCCCCCTCGCAAAACGCCCAGCGCATGTATAAATATTACAACAAGGCGAAAAGCGCTGCCGCCCACCTCACCACTCTTATCGAGGAGGCTCAGTCCGAGCTTGAATATATCGAAAGCGTGCAGACGTTTCTTGAAAGGGCAGAGAGCGAGGAGGACTTGAACGAGATAAGGAGCGAGCTGTATAATTCGGGCTATGGTAGCCGTCTGAAAAATTACACTCCTCCCAAGCAGTTGAAATCTCGACCTATGGAGTTTGTCAGCGATACGGGTTATCGCATACTCTGTGGCAGAAACAACCTGCAAAATGAGCTTCTTACCTTTCGTGTGGCGTCAAAGGGCGACCTGTGGTTTCACGCCAAGGGCGTGCCCGGCTCTCACGTAATACTTCTCTGCGACGGAGAAGAGCCTAGCGAGCTTGACTACACACAAGCGGCAGAGATAGCCGCATATTACTCAAAGGCAAACGGCTCGCCCGTTGCCGTAGATTATACTCGCGTCAAAAACGTCAAAAAGCCTTCTGGCGCAAGGACAGGCTACGTTATCTATAAAACGAATTACACCGCCTACGTAGAGGCAAAATTAAGTCTGGAACAGAAGAAATGACACAGAAAAAACGGTACGGAAATATGGTAGATTTACTTGAACTTCAAAAAAGCTTTATACTTCGCCATCTCGGAAAGGGTGATACGGCAGTCGATTTCACTATGGGAAATGGAAACGACACCGCATTCCTCTCGCAGACGGTAGGCGAGGAGGGTAAGGTGTTTGCCTTTGATATTCAGGAGGAGGCGCTCACCTCCACCGAGGCGCACCTGAAGGAGCTTGGCACTCCCGAAAACTACACCCTTATATGCGCATCGCATCATCTTGTACGTGACTATGTAAAAGAGCCTATCAAGGCAGGAATGTTCAATCTCGGATACCTGCCGAGAAGTGGTAAAAAGAATGTCACCACTATGCGAGTTACCACAATGCCCGCAGTTGAAGCGGCTCTCGACTTGCTCGCAGATGACGGAATATTGCTCATAGCTATATACCCAGGACACGAGGAGGGCGACCTTGAGGGCAAAATGCTCGAAGAGTATTTTGCTACCCTCGACAGACGTAAAATATGCGTCAGCTGCTTCCGTATAGTAAACTCCCCTACATCTCCCTATTTTTACATAGCAGAGAAGAAATAAAAACAAAAAAGAAGTGTTTGCACAACGCAAACACTTCTTTTTTTAGTGAATAATGGCTATAGATGACGAATAATGAACAGCCTCTGCTTGCTTCCGCCCTTGCGAAAGCCGTCGCTTTCTTTCGCCTGTTCACTTTTCGCTATTACTTATTCGCCTGCGATTTTGCAAACAAAAGTTTGCAAAATTACTCCACCCATCCCTTTGCACGAAGCCAATTGTCCATAAGAGCCGCCCACTGTCCTACTGTGTTGGGCATATCAGGTGCAAGTCCAAGTCCATGTCTTCCGTCGGGGAATATATGCATTTCTACAGGCACGTTGAAATTACGCAAAACGCCTGCAAACGTGTAGCTGTTTTTTACATTTGCCGCAGTGTCGTTCGCCGTATGCCATATAAACGCATCGGGTGTGCTCTCGTCTGCGATAAGGTCGGGAGAAACGCTGGGAGCAAGGTCAAGATTGTCGCCGAGCAGGTTTATCGCGCTATTTCTGTGTCCGATTGCGGCATCTACCATATTGATAACGGGGTAGCACAGTATCTGCGAGTTGGGGATAGGAGATATTTCGTCTATCTCGTCTACGCCCTCTCCGTCTATTGCATCCTTATAGGTAGATACAAGCGCGCTGAGGTGTCCGCCTGCCGATGAGCCCATTACCGCTATCTTGTCGGGGTTTATGCCGAATTTTTCGGCGTAGTAGCGTACAAATCTGACGCCTCTGCGAGCGTCAAGCAGAGGAAGCGGGAAATGGTTGGGGGCAACTCTGTAGTCCACTACAAATGAGTCTATGCCAAGCTCGGCAAAATGCTCCGCATAACCCTGTCCCTCATGTATCGCTCTGTGATGGTAGCCGCCACCCGGGAATATAACTATAGCTGCATCGCCCTTTTTCGCCTTTGCAGGATAATAGTGAATGAGAGTGGAGTCCTCATTCTCCTCCCACAGCCTGTATTCTGATTTGCTTGCATCAAAAAGATTTTTTGCTATCATAATAGAAACTCCCTTTGTTTATGTCAGTTGTAACCTTGAGAATATTATATATCTCATTCAAAACAAAAGCAAGAGAAAAGCTGTAAAAAAACAAAATTTTGTCCTTTTGTCATAGATTTCCCACAGTCAAAATAAAATGCAAAGGGGAAATATGTTTTGAAAGGGAGAAAGGTATGAAAGATTGTAATACGGAAAACTTCAGGGAAAAGGCGGTGGTAAATTCCTGCGACGGCAAAATACTTGGTCACGTGTCCGAGATAATTTTCGACGTCTGCGACGGACACCTTACCGCCATCGTAGTCTCCGACGAGGGAGGGGTATTCTCCTTCAAGCGCTGCGAGGATATAATTATCCCGTGGGATAAAATAATAAAGATAGGTGAGGACGTCATAATAGTCGATGCAGAGGGGCGAGTGCCTGCGCCGAGAGGCAAGCGAGAGAAGTGTTGAAGGGTGTAAGATATAATAAAGCAAATTGTAAATTTTATGTTAACGACGAAGAAAAAACTTGCATTGTTATAATGATTGTAGTATAATAAGTCGTCTGCGAAAAAATAGGACGCAGAATAAATCTCACATAATGTGTGTGTATCGTCGGTGCTGCGCGTGGCGCAGTAGCGGTACTGTATCGCATTGTGGCGGAAAAACCAAATCAAGGAGGAACATTAAAATGTTCGTAGTATCAATCAAGCAGTTGCTTGAAGCAGGTGTCCATTTCGGACACCCCACAAAGAAGTGGAACCCTAAGATGTCTGAGTACATCTTCACACAGAGAAACGGTATCCACATCATCGATCTTCAGAAGACGGTGAAGAAGTTTGAGGAGGCTTACACCTTCGCACGTAACGTATCCGAGGAGGGTGGCTCCATTCTTTTCGTAGGTACAAAGAAGCAGGCTGCTGAGTCCATCAAGGAAGAGGCTCAGAAGTGTGGCATGTACTATGTAAACGTACGTTGGCCCGGCGGAATGCTCACAAACTTCAAGACAATCAGAAACAGCATTAATCGTCTTAAGGAGCTCCAGAGAATGGAGGCAGACGGTACTTTCAATCTCCTTCCTAAGAAGGAAGTTGCAAAGCTCGTTAAGGAGATGGAGGACCTCGACAAGAACTACGGTGGTATCAAGGAGATGGAGACACTTCCTTCTGCACTCTTCGTTGTTGACACACGCAAGGAGAGAATTGCGGTTCTCGAGGCTCAGAAGCTCGGCATTCCCGTTATCGCTATAGTTGACACCAACTGCGATCCCGACGATGCAGACTACATCATCCCCGGAAACGACGACGCTATCCGCGCTATCAAGCTCATCGGCGGCGCTATCGCAGACGCTGTTATCGAGGGTAGAGGCGGCGAGCAGCTCACAGATGCAGAGGCACCTGCAGAGGCAGAGGCAGAGGCATCTGAGGAGGCAGCTGAGTAATTTCAGCAAAATAGCTTGTAAAAGCTTTACAACCAAATATTAAAAAACAAGGAGATTAAACATATGGCATTCACAGCAAAAGACGTAGCTGAGTTGAGAAGACAGACAGGCTGCGGTATGATGGACTGCAAAAACGCTCTCGTTGCTGCTAACGGCAACTTTGACGAGGCTATCAAGGTTCTTCGTGAGAAGGGTATGGCAGCTACTGCAAAGAAGGCAAGCAGAATCGCAGCAGAGGGTATAGTAGATATTCTTACAGAGGGTAACGTTACTGCAATGGTTGAGGTTAACTCCGAGACTGACTTCGTTGCAAAGAACGACTCCTTCCGCGCATTCGTTCGCGACATTCTTAAGACTATCATCGCTACTCGTCCCGTTGACGTTGAAGACCTTATGGCAAAGAAGATAAACGACGCTCAGACAGTAAAGGAAGCTCTTGAGGAGAAGACATTCACCATCGGTGAGAAGCTTTCTCTCCGCCGTTTCCTCATTGTTGACGGTGTTGTAAGCACTTACATTCACGGTATGGGCGCTACAGGCGTGATCATCAAGTTTGAGGCTGATGATGCAGCAGTTGCAAACCCTGGATTTGCTGAGTTCGCAAAGAACATCGCACTTCAGGCAGCAGCAATGCCCTGCCTCTACGTAAACAAGGAGGCTGTTCCCGCTTCTGCTATCGAAGAGGAGAAGGAAATCCTTACAAAGCAGATGGAGCAGGATCCCAAGTTTGCAGGCAAGCCCGCAAAGGTTATTGAGGGCATTATCGCAGGTAAGCTCGGTAAGTTCTATGAGGCAAACTGCCTTACAGAGCAGGCTTACGTAAAGGACGACTCCCTCACAGTTGGCAAGTATGTTGCCGCTTGCGCAAAGGAATTTGGCGGAGCTATCAAGCTCGAGGCTTTCTATCGCTACGACAAGGGCGAAGGCATCCAGAAGCGCGAGGAGAACTTTGCAGAAGAGATCGCAAAGCTCGTAAAGTAATTGAAAATTTTCAATTGAAATACAAAAAAGACAAGGAATTTTCATTCCTTGTCTTTTTTTGCGCTCCCGACGCTCGCACACACAAAAAACTTTGCAAAAAACTCATATTTTTTTTGAAAAAGGTGTTTACAAAATTACGATTTTGAAGTAAAATATAAGATGGTAATGTATAAATAGTTTTGAAAGGAGAAATTCCCAAAAGGGAATGACAAAAACATGGAAGCACAATCTCCGAAGTATAAAAGAATATTGCTCAAGCTCTCAGGCGAGGCACTCTCTGCAGGAGCAGACGGCATTATTGATTACAGCTTTGTACATAAGATAGGCGCTACTCTTAAGAAGTGCATTGAGTCGGGTGCCGAGATAGGAATTATCGTAGGCGCAGGAAACATCTGGCGTGGCAGACAGGGCAAGGATATGGACAGTGTTCGTGCAGACTATATGGGTATGCTCGCTACTACCATAAACGCTCTTGCATTGCAGGACACGTTCAGACAAGAGGGCATCGATGCTCGTGTTATGACTGCGATTTCTATGCCCGCAGCAGCAGAGCCCTATACTCGTGACAGGGCGATACACCATCTTGAAAAGGGAAGAGTGGTCATATTTGGCTGTGGACTCGGCTCACCCTTCTTCTCGACTGATACGGCGGCTGCTTTGCGCGCAGCTGAGATAAACGCCGACGTCATACTTATGGCGAAGAACATTGACGGCATCTATACTGCAGATCCCAAGAAGGATCCCACCGCCCGAAAGCTCGACTTCATCAACTACCGCGATATCCTTTCCGGTGGCTTGAAGGCTATCGACTCTACCGCTACTGCATTCTGCATGGACAACAACATTCCGATATTCGTATTCGGTCTCGACGATGAGGAAAACATTTACCGTGCAGTTATGGGTGAGTCTCTTGGCACACTCGTTTCAAACGGCTGATAATAAAAATAAATAAATATACCATAAAACAAGGAGAAAATTATGAAACTCGAACTTAAGACATACGAAGAAAAAATGAAAAAGAGCATTGACTCATACAAGCAGACTCTTTCCTCTATGAGAGCAGGTCGCGCAACTCCCGATGTGCTTTCCAAGATAACAGTTGACTACTACGGATCCCCTACAGCTATCAACCAGATGGCAGAGGTAAAGGTTTCTGATGCGAGAACACTCGTTATCTCCCCTTGGGACGCTTCCACAGTTAAGGATATGGAGAAGGCTATTCTCGCTTCCGACCTCGGTATCACACCTCAGAACGATGGTAAGGTGATCAGACTTACATTCCCCCAGCTCACAGAGGAGCGCCGCCGCGAGATGTCCAAGCAGATATCCAAGATGGGCGAGGATGCAAAGGTAGCGGTTCGCAACATTCGCCGTGATGCAAACGACGCTATAAAGGCTGCAAAGAAGAACAGCGAAATGACAGAGGATGAGGCAAAGGCAAGCGATAAGGCTGTTCAGGACCTCACAGACAAGTACATTAAGGAAGTTGACGCAGTAACAACAGCAAAGACCAAGGAAATCATGGAGATATAAGGACCCCCCTTATGCTTTGGAAAAAGAAAGATAAAACTCCCTTCACCGTCGACGAAAGGCTTTCTCATATTGCCTTTATTATGGACGGAAACGGCAGATGGGCGAAAAAGCGTGGTCTTGTGCGTGAGCTCGGACATGTCGAGGGCGCAAAAAACTTCAGACGCGTGGTAAGATACTGTGGTGACGTCGGAATAAAGACAGTCACAGTCTATGCATTCTCGACAGAGAATTGGTCGCGTCCCGAAAATGAGGTAAATCGCCTGATGGAGCTTTTGCTCATCTATATAAACGAGGCTCTTGCACATCTTGAAGAAAACGGAATACGCTTCGTTTTCCTCGGTGACAAGACTGTGCTCTCCGATGAGCTTCGACTTCGTGCGTGCGAGCTTGAGCAAAAGTCGCAGGACTATCCCCTTACGCTTAATATAGCCTTGAACTACGGTGGCAGAGCAGAGATAGTACACGCCTGCAATGCACTTATTGCAGAGGGTGCTACGTCTGTGACCGAGCAGGATATTTCCTCGCACATCTACACAAAGAGCTCCCCCGACCCCGACCTTATCGTCCGTACGGGTGGAGATTTCCGTATATCAAACTTTCTGCTCTGGCAGTCGGCATATTCAGAGCTTTGCTTTACAAAGACACTCTGGCCCGACCTCGACGAAAAGGAGCTTGACGCTATTATACGTAACTTTTACGGTCGCCATCGTCGTTTTGGTGGACTGTAATAAAAAACAACAAACAGAGAGAAAAAATGAAAACAAGAATTGTTACGGCACTGGTACTGCTTTGTATCTTTGTACCCATTTTGATATTTTCTGATACTATAGTATTTCCTGCCGCTATCGGCATCATAGCCGCTATCGGCGCATACGAATATTTGAAATGCATCGGCTATGGTAAGCGTGTGCTCGTATATTTTCCCGCTTGCGCTATATCGTTCTTTTTGCCCTTGTTTGCCCATTTTTCGCGTGGCATAGGCTACATTGTAATAGTGCTCGCAGTCGCATTTTCCTATATGTTTTACCTGTTCGCATATGCGGTGTTCTGTCGTGGAAGGGAGAGCTTTTCACACGTGGCAGGAGCATTTACAGGAGTGTTCTACATTCTCTTCTCGCTCACCTGCCTTGTCATCATCCGCAGAATGAACTACGGAGAGTATATATATCTTCTCGCCTTCATCGGTGCGTGGATAACCGACACGTTTGCATATTTTACAGGCTGGGTAATAGGAAAGCATAAGCTCATTCCCGAGATAAGTCCCAAAAAGACTATTGAGGGCGCTGTGGGTGGAATTGTGTTTTGTACACTTTTCTTTGCAATGTTCGGGCTTTTTGTCAGCTCGAAGATTGGCGTTGCGCCAAACTATATTGCCCTCTGCATTTCCGCAATTTTCGTATCCGTAATATCACAGATAGGCGACCTTGTATTTTCGCTGATAAAGCGTGAGCATGGCGTGAAGGACTATGGCAGAATTTTCCCAGGTCATGGCGGAGTCCTCGATCGCTTCGACTCTGTAATTCCTGTGTCGGTTGTACTGCTCATCATTATGTCGCTGAGCGAAAAGTTTTTATTTTTTAAATAACATAAAGCTAAAGGCTGTCCTTCGGTTTCGCGTTGATCTTCGTTTTGCGTTTGCCTGACAGCCTTTATTTATTGGAGGAAAAAATCTTGGAAAATATGCCTGAAATTATTGCCGTGCTCGGCTCGACCGGCTCTGTCGGTACACAGTCGCTCGACGTCGCTCGTGCTCACGGAATAAAGGTAGATTATATAAGTGGCGCACAAAATGTGAAATTGCTCGAGGAGCAGATAAGGGAGTTTTCTCCCACCTATTGCGCCGTCGCCGACGAAAAAGCGGCAAAGAGCCTTTCTCTCGCCGTCGCCGATACAAAAACGAAAATCCTCATAGGTGCAGAGGGAATATGTGAGGGTGTCTCGCTCTCACAGGCTGAATGTGTGGTAAATTCCATACTCGGTGAGGCAGGACTTATGCCTACTCTCGCCGTCATAGATTCAGGCAAGCGACTCGCCTTGTCAAACAAGGAGTCCCTCGTCATCGCAGGTGACATAGTTATGTCACGCGCACGTGAGAAAAAGTCGCAGATAATCCCCGTAGACAGCGAGCATAGCGCCATTTTCCAGTCCTTGCAGGGAAATGACACAAAGGCTCTGAAAAATATCTGGCTCACAGCCTCAGGTGGTCCCTTCTTCGGCTTTGACCGAGAAAGGCTTCGTTCAGTCACGCTCTCCGACGTGCTCGCCCACCCCACGTGGAAAATGGGCGCAAAGATAACCGTAGACTCTGCCTCAATGATGAATAAGGGCTTTGAGGTAATAGAGGCGGTGCATCTCTTTGGCGTAAAGGCAGAGCAGGTCAAGGTAATTGTTCATCGCGAGAGTATAATACATTCAGCCGTTGAATATATTGATAATGCGGTGATAGCACAGCTCGGCACACCCGATATGCGCCTTTGCGTACAGTATGCGCTGACATATCCAAATCGCGTATGCTCACCCGTAAAGGAGCTTGACTTCTACGAATTATGTAAACTTTCATTTGCAAAACCCGACACAGAGGTGTTTCCCCTGCTCGCTCTTGCATATCGTGCGATAGAGGACGGAGGAGCGATGCCCGCCGTCGTAAATGCGGCAAACGAGGTAGCAGTAAAGGCTCACCTCGACGGACATGTAGAGTTTTACAGAATCGCAGAGCTTGTGTGCGAGTGCTACGAAAAAATGTCACACGCAAAAAAATACACCTCCTTCGACGATATAATATCCTCGGACAGAGAGGCGAGAAGAACTGTCGAGTGTCTTATCAGCTGACACTCGGAAAGGCGATAAATGAAAATACTTTATATTTTAGTCGCACTCGTCGTGTTTGCTATACTCATTCTCACGCACGAGCTTGGCCACTATATCTCGGCGCGCATCTTTGGCGTAAAGATATATGAGTTTTCCATCGGTATGGGGCCCAAAATGGTAACGTGGACCTCAAAAAAGACCGACATCAAGTATTCTATCGGTATTCTGCCCATCGGTGGATACGTCAGTATGGCAGGAGAGGACGAGGAGTCTGACGATGAAAACGCCTTGAACAAAAAAGAGGCGTGGAAAAGGCTCATTATAGTAGTCGCAGGTGCGGCGATGAATCTGTTGTGCGGATTTATCGTTATGTTTATGCTTGTCGGAGCCGTCAGCGACAACCTTTACTCCACCACAGTATCGGAGATAGTGCCAAAGGAAAAATACAGCTACGAGATAAGCACCGCAGATTCAGGACTTCGTGTAGGTGATACCATTGTATCACTTGACGGCAAGCGTGTGCGCACCGCTGCAGAGCTCGACTATGAAATAATGCGACGTGGAATAGATACTGTAGAGCTCGGAATTTTTAGAAACGGCAAAAAAATCTACTTGGACGTGGATTTTCCTACAGTGCTTTCAAGCGGGCAGATATTCGGTGTCCGCGACTTCAACTATGTGCGCGAGGAGGGAAATCTCGGCAATATCCTCAAGCACGGATTTTGTCGCTCACTACTCAACGTGCGAATGGTGTGGGAGTCTATTTTTGATTTGATAACAGGTCGCTTTGGTGTCGAGGCAGTGTCAGGACCTATAGGTGTCACCACTGCGATAAGCTCGGCAGCACAGAGCAGTATAATAGACCTGCTATACCTCGCAGTAGTAATAAGCATAAACCTCGGCGTTATAAATATGATGCCCCTGCCTGCCCTTGACGGTGGCAGAGCGGTGTTTATTCTGCTTGAAATGATAAGAAAAAAGCCTGTGCCTGTCAAGTATGAGGGTATGGTGCATTTTGTCGGCATAGTTTTGCTTATGGGGCTTATGCTATTGATAAGCCTGAAGGATATAATTGCTCTGTTTTAAGCAGAGTGGGCTGTACTGTTTTTAGTACACGAGCTGTGATAGAATTAACGTAATCAAAAAGGAATGGAAAAGCGCATGGATTACAATGAGATAAGACGAAAATCGAGAAAAATAAAGGTAGGAAACTCGTATATAGGCGGCGACGCCCACGTGAGCATACAGTCTATGACGAATACCGACACCAACGAGATAGAGGCTACCTATGCGCAGATAAAGGCTCTTGAGGATGCAGGCTGCGAAATCGTGCGCCTTGCCGTGCCCGACATAGAGGCGGCAAGAACATTTTCTCTCCTCAAGGAAAGGGGGGTTAAAGTCCCTCTCGTTGCAGATATCCATTTCGACTACAAGATAGCGCTTGAATGTGTAGCAGCAGGCGCAGATAAGATAAGAATAAACCCTGGCAATATCGGTGACAGCGATAGAATAAAGGCAGTCGCAGACGCTTGTCGCACTCGCTCGTTGCCTATCAGAATAGGAGTAAACAGCGGCTCTCTTGAAAAGCATATACTGAAGAAATACTCCTCCCCCACCCCCGAAGCACTTGCAGAAAGTGCACTTTACAACGCATCGTTGCTCGAGAGCTTTGACTTCGGCGATATAGCCATCTCCGTAAAGGCGTCTGACGTCTATTCAATGATAAGAGCAAACAGGATACTCGCAGAAAAAACGGATTATCCTCTGCACCTCGGCGTGACTGAGGCAGGGGGCGTGTCGTCAGGCACAGTAAAGAGTGCTGTCGGCATAGGCTCGCTCCTTTCTCTCGGCATAGGTGATACAGTAAGAGTATCGCTCACGGCAGACCCTGTGTCGGAAATAAAGGTGGCACGCGACATTCTTGCCTCGCTCGATATGCTTGAGGATAAGGGGATGGATATAGTTTCCTGTCCAACCTGTGGGCGTACGAAAATAGACCTTATTCCTTTGCTTGAGCGCTTTGAAGAGGAGCTTGACCGCACAGGATTGCGCAAAAAGCGCATAAAGGTCGCATTTATGGGATGTGTAGTAAACGGCCCTGGCGAAGCGCGTGAGGCTGACGTAGGAATAGCAGGCGGCATAGACGATGCCGTTATGTTTAAAAAAGGCGAAATAGTAGGCAGAATACCTGCCGATAGGATAGTACAAGAATTGATAGAAGAAATTGCAAGGATGTAAAGAAATGCCTGAAAGCCAAAAGAAATTTTTTGATATATTTAAAAAATATCTGCCCGACCGAGAGAAAAAGCAATTGCTCGACGAGGCGGACAACGTGCGAATAAGAATAATGCGCGACCCCTATCGTGTCGAGGTGGAGGCGGACTTTCCTCGCCACAACGACCAGAGAGTGCTTCACTCTATAGAGGACGAGCTTCGCGTATTTTACAATGCGTGCTCCTTCCGTATCTTCCCGCACTATCCCTCAAGTGAGTTTACACAGGAGAGAATGGCAGAGATATTTTCCGAGGCGTCAAGATGTGGAGCTATAACGCGTGGATTTTTCGACGACGCTGAAATACATATAAACAACGACGAGGGTGCGCTTGAAATAAAGATACCCTTCCTTCGTGGTGGAATAGACCTTCTCAGCTCTGCTGAAAGTGCATCCGTTATATCCCGTATCATAGAGCACAGATACGGATGCAGATACAAGGTAGAGATAAAGGAATGTGAAAACGCCTACGAGAAAACCCGTGAGCGTATAAAGAAAATAGAGGATTCAGCAGAGCAGCTTGCTCGTGAGGCTGCATTCCGTGCGCGCGCAGCGGCGGCTCGTCCGTCAGAGGCAAGTGCGTTTGTCGAGGAGGATAAGCGAGAGGCTCGCACATCAATTTCGGGAAATTTCACCGAATTGAGACAGACCTCCGAGGACTTGTATACACTCCCCACTCGCACATACTCGCTTGATGGCTCAGAGCTTATCTTTGGTGACGAGGGTGAAATAAGAAGCCCTGTCGCAATAGACACCCTTACCTCCCCCACTGCAAGAGCTGTTTTCTTTGGTGACGTGTTTGAGTGCGAAAAAAAGGAAAGCCGAGCAGGCGACCGCGTGTCTATCACGATAGGCGTCTCTGACGGCACATCATCTATATATGTAAAGAAATCCATGTCCCCTGAGGAAGCGGGCTGGATGGGAGCGATAAAAAAGGGCAAGAGCATCGCCGTAGCAGGCAGGACCTACTACGACAAGTTTGACGGCGAGCTTGTCTGTGCGCCAAAGTCCATTTGTACGGCAAAGCGCATACTCCGCTCCGACAATGCCGAAAAGAAGAGAGTGGAGCTCCACCTTCATACAAATATGTCTTCGATGGATGCGCTTATCCGTCCCGATGAGGTCATCTCTACGGCAAAGCGCTGGGGCTGGCAAGCTATCGCCATCACCGACCATGGAAACGTTCAGGCGTTCCCGGAAATCATGAAGGAGGCGAGAAAGAACTACCCCGAATTAAAGGTGCTCTACGGCATTGAGGCATACTATGTAGACGATACCGCACGCGCCCTCTACGGCGAGTGCGACATCGACTTCGATGACGAAATGGTCGTGTTCGATATAGAGACCACGGGTCTTTCAAGCGCTACATGTAAGATAACCGAAATAGGCGCAGTGAAGATAAAAAAGGGAGCGGTCATAGATACCTTCAACACCTTTGTAGACCCCGAAGTACCGATACCCGAAAAAATAGTAGAGCTTACGGGTATTACCGATGAAATGGTAAAGGGCGCACCCAAGATAGACGAGGCGCTTCGCTCATTTTTGGACTTTATAGGCGACCGACTTCTTATTGCGCACAATGCAGGATTTGATACAGGCTTTATCCACGAGTTTGCCGACCAGTGCGGATACGAGTTCAAAAACCCCTATCTCGATACTTTAGCGCTCTCCCGCTATCTCAATAAGGGGCTTAAAAAGCATACCCTCGATAGCCTAGCGTCATTCTACAAGCTCGGCAACTTCAACCACCATCGTGCCTGTGACGATGCCGCTATGCTTGCTGAAATTTTCTTCTGCATGCAGAACGACCTCAAGAGCGAGGGCGTGCAGAGCTTTGTTCAGCTATCTGCGGCGATGAGCGACAAGTCGGACCCGCTTGTCCTGCCGACAAACCACCTTATCATACTCGCAAAAAATTTAGTCGGACTTAAAAACCTCTATCGCCTGATTTCCGAGAGCTACCTTACATACTACAAGCGCCGTCCGAGAATGCCGAAGAGCCTTATCGAAAAGCATAGAGAGGGACTTATCATCGGCTCTGCCTGCGAGGCAGGTGAGCTCTTCACAGCTGTACTCAACAATCGCCCTGAAAACGAGCTTGAGGAAATGATAAAGTTCTACGATTACCTTGAGATACAGCCCCTGTGCAACAACCGCTTCCTTATCGGAGAGGGAAAGGTGTCGGGCGACGAGGCGTTGATGAATATCAATCGCCGTATAATAGCGCTCGGTAAAAAATACGGAAAGCCTACTGTAGCTACGTGCGATGCTCATTTCTTGGAGCAGAGCGACGAAATATACAGAAAAATACTTCTCGCAGGTATGAAATTCCCGGATGCCGACAAGGATACGGGAATATACCTGCGCACGACTGAGGAAATGCTCGCAGAGTTTTCCTATCTTGGCGAGGAGCTCGCCTACGAGGTGGTCGTGGAAAACACCAACAAGATAGCGGATATGGCGGAGTGCATACTCCCCATTCCCGACGGCACATATACGCCTAATATGGAGGGAGCAGAAGAGGACCTGCAGTCGATGTGCTGGCAAAGAGCGCACGACTGGTACGGAGACGAGCTTCCCCCACAGGTGTCAGAGCGACTTGACACCGAGCTTACATCAATTATAAAGCACGGCTTTGCCGTTCTCTATATGATAGCGCAAAAGCTGGTTGCCTATAGTGAGAGCCTCGGCTATCTCGTCGGCTCACGTGGCTCTGTCGGCTCGTCATTTGTCGCTACAATGGCGGGTATATCAGAGGTAAACCCCCTGCCTCCGCACTACAGATGCGTAAAGTGTAAGTATTCCGACTTTGACGTGCCCTCGCAGTACGGCTCCGGCTTTGATCTGCCCGAAAAGAAGTGCCCCGTCTGTGGCGAGCCCCTCTATGCCGATGGTCAGGACATACCCTTTGCGACCTTCCTTGGCTTCCACGGCGACAAGTCCCCTGATATAGACCTTAACTTCTCAGGCGACGTGCAGGGAAGAGTGCATAAGTACACAGAGGAGCTTTTCGGAGAGGGAAATGTTTATCGCGCAGGTACAATAGGTACTCTCGCCGACAAGACCGCCTTTGGATACGTTGCGAAATACCTTGAGGAAAGAAATATAAAGCTCCCCAAGGCAGAGATTTCCAATATCATCACGCATTGCGCAGGAGTAAAGCGCACGACAGGACAGCACCCGGGTGGTATTATCGTTATTCCTCGTGAGTACGACGTCTACGACTTTACACCCGTACAGCATCCTGCCGACGACCCCACATCAGATATAATAACCACACACTTCCAGTTCTCGTATCTGCACGATACGATACTGAAGCTCGATGAGCTTGGACACGATATTCCGACCAAGTATAAGATGCTTGAGAGATATACCAACACCTCGGTAATGGACGTCAATATGAACGATCGAGAGATATACGAGCTGTTCCTCTCCACCAAGCCTATAGGCGTCGACCCTGAGGAAATCGGCTCTAAGCTCGGCACATACGGACTCCCCGAATTCGGTACGCGATTTGCTATCCGAATGCTTGAGGAGGCAAAGCCGAAGTCGTTTGCAGACCTTTTGCAGATTTCTGGACTTTCGCATGGTACTGACGTTTGGACAGGCAATGCGCAGGACCTTATCCGAGAGGGAATATGTAACATTTCTGAGGTTATCGGGTGTCGTGACAACATAATGAACGACCTTATTCGCTACGGACTCGATAATCTTCTTTCCTTTAAGATAATGGAAAGTGTCCGTAAGGGTAAGGGCCTTACTCCCGAATGGGAGGAGGAGATGCGTGCGCACGATGTCCCCGACTGGTACATCGCCTCTTGTAAAAAGATAAAATATATGTTCCCCAAGGCGCACGCCGCCGCATATGTTATGTCGGCTATTCGTCTTGGCTGGTACAAGATATACTATCCGCTTGAGTTCTACGCCGCTATCCTCACAGTCGCCCCTGGCGGCTTTGACGCCGTCGACGTAGCAAAGGGAAAGAGACATCTTTCAAACCTTATTGCAGAGCACGAGAAAAAGAAGAACGACAAAAACTCAAGCGTTACGCAAAAGGAAGAGGAGCAGTATTCGACAAACCTCTTTGTACGCGAATGTATGGCGAGAGGTATAGAATTCCTCCCCGTCGACATATACAAGTCTGACGCCTCGGCTTACCTGCCCGAAAACGGCAAGATAAGAATGCCATTCTCCGCCCTCGGCGGACTTGGCGAAACTGCGGCACAGAAGATAGTCGACGTAAGAAATTCAGGCGAAATATACTCTGTCGAGGATCTTCGTCAGCGTGCAGGTATATCAAAGTCCGTTATTGAAATATTGAGAGCCAACGGCGCACTCGACGGACTGTCGGAGACAAATCAGTTCTCGCTGTTTTGATTTAATTGATAAGAAGCAGTAAAAGCAGTATCACCCATATGTAATTTTCATCATCGCATCCGCCGTCACTCATCAGTAGCAGGGCGACAAACAGAATGGCAAGCTCGGTAGTGTCTATGCCACCAAGACCGAGCCTGCCAAGAAGCGATGAGAGTATTCCGCCACCCTTTTTCTCTTGGCACTTCGGCTCTATAACAGGGCTTTTGCACACATCACGCTCGCACCTGTCGTTACATTCGTGCTTGTCGTTACATTCGCACCTGTCGTTACATTCGTGCTTGTCGTCACACAGGCGTCGCTCCGGGTGCTTGCCCTTCATTGCGATACCGTTATAGTTGTCGGGTATGCCATCGCAGAAATCGTTATGCTCACGAGTATACATTATTTAATCCCCCCTACAAGAGAAACAATATCCAATATTCTGATAAAGCTGTCTATGACCTCGCATTTTCTGCTCGGCAAAAACGGCTTCAAAGCGCACAACAGAGCCTTTTCCTTGGACTCGTTGTGCGTTTTGTTTTGTAAAAACGGAACGGGCGATGCCAAAGTCGGCACACTCGCATCACTTA
Source organism: Eubacteriales bacterium (assembly GCA_045649925.1). GTDB lineage: Bacteria > Bacillota > Clostridia > Oscillospirales > CAG-272 > UBA1740. The sequence goes on along the minus strand of JAZRQS010000046.1, from coordinate 15,542 downwards.
TGCTATCGTCATTATGCACGCCCTCTCTTTGCATACCTTCGCCCTCTCTTTGCATAGGCACACTTTCACTATGCGACATAGTCCCCTGATTTGCTCCCATGCTTGCACCTATCATAGACGAGATAGAGGAAAGCAATTGAGGATTTGACAAAAGCGATTGCAAAATCGACGAAAAGTCCCCCTTCATCTGTGTGTCAGGCATATCACACCCCGCCTGTTTTCTTGTAGCGCTCAATAATACGCATTGCCTCGTTTACATCAGGCGTGCCTGATGTCAGCATGGAGCGAAGCCTTGCAAGCTCGCTTTTTGGCGGTGCGCCCCCTTCGAGACGGACACCGCTTGATGTGGCTATCATTTGTATTGTCTGCCACAACTGTTCGTCAGGGAGTGCGAGTATGGAGCGTAGCATATTAGCATCAAACTGTTGCATATCATCACCTCAAAAAAATAGCTTTATCCGTAGTATATGCGAAAAAACAGTGTTTTGACAGTGATATTTTCAAGAGAAGATACACCATGTAAATAAAACAAAAAATAAGTGTATTTTTTGCCCGAAAAGTATTGACATACCTATCTATATGTGCTATAACAAGGGGGAGTGACGGCAAAGCACCGTAGCTTTTTGGAAGTGGTCGGAGAATCACATTTTTTTCGTAGGAGGAACGGAGAATGTTAAGGGAACGAATTCCAAAGGATTTGATGTCGTTTGAAGAGGGCGAGAAAAAAGAGAAAAAAACTCTCAAAGAGCGCATAAAGGATGCAGGAGAATTTTTCTACCGCCTTTTTTACATTGTAAAGCTCGTCTGGGAGGCAAAGCCGTGGATACTTGCCGTGCTGGCTGCCTTGTGCCTTCTTTCAGGACTTTTGCCTGTTGCCAGCGCCCTTTTGTCACGCGACCTGCTCAATGAAATTTCAGTAGTTATACAGGACGATGCGATAAGAGAGAAACTCGGCGTTACTATAGTGGATTTCCTATCCGCTTGTGTTGATGAGCTACGCCCCGTATTCATATTGCTCATTACGTATGTTCTGGTTCACTTTTTCCAGAATCTTGTCGCAAGCATTAACAATATGGCTATTTCCATCGCAAGTGAATACGTCATAAACCATATAAAGCTCAAGATAATGAATAAGGCGAAGGATATAGACCTCGCAGACTTTGACAGACCCGAGTTTTATGAAAAGCTCGAAAATGCAAATCGTGAGGCAGGCGGACGACCTCTGCAGATAATATCTGCTACCTTCAGTATCGTGAGCTCATTGATAAGCACGGTCAGCTATATCATCATACTTGCGGTGCTTCATCCTCTTGCGCCCATGGTTATGATATTGCTTGGCATACCCACGATGATAATAAATCAGCGCTATAGGAAAAAGAGCTTCGGCTACATACGACATCACTCTAAGGAAAGACGTCAGATGACGTACTTTTCGACAGTCCTTACCGAAAAGGATTATGCAAAAGAGGTTCGTATGATGGGACTTTCCGACACGCTCGTCGGCAAGTACAATACGGCGTTTGCAAAGTATTTTAAAGGCTTGAAGTCCTTGATAATAAGGGAAAGACTGTGGCACATCCTCTTTGACTTTATCTCGTTTTTAGCTCGTTGCGCTATCTTTATGTACGTAGCGTATAGCGTTATTTATAAAAACGGTCTTGTGGGTGACTACACTCTCTACACGGGCGCACTTTCGACCATCGTAGATCGAATTACAACTATTATCACAAATACCGCTACCATATACGAGGGCACGCTCTTTATAGATAATATGATTTCCTTTATGGATAGGGATGTTACTATAAAGCCGACGGTATCTCCCGCCCTCATCCCCGAGAAAAACGGACACCACGAGATAGAATTTAAAAACGTAAGCTTCCGTTACCCCGGTACAAATCGTGATGTCATCAAAAATGTCAGCTTCAAGATTAACTCAGGCGAGCAGGTCGTGCTCGTAGGATTAAACGGAGCAGGTAAGACCACGCTTATCAAATTGCTGACAAGACTTTACGACCCCACAGAGGGTGTTATAACCCTTGACGGCAGGGATATAAGAGAGTATGACGTAAAAGAGCTTTACGATATGTTCGGTATCATATTCCAGGACTTCGTAAAATATGCGGTAAGCGTAGGCGAAAACATCGCATTCGGCGACGTCAAGGTGCCCTATTCAGAGGAGCGTGTACGCGATGCCGCAGAGCGCGCAGATGCAAGCTCCTATATCGAAAAATTGCCCGACGGATATTCCACTCCTCTTATGAGAATATTTGAGAGCAACGGACTTGACCTCTCTATCGGTCAGTGGCAGAAGCTTTCTATTGCGAGAGCATACTACAAGGAGTCCGAAATTCTTATACTTGACGAGCCTACTGCTGCGCTTGACCCTATAGCAGAGCAGCAGATATTCAACAAGTTTACAGAGCTTGGCAAGAATAAGATAACAGTATTCGTATCCCACCGTCTTTCCAGTGCAGTTTCCGCATCCAAGATAATAGTTATCGACGGCGGAGAATTGGTGGAAATGGGCGACCACAATACCCTTATGGAGAAGGGTGGCAAGTACCATATGCTCTTTACCACTCAGGCTCAGCGTTATCTCGAAAGCAAAGAGGAACAAGAGCAGTAAAAGGCATGGAAAAACAACTATACAGCCAAAAACCGTGTAACACTCTTACACAGTAACGTAAATGCAAATAAAAACGGCGTGATGGTAATTCATCACGCCGTTTTTTTGTAAACAATTATTAGCAATATAAATTTGGCTTACGCCATTCCGTTTGCCCTGAATTGAAGCTTGTATAGCTTCGCATACTCGCCGTCGAGAGCCATAAGTGAGTCGTGAGTTCCGTTTTCGACCATCTCGCCACCGCTTATGACGGCTATCTCGTCTGCATTCTTGATAGTGGAAAGCCTGTGTGCGACCACGATGGTCGTGCGCCCACGACAAAGCTCGTCGAGCGACTGCTGAATGTATATCTCTGTCGTGTTGTCGAGTGCGCTTGTCGCCTCGTCAAGTATGAGTATGGGAGGATTTTTGAGAAACACTCTGGCGATGGAAAGTCGTTGCTTCTGTCCGCCCGACAGCCTTACTCCACGCTCGCCTATTTCGGTGTCGTAGCCCTTTTCAAGCGACATAATGTAGTCGTGTATGTTTGCTCTCTTTGCCGCATCTATTACCTCCTCGTCGGTGGCGTCGAGGCGTCCGTAAAGGATATTTTCCTTTATCGTCGAGTTAAAGAGGTATATGTCCTGCTGTACTATACCGATATTTTTTCGCAGGGACTCGTTTGTCATTTCTCGTATGTCCTTGCCGTCGATGAGTATCTTGCCCTCGTCGAGCTTGTAGAAGTGGGGAATGAGATGGCATATAGTCGTCTTGCCGCCACCCGAAGGACCGACAAGAGCGTATGTCTTGCCCTTTTCTACTGTCAGGCTCACATTTTTCAGCACCTCTGACGAGCCATCGTAGGAATAGCTCACATTTTGTAGTTCAATTCTTCCCTCAAGTGTGCCTACATCGGTCGCACCCTCGTCATCACGCTCAGGCTCTGCGTCCATTATTTCCACAAATCGCTCAAAGCCCGTCACACCATTCTGGAACTGCTCCATGAAGTTGATGAGCGTCATTACAGGGGAGATGAACAGACCGACAGATACCACAAAGGCAGAGTAGTCCGCAAAGTTGATAAAGCCGTTGTAGAGGAAAAGGCCACCTGCTATAAGCACGATAACATTGAAAACATCGGTGATAAACGAGGTGGAGGAGTGGAATTGTCCCATAGCTCGATAGGCTTCCTTGCGCGAGGCTACAAACGCCTCGTTGCCCTCTTCAAACTTTTCCGACTCCTTTTTTGCGTTTGTAAAAGCCTTTGTCACCCTGATGCCCGAAATGCTTCCCTCAAGTGAGGCGTTTATCTGTGCGATAGACTGCCTGCTCTTCTGGAATGCCTCGCGCATTCTCTTGCGCAAAAGCATTGCGATGAGGAGCAAAAACGGCACACACACGAATATTATCAGCGTCAGGTATATGTTGATGGAGGAAAGATAAAGGAATGCGCTTATGACGGATATAGAGGAAATAATGATGTTTTCAGGGCCGTGGTGAGCGAGCTCGCTGATGTCCATAAGGTCGTTTGTCATTCGCGACATTATTTTTCCCGTCTCGTGAGAGTCGTAAAAGCTGTAGGGTAGCTTTTCAAGATGGTTGAACATATCGCTTCGCATCTGCGCCTGCATGCGCACGCCCATTATATGTCCGTAGTACTGTATGAAAAAGTTCAGTAGCATACGGATAATGTAAAGACCAAGCAAGGAAACTCCCGCAATTACTATCATCTGGTACTTTTTGTTGGGGATAAGGTCATTCAGCATCGCTCTCGTTACTACGGGGTAGACGATAGCAAGCAGTGATACGCATAGCGATGCCAGCATATCAAGGATAAATATCTTCTTGTGTGGCTTGTAATAATATAAAAATCGTTTAAGCACAGGTTTTTCCTTCCTTATTTTGTTGCATGTGTTATTACATAAAAATTTTATCATATACACGCCCGTATGTCAATGAACAAACGGCAAAAAATGTTTTCTCCGTCACCCCAGCTCTGCTTTTTTTCGTTGCATCAGCTTCGCACCAACGCAAAAAGGGATACAAACTATTGTTTGCATCCCTTTTTCACCTTCTTCGGCACAATGAAAAGTCCGTTTTTTCGTCGCACAGCAAGCTCGCACCTTTCACTCGACAGCGTTTTTCCACGCCTCTCGATTTTGCCTTCAAATACAAGGGACAAAAGCTCGCTATCATCGCCTGTAGCCCTGCACTTGAAAACATATCTGTAGGGACGAAAGTAAAAGCGCTTTTTCTCGCTCTCGTCGTTTCTATATTCCTCTTCTGCCTTTTCGCCCAGCGCTTTTGCATGCGCAAGCGCATTCTGGCAGGAGCTTTCAAGCAGTCGACCAAGGCGCTTTCCGCACTTCTGACTTACAGTAAGCGCAGGAAAGGAAATGTCGTATTCAAATACACAAACTCCGTCACACTTTATAAGATCGCATTTTTTCAGCTCGGTTATCTCTTGCATAATTCCTCCCCTTGACACATCGACTATAATATCCTATTCGCTACCTCTTGAAAAAATGCAAAAAAGCACCGCCTTGTCCGTACGGACAGGCGGTGCATGGTATGTAATTTTATTTACGCCGTCTTTTTCTTAGAGATAGCCTTCATTACGAAGAGGTAAGCTACTGTAAGAACTACGCCTATGGGAAGTGTGATAAACGCATTGGGCAAGAAGCCTGCGATTATATACATCACAAAGGAAATAGCGGCTACGCTGACAGCGTAGGGTATCTGAGTAGATACATGGTTGAGGTGGTCGCACTGTGCGCCTGCTGACGACATGATCGTTGTGTCAGAGATAGGTGAGCAGTGGTCGCCGCAAACCGCACCTGCAAGACATGCGGACATACCAACTATCATAAGAGGATCTGTAGGCTCGAAGATAGCGGTAACGATCGGGATGAGGATACCGAATGTACCCCAAGACGTTCCTGTAGCAAATGCAAGCACGCAAGCAACTACGAATATTACAGCGGGGAGCAAGGAGCTGAGAGCCTCTGCAGAGCCGTACATAATGTCGCCTACAAAGTATTTTGCACCAAGAGAGCCGGTCATATTCTTAAGAGCTGTAGCGAATGTGAGTATGAGTATTGCGGGAACCATCGCAATAAAGCCCTGAGGAATAGCTTCCATAGCATCCTTGAAGGATATTGTCTTGCGGATAATGAGGTAAGCAATAATAAGAACGAGTGAGATAAGACCACCCCAAGGCAAGCCGACTGTAGCGTCTGTGTCCGAGAATGCCGAGATGAAGTCAGCGCCGTCAAGAATACCGCCGTTGTAAACAAGAGCGAATACGCAGATAGCGATGAGGATCACGATGGGGAGAATAAGGTCAATTACTCGGCTGTTCTTCTTTGCTTCTGCAGTAGCCTCTACTGTCTTTACCTCGCCTGATGTGAAGAGGTCGCCCTTTTCAATAGCGTTAAGCTCGTGCAGGCGCATAGGACCGAAGTCGAACTTCATTACTGCAAGACCGATGATAAATACGAAGGTGAGCAATGAATAGAAGTTGAAGGGAATAGCCTGAATGAAGAGCTTGATACCCTCGCCTTCGGGAGCATAGCTTGAAACTGCCGCTGCCCAGCTGGAGATAGGAGCTATCATACAGATAGGAGCTGCTGTAGCGTCTATAAGATAAGCAAGCTTGGAGCGAGATATCTTGTGCTTGTCAGTTACAGGCATCATTACAGAGCCGACTGTAAGACAGTGGAAGTAGTCGTCGATGAAGATGAGTACTCCGAGCACGAATGTAGCGAGCATAGCACCTACACGTGTCTTGATATGTGTCTTTGCCCACTCACCAAACGCAGCAGAGCCTCCTGCGCGATTTACGAGTGCGACAATTGCGCCGAGCTCAACGAGGAATATGAAAATACCTGCTGTGCCGGAAACTGCATCAATGAGCGCACCCTCGGTGATGGCATCGATTGTACCTGTGAATGAGAAATCGCTTGCAAGCAATGCACCGGACAAAATACCGATAAACAGCGAGCTGTAAACCTCTTTTGTTATGAGTGCAAGACCGATAGCAATTACGGGAGGCAGAAGTGCCCACCAGCTTCCTCTTACTACACCCTCGCCGCCGCAGGTATCGCATTCGCCACCTGCTGCACAGTCAGGGCAGTCTACTGTTCCCAGAGCTCCGTCAGTAACAAACGCAGTTGCAAGCAATGCGATTATCACGATAGCAGAGATGAGAAGAATGATTTTCTTTGACTTTGTCATGATAAATCTCCTTTTTAAAATATTCAGCTTTAAAATATTCAACAAAAAAAGCGCTGCGTGGAGTGCAGCGCAAGTATACATATCTATAAAAACAAAAAATATGTATAACCTGATAGCTCTCCACTTGCGTGACAGTGTGTAATATGTTATATCACACCCCAGCAAAACGGAGCAGGGAAGCACCGCTTGCTTCGGCGACGCTCCCTTTCACGATATTCGCTTCCCTGCGAATGTCTATCGCTACTTATGAGTGCCGCGCCTCTATCTTTGTTAATATGATTATAATACTGTATTCTCTTTTTGTCAATATATTTTGGAAAAATGACATAATATTTCATATACAAAGTATATGTTTTGGAAAAAAACGACAAAAAAACGACAAAAAAACGACAAAAAAGTGGCTCTGCAAAAAACAAAGCCACTTTCGTTTTAAAAAATATTATAAGCAATATTCTGCCCGTGCAGAAAATCAGTCGAGAGAGAACTCGAGTGTGCTCTTTTCTCTCGGCATAGCCCACTTTCCACGAGTGAAGTCGGGGATAGCTACGGGTGCGCCACCACGACAAATAGATTCCTCGGAAAGAGGAGTGATAGCCATCCAGGTAGCCGTATCGTATACATCTATCGGAGGCTCTACGCCCTTTTCCATAGACTCAAAGAATGCCGCAAGCACCATGTAGTCCATACCACCATGGCCTGACTTTCTCGCCAGGTCGCCATACTTTGCCCAAAGGGGATTGGGATGTTCTTCTCTGTACTTGACTGCGTTGTTCCAGAGATTCTTTCTGTTTTTCATATGACAAGCTCTGTGGTCAGGGTCGTTGTCAAAGAAGAAGGAGTCATTATCTTCAAAGTATGCACCCTTTGTTCCCTGAACAGTAAATCCGCGGGAGTAAGCTCTCGGCAAGCCTGTATCAAGCGTGATAGTTACGGTTTCACCGTTTGCGCAGGTGATAACGGACGTTACGACGTCAGCCTGATTGAACTCAACTTCCTGAAGGGTGGGGAAATCCTCTGCGTGATCCTTTATATATGCGGCGATACCGCGAGCCTTGGATGCAAACGAGGATATGGAGAGCATTCTGTTTCCTCTGTTGATGTTAAGCACCTTTGCGAGAGGGCCTATCTCGTGAGTAGGATAGTTGTCGCAGTTTCTTGTAATGTAGTTGCGCAGACGATAGTGTCTGTCCTTTTCTCCCTTCGCTACCTCTTCACGAAGGTCGTGGAAGTATCCACCTGCACAGTGTACGATTTCGCCGAAGAGACCTTCTCTTACTGCGTTAAGAACCGAGAGCTCAACTTCACCGTAACAGCAGTTCTCCAGCATCATTACGGGAGTGTGAGTTTCCTCATATGTATCCACCAGTTTGAAGCAGTCGTGGAGAGAGTAAGCGCCACCGACCTCCATGCCTACGGGAATGCCACGCTTCATTGCCTTGATAGCAATTGGAATATGCGCCTCCCATGCGGTGAGTATCATTATAGCGTCAAGGTCGAGGGCAAATATGTCATCCTCATTCTGTGTAATCATAGGGGTTTTGCCCGTCTTTTCGATTACAATATCGCGCGCTCTTTCGCATCTGTCTGCATAAAGGTCGCAGATAGCAACTACCTCAACGTCAAACTTGGCGTCAAGTGTGGTCTTGAGCATATCAGTACCTCTTTTGCCTACGCCAAACCAACCAATTTTAAGCATAATAAATTACCTCTTTACAAAAAGATTTTTTTGTGTTACACTATAATCATAGCACAGCTAAAATTCTAATGCAATATAATATAAGATACTGTTTTGGACAAAAAGTATAAAATAAGCCACTACAGTGAGGAATTATGAGATATTTTAGATATTACCGCCCCGAATGGAAATTTGAAATAGCGTCGATAAACTCGGCGTTCGTGCGAAATTATCAGGGGGACTTTTACTTCAAGGGAGAAAGCCACGACTTCTGGGAGATGGTATACGTTGAAAACGGACACCTCACCGTTGCGGAGGACGAGGATATATACGAACTGCACGAGGGGCAGGCTATCTTCCACGCACCAATGGAGTTTCATCGCTTCTGGGCAAGAAAAAACGAAAAGCCCGTCTTCAAGATAATTTCATTTTCCCTCGACACCGATATAGAGCATTGCCTTGCCCGAGGCGTCTTTACCTTCGACGCCGAAAGACGAATAGCGTTAAGCGACCTGTATGACGACGTCACTCGGGTTTTCAACGAGGGCGCAATACTTGGCGCAACAATTGAAGCGCAGGAGCACGACTTTCTTAGCGAGGCGAGTGTGTTCAAAAAACTTGAATCGTTTTTGCTGGATATAATGTCAGACACCTTGCCCGACGAGAAAATCGCCTCCTCGGCGTCTGCCGAGCGATACAGGAGCATAGTTGAATTTATGACGAGGCGCGTGCGGGATGACCTTTCACTTGGTGAAATAGCGAAAAAAACGCATTTCAGCGTAAGCTACGTGAAAAAGCTGTTTATTATGTACGCGGGCTGTGGGGTTATGCACTATTTCACACGCCTGAAGATAGTACATTCCCTCGCATATATCCGTCACGGAATGAGTATTCGTGAGGTAAGCGAGATGTTTTCATTCTCCAGCCCCAACTATTTCAGCAGTGTTTTCAAGCGCGAGATGGGAATGCTCCCGACAGAGTACAAAAGCAGGGAAAGCGCCAAGCACGGCACCCTTCCAAAGAAAAGCTGACGTTGGCATACCTGTGCGTGTAGGTCGGTGGCTTGCTGTCGCCGTATATCATAATCATTACAAAATAAAAAGCCTCTCTGAGTGAAGCTGACGCTCTCACATCAGAAAGGCTTTTTATTTTATTTTTTCCACAGCTCGCGCTTTCCTGTGGAAACGGAAACTGCGCCCGAGAAAATGGCAGTATTAAGCTCGTCCTCGCTCTCGATAAGTCCACCTGCTATTATAGGGGTGGAGAGCTCGTGTGAAAGGCGGGAGAGTGTCTTGTACAACAGGGCTGGCATTATCTCTATCATATCGGGCTTTGCCGACTTTACCGAGTCTATTGTCGTGTATATAGACTGCGAATCCACAATGAAAAATCTCTGCACAGTAAACAGTCCAAGCTCACGTGCGATTTTTATGATGTTCATTCGTGTGCTTATTATTCCGTCTACTCCACAGCTCTTTGCGTAGAGAATACCGCTTTTGTCCTTTCCTATGCCTGAGGCAAGGTCGATGTGGATAAAAAGCTTTTTATTCGCCTCGTGCGCTCTTTTTGCCTTCTCTGTCAGAGTCAGCACATCAGGCGAGAGGTCAAAAATAAGCTCCGGCTTTGACGAGAGCGCAAGGGTAAACTCCTCATCTGTCCTTGTTGCACATATTATCTTGCCGATTTTCATTCGGGCATCGCTCATTTCTTTTCTCCTTGTGTGTTTTGCGTAGCTATTATATTAGCACCGTATACGTCTTCTATTATAACATCTCCTACGCAAATAGGCAAGGGGGCAATTGTATTATTTATTATTTTCATGCACTCGAATATTTTGTCCTTCGGAATGGTCCTGTCCGTCTTTACTGCGACCACGCTTCCGTCCTCGCATCTTACTGTGCTTGTGACAGTTCTCTGTGGATTTGTGCACTCGCTTTTTGCATAGCTATCGCCACGCTTGCAGGTGTTTCCTGTGACAGATATTACCTCGTTTCCGTCAATCTCTATCTTGAGGTCACATCCGAGAGGGCATATAATGCAGGTTAACTCTTTGGTTGTGATAGCCATTTCACTTTACCTCCAGCTTGAATTTGAGCTCGCTTGCTCCCTTTATCATTTCACGTGTGAGCTTCACGCTCTCCATTTCACCGGGAGCGACCTTGCCCTTTTTCTTTTCATATATCACGCGGTCTCCGTCTTGTACACAAATCTTTACATTTTTGTATACATCTCCGACTCGGAAATAGACTGTTATGTCCTTTTCCTCGCTGATAATCTGAGGTACTGTATAGCGTATTCTTCCGTCAGGCACTACAGGAATAGTTATCTTTTCCTTTCGCTCGCCCTTTATATAGCTCGCCGCGCCAAGTCCTGCAATCTCAGCCTCCTCGGAAACAAAGTCGACGAGGTCGTGCACGTGCAATACATTTCCGCAGGCAAACACACCCTCAATGCAGGTCTCTCTCGACTGGTCGACGACAGCTCCGTTCGTTATTGCGGAAAGCTCTACCCCTGCCGAGCGGGAAAGCTCGTTTTCGGGGATAAGACCGACAGAGAGCAAAAGCGTATCACAGGGAATGTATTCCTTTGTTTCGGGAATGGGGCGTCTGCTTTCGTCGACGCGGGCAATAGTTACACCAGTCACGCGCTCGCGACCATGCACCTCTACCACAGTATGTGACAGACGGAGGGGAATGTCAAAGTCGTTGAGGCACTGCTGAATATTTCTCGCAAGACCGCCTGAGTATGGCATAAGCTCGCACACTGCCTTAACCTTAGCGCCTTCAAGCGTCATACGGCGTGCCATGATAAGACCTATGTCACCGGAGCCGAGAATTACTACCTCGCGGCCGGGCATATATCCCTTCATATTTACAAACTTCTGCGCTGTACCTGCGCTGAAAATTCCTGCAGGACGAGTGCCCGCTATGTTGAGCGCACCCTTTGCACGCTCACGGCATCCCATTGCGAGAATGACTGCCTTCGCTTGTATCTGGAAAATTCCGTCCTCGGAGTTTGTCGCAGTGATTACCTTGTCGGGAGTTATGTCGAGCACCATGGTATTGAGCTTGAAGGGGATACCCAGCTCTCGCACTCGCTTTTCGTATCTCCACGCATATTCAGGACCTGTCAGCTCCTCGCCAAACTTGTGCAGACCAAAGCCATTGTGTATGCACTGGCGCAAAATTCCGCCAAGATTATCGTCACGCTCAAGTATGAGAATATCGCGTATACCCTGCTCATAAGCAGCGATAGCGGCGCTCATTCCCGCAGGGCCTCCGCCTATAATAACGAGATCTGTCATTTCATCTCCTCCTTGGTCTTGCCGTAGTTGATTATGGACTTTCCACCCATCTTTGTCACTTCCTCGTATGCTACGCCCAGCTCACGAGCGAGAAGCTCCACAATGTAAGGGCCACAAAATCCACCCTGACATCTGCCCATCTGCGCGCGTGTGCGGCGCTTAACTCCGTCGAGGTCACGGGGCTTCGGGTTTGTCCTTATAGCCTCAAGCATCTCGCCCTCCGTCACAGTTTCGCAACGGCAGACAATTCTTCCGTAAGAAGCATCACTCTTGATTATTTCGTTCTTTTCCTCTATAGACGCCTCCTTGAAGGTGTGCATAGGCTTTCTTATAGGATTGAAGTCAGGTTTCTTTACAAGCTTGACACCTGTATTTTCAAGCATTTCCACTACATATTCTGCAATAGCGGGAGATGCGGAAAGTCCGGGAGACTCGACACCTGCGAGGTTGATAAACTGTCGCTTGGGCATATTGATAATGAAGTCGCCTGTGCTACCTACAGCGCGCAATCCGCAGAAGGAGGTAATCGTCTTGTTGAGGGGGAGTGTGCGCACGTTTTCCTTTGCCTCGCGGATAATCTTGTCAAAGCCCTCGCTTGTTGTCTGTGTGTTGTCCTTTTCGTCAATATCCACCGATGTAGGACCGAGGAGCAGGTTTCCGTCTACTGTGGGGCTGACGAGAATACCCTTGCCCATCTTTGAGGGCGTTCTGAATATAGTGTGCGAGACGAGAGCACCGCACTCGCGGTCGAGTAGTATATACTCGCCTCTGCGAGCATGCACGTCAAAGTCGTTTTCGCCTATAAGCTCCGCTATATTGTCAGAGTTGATGCCTGATGCGTTTATTACAGTCCTTGCCTCAATGCATTTGCCGTTTGAGTAAAGCTTGTAGTGGTCAGCGCAGTCCTCAATTTTGTCTACTGCAAAATTAAGCTCAAGACAAGCGCCGTTGTCCATAGCGTTTCCTATACCTGCGACTGTAAGCTCGTAGGGACAGATTATCGCACCTGTCGGCGCATAAAGCGCACAGGTAACGCCGTCACCGATGTTTGCTTCAAGTGAAAGAAGCTCCTCTCGGTCAATTATGCGAAGTCCCTTTACTCCGTTTTTGTTTCCACGAGCGAGAAGGTCCTCGAGAGTTTTTCTGTCCTCGTCATTAAAGCCGATAACGAGCGAGCCGTTGTTCTTGTACTTGACGCCGAGCTCTCTTGCCACCTGCTCCATCATCTCCGAGCCACGTACGTTGAGTCGAGCCTTGAGAGAGCCCTCCTTCGCATCAAAGCCTGCGTGCACGATGGCGGAGTTAGCCTTACTCGCACCCATAGCCACGTCGTGTTCCTTTTCAATTATGCACACGCTCATCTCGTAGCGAGAAAGCTCGCGCGCACACATAGAGCCGACAACACCGGCTCCTATAATAGCCACGTCAAACATGAATACCTCCAAAAAAATAAAAAAGGGCGCACCAAAGAAAGGGCAAAAGCATCCCATTCCTTTGATACGACTCCAAATCTCTGTATCGAATATAGTATATCACGAAAAAATAATTTGTCAAGGGGTGTATATATAATTAGTATATTTTATTATGAAGCGCATATTACAAAACACAAGCGAAAAAACGAAAGCGCCCTGCATAAGCAAGGCGCCTTGTTTGTTTTGTTAGTTGTCTGGTAAAAACGTTTTCCATATGCCGTTTTCGTCATAGGCATACCAGCATATGATGTTGCCATCAGAGGAGTAGTCGGTGGTTTTTATCGCTTCATTCAGCTCGTTGTAATCTGTTACACTATAGCTTCCGTCAGAGTTGTATTCGTAAGCGTACCAATATCCAACACTACCGTCGGCGTTATAGCTGGTATATTTAACCCTGTTACCGTCTTCGTCGTATTCGTATGCGCAATCCAAACTACCGTCGGTGTTGTAGTAGGTTTCTTTAAGCAATATGCCGTTTTCGTCGTATTCGTAGGTGTCCCCATAATACACACTACCATCGTCGTTGTACCAGATTTCTTTTTCTTTAATCACATTGCCATTTTCGTCGTATTCGTAGGTGTGGCAATAAGTCACACTACCATCGTCGTTGTAACTTGTTTGGTTAAGTACATTACCGTTTTTGTCGTATTCGTAAGTGCGCCAATACTCCACACTACCATCGTCTTTGTAGTAGGTTTCCTTTACTAAATTACTATTTTCGTCGTATTCGTAAGCATAGGTGTCCCCAAACCTTATAATACCATTGGCGTTGTAGCTGGTTTCTTTAAGTACATTACCGTTTTTGTCATATTCAGTTGTGGTATAGTCACCGTTGCGTGTTTTTTTAGTGCATTTAAGTACATTACCGTTTTCGTCGTATTCGTATTCGCATGATGTGCCCCGAAAATTTATACCGTCAGCTTGGGATCTAATATGCTCGACATAATTACCGTTTTCGTCGTATTCGTAGGTGTCCCAATAATACACACTACCATCGTCTTTGTAGCAGGTTTCCTTTACTAAATTACTATTTTCGTCGTATTCGTATGTGACCCAAGATCTCACACCACCGTCCTTGTTGTAGTAGGTTTCTTTAAGTACATTACCTTTTTTGTCGTATTCTGTTGTGCTATGGTTGTTATTTGTGCCATTTCCGTTCTCTTTTTCGGTGTATTTAAGTATATTCCCGTTTTCGTCGTATTCATATATAACCGAACGCCAAAAATAACTGCCCCCACTGTAAAAAACGGGATATCTACTGTTTTCTTTAATCTTATTGCCGTTTTTGTCGTATTCATAGGCGTAGCTACCAATTACATTACCATAGTCATCGTATCTTGTTTTGTTAAGTACATTACCGTTTTCGTCGTATTCGTATGTGTACCAATTATCCAATCTACCGGAATCTCTATAGACGGTTGATTTAACCTTATTACCTTTTTCGTCGTATTCGTATGTGACCCAACGATCCAAAACACTGTTAATGCCGTTAGAGTCATAGTAGGTTTTCTTGACTAAATTGCCGTTTTCGTCATATTCGTATGTAATCCTACTGTCCAATCTGCCAGAGTAGTAACAGTATTTCTTAACTTCTTTACCATTTTCGTCGTATTTTAATTTATCAAATTTATAAAAACTACTATCGTTATGATATGTGATAGTGTAATTAATACTATCGTCAGCGTTGTAGTTTGTTGTTTTAACTTTATTGTCTTTTTCGTCGTATTCATATGTATACCAAGAAGCGACACTACCGTCGGCGGTGTGGCTGACTTTTTCAACTAAGTTACCGTTTTCGTCGTATTTGTATGTGTTCCAATTATCCACACTTCCGTCCAGGTTATAGTAGGTTGATTTAAGCACATCTCCGTTTTTATGGTATTCGGCTACCCTATAGCTACCATCGTCATTGTAATAAGTTTCTTCATAATAAGTTTTTTTGGTTGTGCCACACGACACCAAAGTTATCACCGACGCAATCGCAAGTAAAAGCGTAAAAATACGCAAAGAATAAGGAACTTTGAAGTTTTTCATGTTTTCTCCTTTTCACCACATAATATTGATTATGTGGTACTCTTAGCGTGAAAAGGTACAAAAAATTATAAAAAACTCAAAAAATCACAAGCCAACGAAAAAATTATTCTTTCTTTGGCTTTTTTTGGCGCGCCTTTTTTTTTATTATGTATCGTATTTTTTAATATAATTATTGACAAATATCAACTTCAGGTGTATAATCTATTCACATCTATA
>JAZRQS010000045.1:0-12820 GCA_045649925.1 Eubacteriales bacterium | reverse complement strand
TTTGCTTCGCAAACGTTATGATATGATCGCCTTGTTTCTTCAAGCTGTGCCGAAGGCACATCACAACTTGGCGTAGCCAATCATAACTCTAAACTCGCCGCAGGCGATCATAGTTGCGTAGTGTCCTTAAGGGCACTACGCTAAAGTCGCTCTCTTTTCTTTTTGCTTTTATAGCTCCTCAAGAGAAGCAAAGGTGTAGCCCATGCTCCTCCACTCCTTTATAAGCTCAGGGAGTATCTCTGCATTTGTGCTTGATGTTGGATGGAGCAATATTATAGCGCCCGGGTGCGTGTTGTCGAGTATTTTCTTTATGGCGTATTCACGAGAGGGCTGCTGGTCATTGTCCCAATCGGCGTATGCAAAGCTCCAGAATACTGTCTTATAGCCAAGCTCTTGCGCATGACAAAGATTTGTTTCCGAAAACTTTCCTTCGGGAGGGCGATAAAACTTTGCCATATCATAGCCTGTCGTATCCTTGTATATTTTTTCAAGGGAGCCAAGCTCGTTTGCAAAATCCTCTTTTGAGCAAATCCTGCTCATGTCCCTGTGAGAAGAAGTGTGATTACACACAAGACAATTGTTTTCTGCCATCTTTTTCACAAGCTCGGAATTTTTAATTATTATATTATCAAGAAGAAAAAATGCGGCAGGTACATCGTTTTCTATCAAAACGTCAACTATTTTTTCTACATTTCCGTTTTCGTATCCCGCATCAAATGT
Source organism: Eubacteriales bacterium (assembly GCA_045649925.1). Taxonomy (GTDB): domain Bacteria; phylum Bacillota; class Clostridia; order Oscillospirales; family CAG-272; genus UBA1740. The sequence continues at coordinate 12,100 of JAZRQS010000045.1, read as the reverse complement.
GAGATACAAGACCTTTTCATCCTTTTTGTTTTCATCTACATACACCGCATCGTAGTTTTTCATAAAGCTCATAGATGCGTCTATCTCAGGCTGCTTATGCTCTTTATTCCGTCTTACGTACCAGCTGAAAGACGTCTCTTCTCCCGATGCAAATACACACGTAGCCAGAATACAAAATACCAACATCGCAATGCACGAAATTTTTATAATAAGTTTCATAAATATACGTAACCTCTTTTTGTAGGATATACTTATATTTTTTCACCTTTTTCGTATATTATCACAAGACAAATAAAAAAGCAGACAGACGATCGTCTATCTGCTTTTTATGCAATAACGAAAATTATTTAAACTTACGCTTTCTTGCAGCCTCTGACTTCTTCTTGCGCTTTACGCTGGGCTTTTCATAGTGCTCTCTCTTACGAAGCTCTGTCAAAACACCGGACTTAACGCACTGACGCTTAAAACGACGAAGCGCACTGTCAAGAGTCTCATTTTCTTTTACTCTGATTTCTGCCATCTCTAATTCCCCTCCCTTCGCTTTCGGCAAAGAGATATAAAATCTCAAATTAACGGATATATTATATTACAAAAAAATCAAAATGTCAAGACCTAAAATGATTTATTATTTAAAAAATAATGAATTTATTTGTTTATAGACTGTTTTGCCGCTGTAACTGTATTTTTGAGGAGCATTGTTATAGTCATAGGACCTACGCCACCAGGTACGGGAGTTATAGCAGATGCCTTCTGTGAAACGCTCTCAAACTCTACGTCACCATGAAGCTTTCCGTCGGGCATTCTGTTTATACCTACGTCGACGACGACAGCCCCCTCCTTGACCATATCACCCGTAATAAAGTCCGCGCATCCTATGGCAACTACGAGAATGTCAGCGTTTCTCGTAACATCAGCGAGGTTCTGCGTCTTTGAGTGACAGATAGTGACAGTGCCGTTCTTTTCTAGGAGTAGCATTGCCTGAGGCTTGCCCACTATATTACTTCTACCGACCACGACACAAGTCTTTTTTGCTATCTCTATATTGTAATAGCGAAGAATTTCCATAACGCCTGCAGGTGTGCAAGGGAGAAAATCGTAATCACCTATCATTATCTTTCCCACGTTCTGCGGGTGGAATGCGTCGACGTCCTTTGCAGGAGAAATAGTATTTATAACGACCTGCTCGTCAATATGAGCGGGCAAAGGAAGCTGTACGAGTATTCCATGAATTGCACCATCGGCGTTCAACTTGTTGATAAGGTCAATAAGCTCTGCCTCAGTAGTGTTTTCGGGTAATTCGTGAACTACGGAATATATTCCTATCTCGTTGCATGACTTGTGCTTGTTTCTCACATATACCTTTGACGCCTCGTTGTTTCCGACGATTATTACTGCCAAGCCGGGAGTGACGTCGTAGTTATCCTTTATGCTCTCTATCTCGTGAGCGAGCTCTTTTCTTACCGCCTCTGAGACGGTTTTTCCAGACATTATAATAGCCATTTTATTTCTCCTTGATGTCCTGTTTTTTTAATTTAATGCCATTGTAAATAAGCAAAGTGGTGAATGTGACAAAGCATATCATACCTACAAGGAATGATATTTTCAGCCACCATACGTGATTTGAGCCGAGGTACAAGCTGTCGGATCTCAAAAGCTCGATGAACATTCTTCCAAAGCCGTACCATGCAAAGCACATATAGAAGATCTGACCATCGTATTTCTTTTTCTTGTAAAAGCTATTGATAAGTAAAAATCCTATGAGATTCCACAAGGATTCATAAAAGAAGGTGGGATGCACGAAAATTGTTTCACCATATGGAATACCATTAAAGGTCCTCTGTATTCCCATTCGCCATGGCAATGTTGTTTCCGAGCCGTAAGCCTCCGCGTTCATAAAGTTTCCGTATCTGCCGAGGATCTGTCCTATCATTACCGCAGGGCAAACCATGTCTGCAAACATACGGAAGCTGAACTTTTTCACCTTACAATACACGAACAAAGTAATAGCGCCTGCGATTATACCGCCGTATATGCCAAGTCCGCCCCGCCATATCTGGAACACCTCTATAAACCGATCATACGAGTCAAGGCTTGTCAGTACATAATAAAGCCTTGCGCCAAATATACCGAAAATTATAATGTATATCGCAAGATTTAATATTTCATCTCCGACAATTCCCTTTTCACGTGCTCGCAGATACACGTACAGGCAGGCGAGCACCATGCCTGTAGTTATGATAATTCCGTACCATGCGATTTCACGACCAAAGAGGGTAAATGCCACACTGTTTACGTTAAACGGACCTATGCCAAGCCCGGGAAACGATATAATATTTACATTCAGCATTTTTTATTCTCCATTTCAAAAGGCTCAAGTGTTACGTATGCGGTGTATTCCTCATTGAACAACTCCAAAAACAGATCCCTTACGTAATCGTAGGTTATTCCAAGGATTATCTCGCCCGCGTCAAGCAGGTCGACACCTGTGAAAACACTGTCAATAAACGAATTTGCAATATCCTCTGTGCTGTCAAATGTCCTTATATAATCTGAATACATTACCCTACGGATTCTGTCAAAGTCACTTTGAGAGGGAAAGCTCTTCTTTACCCTTTCTACTTCCTTTCTATACTTGTCAAAGACAAGCTCAGGATCATCGCTTTCGCCTATAATGACGTTGTGCGCACAGTTTTTAAGCCACTCGTATTCTGACGAAAAATGATTCCTTATAATTCCGTTTTCGTACAAATCGTTGTAAAGTCTGCCCGAGCTTCCAAAAACCAAGTCGTTTATCATATTAAAGGCGTATGCGCGCTTTTTCTGCTCCACAGGATTGCTCGAATGGTTGTTGTCCTTTACGCCGATAGCGAAAATCTTGTTTGCTATATGCATACGGAAGGTGCTGCTCTTTCCTGCAAGCGCTTTCGGTTCTTCGGGGTATTTGCACATTATCTCCTTCGCCTTGGCAGGTACGAGCTTTTTCTCGGTGATGCCTCGCACGACCTCGGCATCTACGTCTCCGCAGATAACGAGTGCCATGTTGGAGAGATTGTAAAACGTGTTGTAGCAGTCGTACAAAACCTCAGGTGTTATACGTGCAATAGAGTCTACAGTTCCACAGATATTTATCTTGATGCTGTGGTTATTATAGAGCAGCTTCAAAAGTTCGTAGTAAAGACGAGTGCCTGCATTATCGTCATACATTCCGATCTCCTGACCGATAATGCCCTGCTCCTTTTTCACATTTTGCTCTGTGAAATAAGGATGTGTCACATAATCAAGGAGCACCTCAAGCGATTTTTCAAATTCACTCGTACAGCTGAAAAGATAAGCAGTCATCTCGTTTGAGGTATATGCGTTTGCATACGCACCAAGTCTGCCAAACTTCTCAAAGGTGTCAGTGCCGTCCTCGTTTTCAAACATCTTATGCTCAAGAAAATGCGCCACACCATTCGGCATAGTCACAAATTCTCCCTGCCCATCAGTCTTAAAGCAATTTTCTATAGAGCCGTATTTCGTAGCGAATATAGCGTAGGTCGTGGACAGCTTTTTCGGGAAAACGTAAACGTCAAGTCCACTATTGTCCTTGAAATAGTAATACGCTTCTCTTATATCCGTATTTTCTTTCTTAATTATTTCACTCATTGTCCTCGCCCTCCTCTACGCCTTCTCCAGTTCCGTTCATAAAATATATCGTATCTAGCTCGACCTTTTTGGCGATACGGACAATATCATCGACGCTTATTTCATCCAGCCTTGCGGATGCGGTTTCAGGTGAATCAGTATTACAATTCAAAGCTCTCGTCAAATACCAACGCTCAAGTGCGGCAGGCGAATCATATATTGCCGTATAAGCGTTTTTGAGAGATTTTTTAGCGCAGGCAAATTCCTCCTCTGAAATATTGCCCGCTCTCATTTCATCAAGCTGGCGCATTATTTCGAGTTCTGCCGTTTGTTTATCCTCGTTTTTGATGCCTGCGGCGACTATCATAATGCCCTTTACCGAGTCGGGGCGAGTCGAGCAATAGTAGCACAGGCTCTTCTTTTCTCTGACATTCATAAACAGTTTGGATATAGGTGAGCCACCAAAAAGCTCGTTAAATAATGGGAATGCAAAGTAGTCTGCATCTCTCATAGTCACGCCTGTTCTGAAGCCCATAGAAAGCTTGCCCTGAACTGCAGAAATATCTTCAACATAGGTCTTTATTACGTCTGCATGGCGCACGTCCTGAAAGGCAGGAAGCTTTATTTCACTCTCGCTGATTTTCGAGGTGACAGGTGAAAGCATATTTACCGCACTATCAAAATCGAAATTGCCCACAAGGAATATCTGCAGCTGAGAATTTGTGATAACGTTCAGGTACTGATTATAAAGCTCCTCGCCCGTAATAGCTTCGACACCTTCGACAGTTCCTGACTCGGAAATTCCGTATATCTCATTGGAGCACATCAATTCCTTACATCTGTCTATGGCATACTTGTTCTTGTTGTTTATTTTTGATTTTATGGAATGAATGAGCATCTGCTTTTCGTCAGAAACATACTTCTCCAAAAACATTCCGTTTTGAAGCAGGGGCGTTGTAATTATCTGCACAAGCAAGGAAATAACATCTGACAAAATATCCGTAGAGTCGATAGCATACGAATTATCAAGCATGTCGGCAGAAAAACTCAAAACCTGCAGGTCTCCGCTCTTTGATACACTGCAGAATATATCGGATGCGTAAAGCTCCTCAAGTCTCTTAGCCAGAGCCTCGTTATCCTTATATTGAGCGCATCCTCTCTTCAAAATGCGAGGTATCAAGGCGTTGTAGGACGCATTTTTGGCGCAAAGAGGCTGTATATAATTTACAGACACAAAATTAGATTTAAACTTATCTGTTTTCAACAGATTGACTGTAATATTTTGCCCTATTTTCTTCTGTTCAAGAATCATGATGCCACTCCCAAAAAAACAATATTATGCTATATTATATTTTACAACAAATCTTACTTAATATCAATAGCGAAAAGCAAATAAATATATTTTTTACAAATAAAAAACAAAAAGGTCCACTCGCAAAAGTGAACTTTTTTGAATATTATATTTCTCTTCAGCTTTCCAGCTGCTTGCCGAGAAAAGTAGCTGCCGTCTGTATCAGCTTACTCTCTATTTCGTCAGAGATTTTTGCTTCACCTGTATCGTCGTTGTGCATAACGGAGCAGACACAACCGATGATGTCGCCCTCGGCAATAATCGGCATTGCACAGCTCACATAGTGAGAGCCTCCGTCTTCTATTGCGGGGATTTTTTCACCATTGCTCTTGTGTGAGTAAAGTGACCTGCTTTCAATGATATTTTCGAGCTCTGCCGATACTTTTTTATCTAAATATTCTTTTTTTGACACGCCTGCCGCCGAAATTACGACATCGCGATCGCAAATAATAACCGCCATTGAGCAGGTCTTCTGTAGAGTTTCCGCATACTGAGAGGCAAAGCCTGCAAGCTCTCCGATAGGAGAATACTTTTTAAATATAACCTCCCCTTCTCTGTCTGTATATATTTCAAGAGGGTCACCCTCGCGGATGCGCATTGTTCTTCTTATTTCTTTTGGTATAACTACACGACCGAGGTCGTCAATTCTTCTTACAATTCCTGTGGCTTTCATTTATATAAAAAATCTCCTTGTTTTACAGATTTGTGTTGTTAGTATCTGCAAGACAAAGAGATTTATACTATAAAGTGATTTTTTACACAATATTATCGGCTAATCTCGGGCGATCCGTTTGAGCGCATGAAGTTTTCAATTTCTTCACAGGAGAAAAGCGATGCATCGCCGTAAATAGTGTGTTTGAGAACAGAGGTGTTCAGTCCGTAGTTAACGGCATACTGAGGATTTTCGTAATCCGTGAGCAAGCCGTGGATAACGCCTGATGCAAACGCATCGCCACCACCGACACGGTCAAAAATATTGAAGCGTATGGGGCTGGTCATATGGAACTCCTGCTTCCCTCTATCCATGGAGAAAAAGAAGCCCGCAAGCGAATTTTCAGTAGCGGAATGTACCGTTCTCTCCGTTCCAAAAACGTATTTTATATCGTATTTATCCAGCAAGCGCGGGAACACGTCAAGACACTTATCAATAGCTGACGAATCTTCATTTGTATTAGTCTGTGGTATTCCAAGCATAGTAACTGCATCCCACCAGCTTGCAAACAAAATATCTACATAGGGAATGAATTTTTTATAGACCGGGCGAGCCTCGTCGATGGTCCATAGCTTGCGACGGAAGTTGAAGTCAAAGCTGACCTTTGCGCCATGCTTCTTTGCCTCCTCCACCGCCTTGAAAGCTACCTCACGTACCTTTCTGCCGAGCGCCAGCGTAATACCGCTTATATGAAACCACGTTGCGCCGTCAAATATCGCATCCCAGTCAAGCTCATCGACCTCAAGTCGTGTAATAGCAGAGTGCTTTCTGTTGTAAATAACCTGAGAAGGTCTTCCGCCAAAGCCCGTCTCAAGAAAATATATACCTATAGTGGTAGAGCCTCGCACAATATAATCAGTATTTACACCATTTGCACGCAGGTGACTGATAGCGCCATCTCCCAGCTGATTCGGAGGGAGCTTGGTAACAAAAGTCGTCTTGTGTCCCATCCTTGACAATGCCACCGCCACGTTTGCCTCTCCTCCGCCATAATTGACGAGAAACGAGTGACTCTGGTTGATAGTAGAATAGTCAGGAGTTGACAATCTCATCATTATTTCACCAAAGGTAACTATCTTTTCTTTTTGGATAGACATAAAAATCCCCCTTTACATTATCTATATGCAATATAACATATTTTTGGAGCTTTGTCAATCTCTAAGAGGTTTGGCAAGAATAATTTCAAACTTTACTTTTATATATAGGTGTGATATAATATAAATATAAACGTATAGGCGCAAAGGAGCATTTTCATGGAAATCAGCAAAATTTTATCTTTCGTAGATCACACCGCGCTTTCGGTGACTACCACGAGCGACGATATTCGTACATTATGCGACGATGCTATAAAATATAATGTAGCATCTGTGTGCATTCCTCCCCATTTTGTAAAATTGGCAAAGGCTTACGTGGCAGGTAAAATGCCCATATGCACAGTTATAGGATTTCCAAACGGATATAGCACCACAGAAACAAAGGTCCACGAAACTCGTAACGCCATAGAAAATGGCGCAGATGAGATAGACATGGTAATAAACATATGTCTTTTGAAGGAAAATAAATACGACGAGCTTCTTTGCGAAATTAAAGAGGTAAAAAAGGCGTGTGGCGACAAAATATTGAAGGTCATTATAGAAACCGCCGTTCTTACCGAAGACGAAAAAATCAAGATGTGCGAGATAGTCTCCGAGTCTGGCGCAGACTTCATCAAGACCTCTACGGGATTTTCTTCAGGCGGCGCAACAATAGAGGACATTGACTTGTTCCGCGAGCACGTATATAACAATGTCAGAATAAAGGCGGCAGGCGGAATAAAATCCTTTAATAATGCCGAGTGTTTTATACTGCACGGCGCACAAAGACTTGGCACAAGCTCCCTTGTAAAGATATTGAAGCAGGAAAATAAAAGCGAAAACAAATCCGACTATTGAATTCCGAGGAAAAACCAATGAAAAATGAACTCAACACACCTCATATAAATGCGCACGAGGACGATTTTGCCAAAACAGTACTGATGCCAGGCGATCCTCTGAGATCAAAATTTATCGCAGAAAACTTTTTGAGCGATGCCGTACTTATAAACAACGTACGAGGCATTCAAGGATATACAGGCACTTATAAAGGCAAGAGAGTGTCGGTAATGGCAAGTGGAATGGGTATTCCCTCTATCGGCATTTATTCCTACGAGCTTTTCAATTTCTACGGAGTGGACAACATCATTCGCGTAGGCTCGGCAGGAGCTATCGCACCTCACGTATCTGTCGGCGACATCGTAATAGGCATGGGCGCATCTACAAACTCAAATTATATTTCACAGTTTAATTTTCCAGGAAATTACGCCCCTATTGCAAGCTACACACTCCTTGAGCGTGCAATAAGCGTATGCAAGGACAACGGCGCAAAATTTCATGTAGGAAACATTTTTTCCTCTGACGTGTTTTACGACGACGATGCGACAGTAAACGAGCGCCGACTCAAGCTCGGCATTCTTGCAATAGAGATGGAGGCGGCAGGACTGTATATGAACGCCGCACGAAGTGGCAAAAATGCGCTTGCTATATGCACTGTATCTGACCATATAATAACGGGCGAGTCCATGACGGCGACAGAAAGACAAAACAACCTTACCGATATGATAAATATCTCTCTTGAAACTGCAATTTCTCTTGAGGAGTAATTTATGAAAAGAGTATTTCTCATAGTGCTCGACAGCTTTGGCATAGGAGCACTCCCTGACGCCGCAAGCTATGGCGACGAGCACTCAAACACGCTAAAGGCAATATATTCATCAGAGCATTTTCACGCCCCTAATATGAAAAGAATGGGACTCTTCAATATCGACGGAGTTGAGCTTGGCGAAAAGGAGGATTTCCCCGTTTCAGCATTTGCAAGACTTGCAGAAGCGTCAAACGGAAAGGACACCACGACAGGCCACTGGGAAATAGCAGGAATAATTTCAGAAAAGCCATTCCCCACCTTCCCTGATGGATTTCCCAAGCATATAATAGAAGAATTTGAAAACCGAATAGGACGAAAAACGCTCTGCAACAAGCCTTACTCGGGAACTGAAGTAATAAAGGACTATGGCAAAGAGCACCTAAAAAGCGCAAAACCCATAGTTTACACTTCGGCAGATAGCGTTTTTCAAATAGCCGCCCACGAGGACATCATCCCCCTTGAAGAGTTATACTCCTACTGTGAAACAGCTCGTGAAATGTTACAAGGCGATTTTGCAGTAGGCAGAGTTATCGCCCGTCCCTTTAAGGGAATCGCTCCTGATTTCAAAAGAACCGGTGGTCGTCACGACTACTCACTCTCACCTACGAAAGAAACTGTACTCGATGCGCTCAAAAATGACGGCTTTGACGTTATAGGCGTAGGAAAGATACACGACATCTTTGCAGGGGCAGGTCTTACGGAATCCATAAAGACATGTAGCAACAGAGAGGGGATGGAAGTCACCGAGGCACTGCTTTCGCGCGACTTCAACGGCTTGACGTTTGTAAACCTCGTGGACTTTGATATGCTATACGGACACAGAAATGACAAAGACGGATATGCGTCTGCCTTGTCAGAGTTTGACCTCTGGCTTGGAGGATTTACAGAGCGTCTGCGAGATGACGACCTGCTGATAATAACGGCAGACCACGGGTGCGACCCGTGTGACGAAAGCACAGATCACACTCGCGAATACGTGCCGCTACTTATGTATGGCAAGGGCGTTGCTCCAAAGAATTATGGCACTATTCCCTCCTTTTCGTGTATATCAGTCACGATCTCAAAAATATTCAATCTTGACTACAAGACTAAAGAAAAATCTTTACTGTGAGGAAATATGGATACAAGCAAACTTATCGAATGCGCAAAGGAAGCCACGAAAAATTCCTATTCCCCCTACTCAAGCTTTAAGGTCGGCGCGGCGCTTCTCTGCAATGATGGAAAAATATTTTATGGATGCAATATAGAAAACGCTTCCTTTTCTCCTACTGTATGCGCAGAGCGTGTGGCACTTTTCAACGCTATAAGCAACGGATACAAAAAATCCGATTTCCGTGCTATAGCCATCGTGTGCGAGAAAAATGGAAAGATGAACACTTATGCTTCTCCTTGCGGTGTCTGCCGACAGGTAATGCTCGAATTTTGTGACTGTGACACGTTTGAGGTCATTCTTGCAAAAGAAGATGAGCACGAAACATTCAAGCTTGGAGAGCTTATTCCCCACGCCTTTTCATCTGCAAATCTTGACTAAAGGGAGAAAAAGATTATGCGAATGTATGATATTATATTGAAGAAAAGAAACGGCTTGGAGCTGACGAGAGAGGAAATACATTATTTCGTTTCCAACTACACGAGCAATATAATTCCCGACTATCAGGCATCTGCCTTGATGATGGCGATATACTTCCAAGGAATGAGCGATGAGGAGACTGTAATTCTCACAGAGGAAATGGCAAATTCTGGCTACACGCTCGACCTGTCCGACTTTGGCTCACTGACAGTCGACAAGCACAGCACGGGCGGAGTGGGCGACAAAACGACGATAATAGTCGCCCCAATTCTCGCATCTCTTGGCGCAAAGGTGGCAAAAATGTCCGGCAGAGGACTCGGACACACAGGTGGCACAGTCGACAAGCTTGAGTCCATCAAGGGCTATAAGACCACACTCACAAAAGCAGAATTTATTGCGCAAGTAGAAAAACACGGAATTGCCGTCATCGGTCAGTCCGAAAATATTGCTCCCGCAGACAAGAAAATTTATGCGCTTCGCGACGTTACTGCGACTGTAGACAACATTTCCTTGATTGCTTCGAGTATTATGAGCAAAAAGATTGCCGCAGGAGCAAGCGCTATCGTTTTGGACGTCAAGGTGGGGAGCGGAGCTTTTATGAAAACGCTCGACGATGCCCGACGCCTTGCCAAAACTATGGTCTCTATAGGATGTGGCTGTGGAAGAAAAATATCAGCCGTATTGACTAACATGGACGTGCCTCTTGGCTTTTGCATAGGAAACTCTCTTGAAATAAAAGAAGCTATTTCTATACTTCAGGGCAAAGGCGATGAGAGCCTTCGCAACGTGTGCACCACCCTTGCAGAAAAAATGGTACAGCTTTCTCTTGGTTATTCCGCAGAAGATGCACAATCGGCAGTAGCAGACGCCTTAAATAGCGGAAAGGCTCTGGAAAAATTCTACGAATGGATAATAGCACAAGGTGCAGACGAGGAAAGCGTAAGAAAAAATGATTTCCTGCCAAAGTCGAAATATGAATTTGACATCATAGCAAGGCAAAACGGATATATCTGCCACATGAATACCGAAAAAATCGGTGTATGCGCATCTTTGACGGGTGCAGGCAGAGAAAATAAAAACGATGAAATCGACCTCTCAGCAGGAATACGTCTGTATGCGAAAACGGGCGACCTCGTGGAAAAGGGTCAGCGTCTTGCCACAGTATATACGAACAAAACGGATATAGAAGAAAAAGTCACTGATTTGTATTTCAGCGCTGTTTCCTTTGGAGATTCTGTTCCAGAAAAGGAAGAGCTCATACTTGATGTAATAGAATAACTTATAACAAAAAACGCCCACAGAAATACTGTGGGCGTTTGCTTTTTATTTTTACTTGATAAATTCCTTGTAAATTGCGCGAATTGTGTCGATATAGTCAGTCTCCTCTACACCGATGATAATGTTAAGCTCGCTTGAGCCCTGGTCGATCATCTTTATGTTGATAGATGCCTGCGCTATCGCATTGAATACTCTTGCAGCAGTTCCCTTTGCCTTTATCATTCCGCGACCAACAATAGCTATCAGGGCAATTCCGTCCTCAATAGAAATCGTATCGGGGTTTACCGCCTTGCAAAGCTCGTCAAGGAGCTTTTCGCGTTTTCCCTGAATGTCAGCGGTGCTTATGATAACGGACATTGTATCAATGCTTGATGGCAAGTGCTCAAAACGGATATTGTTGTTTTCAAGAACCTCAAGCACTCTTCTACCAAATCCATACTCGGAGTTCATCATATCCTTTTCGATGGAAATTGTAGAAAATCCTCTCTTACCTGCAATACCTGTAATTACATCGTCAGAAGCGCTCGGCGCTGCTACAGGAACTATCATAGTTCCCTTATCCTCGGGGGCGTTGGTGTTCTTTATGTTTATCGGAATACCTGCAAATCTTACGGGAAAAATAGCGTCCTCGTGAAGAACTGTCGCGCCCATATATGAAAGCTCGCGAAGCTCTGTGTAAGTAATTGTATCGATAGGCTTCGGATTTTCCACACATCTCGGGTCTGCCATAAGGAAGCCTGAAACATCGGTCCAGTTTTCGTACAAGTCTGCCATCGAAGCGCGCGCTACGATAGATCCTGTAATATCTGAGCCACCGCGTGAAAATGTTTTGATCTTTCCATCAGGC
>JAZRQS010000044.1:0-14322 GCA_045649925.1 Eubacteriales bacterium | reverse complement strand
TTTGCTTCGCAAACGTTATGATATGATCGCCTTGTTTCTTCAAGCTGTGCCGAAGGCACATCACAACTTGGCGTAGCCAATCATAACTCTAAACTCGCCGCAGGCGATCATAGTTGCGTAGTGTCCTTAAGGGCACTACGCCAAAGGTAGCCTTTTTTATTATTCCTTACCATTCCAGCAGCAAGTACAAATCTTGTCTGCAGGAAGGCCTGTCGCCTCTATCATATCGTCAAGGCGGTGGTAGCGCAACGAGGTGAACTTCATCTCCTCGCATATAAGGTCTACCATCTTCTTATATCTCTCGCTGTCGGGGTTTGCATACTCGTCAAGCACCTCTTTAGACGGCTCCTCGCCCTCTAATTCTCTTATCTTTCGTCTGGCGATAAGCTCCTGATCAGACGTGGAGCGTGAGAAGTTGAGATACTTACAGCTATACATTATAGGAGGGCATCCAAGACGAATGTGTATCTCCTTTGCCCCTGTGTCAAACAAAAACTGCGCCATTTCACGAAGCTGTGTTCCTCTGACTATAGAGTCGTCGATGAGGAGCAGGCTCTTGTCCTGAATCAAATCGTGTATCGGTATCAGCTTCATCTTTGCGATGAGGTCACGCTTTTCCTGTGACGGAGGCATAAAGCTTCTCGCCCACGTGGGAGTGTACTTGATAAGAGGACGCGCATAGGGTATCTCCGACGCATTTGCATAGCCTATGGCGTGTGCCATTCCGGAATCGGGGACTCCTGCTACGTAGTCGGGCTTTACATCGTCTCTCTTTGCGAGCAGAGCTCCGCAGTTATATCGCATATGCTCTACGCTCATTCCCTCATATGACGATGACGGGTAGCCGTAATATACCCACAGGAATGCGCATATCTTCATATCCTTGCCTGGCGCAACAAGAGTTTTTACTCCGTCCTTAGTCATAACGACTATTTCGCCAGGGCCAAGCTCACGATAGTCCTTGTAGCCAAGGTTGAGGTATGCAAAGCTCTCGAATGATGCGCAATAGCCGTCTTCCTTTTCGCCTATGGCGACAGGTGTTCTTCCAAGCTTATCACGTGCAACATAAACACCCTTAGGTGTAAGGATCATCATTGAAAGCGAGCCGTCGATAACCTCTTGGGCATACTGTATTCCCTCTATGAAATTGTCCTTTTGGTTTATTATAGCTGCGACAAGCTCGGTGGGGTTTATAGCTCCGTTGCTCATTTCAAAGAAATGTGCGCGGTCGGATATAATGTCACGGAGAATTTGCTCGTCGTTGTTTATTTTTCCGACAGTGGTGATGGCAAACGTGCCGTGGTGGGAGCGAACGAGTATAGGCTGTGCCTCATAATCGGAGATGCAACCGATACCCATATTTCCCTTCATAGAGTTAAATTCAGCTGTGAATTTTGTCCTGAAAGGAGAATTCTGTATATTGTGTATGGCTCTGTCAAAGCCACACTCCTCGTCATAAACCGCCAAACCTGCGCGACTTGTGCCAAGGTGGGAATGAAAGTCAACTCCGTAGAAAAGATCAAACACGCAATCCTCTCGGGAAGTAACTCCAAAAAATCCACTCATAATATGAAGCCTTTCTTTACTAAAACTTACGTTGTTTTATGCCGTCTTGTGCAAGATGGGCTCTTATTTTTTTACGATATATCCTTCTCTGTAGAGAAGCTCTGCGATAAGCACTGCGCCACCTGCTGCGCCTCTCAAGGTATTGTGAGAAAGTCCTACAAACTTGTAGTCAAAGAGGGAGTCCTCGCGAAGTCTGCCTACAGAAACACCCATACCGCCATAGAGATCACGGTCGAGCTTTGCCTGAGGACGATTGTCCTCCTCAAAGTAGGTGATGAACTGCTCGGGAGCGCTGGGAAGTCCAAGCTCCTGAGGACGTCCGCGGAAGTTTTTCCACAGTTCCTTTATTTCGTCTATTTCGGGCTTGTTTTCAAAGCTTACGAAAACTGCCGCTGTGTGACCATCGGTAACGGGAACACGGATACACTGTGTAGTGATGAGGGGAGCCTTTGCCTTTACTATCTCGCCGTTTTCGATAGATCCCCAGATACGAAGGGGCTCCTGCTCGCTCTTCTCTTCTTCTCCGCCGATATAGGGGATAACGTTGTCTATCATTTCGGGCCACTCACGGAAGGTCTTACCTGCTCCGCTGATAGCCTGATATGTGGTAGCGACAATGTTTGTGGGCTTGAACTTGAGCAAGGGGGTGAGGGCAGGAACATAGCTCTGGATAGAGCAGTTGGGCTTTACAGCGACAAAGCCACTCTTTGTGCCAAGTCTCTTTCTCTGATACTCGATAACTGCGATATGGTCGTTGTTTATTTCCGGAATTACCATAGGAACGTCGGGTGTCCAACGGTTTGCAGAGTTGTTGGAAACGACGGGAATCTCTGCCTTTGCGTACGCCTCTTCGAGCGCCTTTATCTCGTCCTTCTTCATATCGACTGCGCAGAAAACGAAATCTACAAGACCTGCGATAAGGTCTATCTCGGTAGACGAAATGACTGTCATTCCCTTTACCTTTTCGGGCATAGGTGAAGCGAGCTTCCAGCGCTCTCCGACAGCCTCCTCATAGGTCTTTCCCGCAGAGCGAGGGCTTGCCACGAGGGCGGAAATCTCAAAATAAGGATGATTTTCAAGAAGCGTGATAAAGCGCTGACCTACCATACCGGTAGCGCCTACTATACCTACTCTGAGCTTGTTCATATGTTGTTCCTCCATTTATGTAAAATATGTATTAGCTTATAAGTGTCCTCGATGCCGTATCGGCAAGAAACATAGACTATATTATACTACATTCGCACGAGCGTGTCAATAGCCGAGCTTTAAATAGTACACATATTTTAATATATTTGTGCATTGTGTAGCAAAATAATATTTTGTCTTGACTTTTTTTGACTTTTAAACTATACTATATATAACTGCAAAATTTCGATGTTTTTTACATTTGAGGTTTAAATTAAAAATACTGGCAAAACCTACGCTTTGCCACGAAAGAGGAAAAAATGAAACTAAAAAAGCTGGCAAAAATCGTAATTGCAATGGCTTGCGATGCAGTAATGCTATTCCTCGCAATGATTTTTACAATGCTCCTTACGAAGTCCGAGAGCCTTTTTTTAAACCACCCCGATATTGCAACGAAATACTATGCCTTTAATCTTGTGCTGATTCTTGCCGTATATATAGCATCCAGAATATACTTCATCATATACAGCAGTATAGGCATTCAGGAATGCATGAAAATCGGCATTTCATCGGTAATAATAGCCGTCATAATGACAGTCGCCTCCGAGTACATTATCGGTGCGGGCTGGAGATTTTCTATCGGCTGCGGTATCATCTTCACGCTTATGTCCTGCTTTGCAAGAATGTCCAGAAGAATGTACCTCTACATGCTCAAGATGCGCTCCGACAAAAACACCGATATGATACCCACGATGATAGTCGGCGCAGGTATGGCAGGCACGATGATTTTGCGCGAGCTTACTACTTCTACTAATACTAATATGAAGCCTATATGCTTCATCGACGATGACGAAAGAAAGATAGGCAACCTCATAAACGGCATTCCCGTAGTAGGAAGCTCCGACTACATCAAGGAGGCTGTCGAGAGATTTGAAATACAGCACATCATAGTCGCACTCCCCTCTGCCAGCGCAAAGGAACGCAAGGCTATATACGAGAAATGCAACGGCGTGACCTGTAAGGTGCAGACGCTCCCCGGTATATATCAGTTCCTCAACGAGCAGGTGAGCGTATCAAAGCTACGTGATGTAGATATAGCCGACCTGCTTGGCAGAGAGCAGATAAAGGTAGACCTCGACGAGATACTCGGCTACATAGAAAACAAGACGGTACTCGTCACAGGAGGCGGTGGCTCGATAGGAAGCGAGCTTTGTCGTCAGATAGCGTCTCACAACCCGAAAAAGCTCATTATATTCGATATATACGAAAACAACGCCTATGACATTGAGCAGGAGCTCCGTCACAATTATCCCGAGCTTAATTTGCTCGTGCTAATAGGAAGCATACGCGACAAGGGCAAGATAGAGGCGGTATTTGAAGCTCACCGTCCTGAAATAGTCTTTAATGCGGCGGCTCACAAGCACGTGCCCCTGATGGAGACGAGCCCCAATGAAGCGATAAAGAACAACGTGTTCGGAACACTCAACGTAGCGCGTGCGGCAGACAAGTACGCGGCAAAGCGCTTCGTACAAATAAGCACCGACAAGGCGGTAAATCCCACAAACGTAATGGGTGCGTCAAAGCGCATCTGCGAGATGATAGTGCAGACGCTCGGCAGACATTCCAAGAGCACAGAATTCGTGGCTGTGCGCTTTGGAAACGTGCTTGGCTCAAACGGAAGCGTAATTCCGCTTTTCCGTCGTCAGATTTCCGAGGGTGGCCCCGTTACAGTTACTCACAAGGACATCATAAGATACTTTATGACCATTCAGGAGGCGGTTTCGCTCGTGCTTCAGGCAGGCGCATACGCCAAGGGTGGAGAGATATTCGTGCTTGATATGGGTGAGCCCGTCAAGATATACGACCTCGCCTACAACCTCATCAAGCTCAGCGGTCTTGAGCCTTTTGTGGATATTGACATTGTATGCACAGGCTTGCGCCCCGGTGAAAAGCTGTACGAGGAGCGACTCATGGCAGACGAGGGCCTGCAGAAGACGGAAAACGAGCTTATCAGCATAGGAAAGCCTCTTGTAATCGACGAGGAATTTCTCTGGAAGAAGCTCGACGAGCTTTACGAGGAGGCGTACAACGAGACAAGCAGAATGAAGGAGCTTGTTGCAGAGCTTGTACCCACCTACACAATAGACAAAAGACAATAAAAGTAAACTTTAGTTTACAAAACCAAAAGAGTGCCGAACATTCGGCACTCTTTTTTATTTATTCATTTTTTCACTTATCCACTTCTTCATCGGGGATAAAGACGAGTATATCCTCTACTCTGCAATCAAGGATATTGCACAGGTCGTTTATAGTAACTGTGCTGATAGGCTTATTGTGCTTCAGTCTGTCGAGCAGGCTCCTGCTGACGTTATATTTATTTATGAGCTTATACGTGCTCACGCCCTTTTCCTTTAAGGTCTTATAAAACGGCTCGTACGTTATCATATCAATTCTCCAATAATTTACTGTAATTCAATTATAAAATCTGCTCTCCATATTGACAATTGTCGATATATAGAGTATAATCACCTATATAAAACAATATACGAAGCAAAAAGGGCGTTTGTTCGGAAAAGAAAAATCACAATTTCAGGCGAAATTGTGATTTTCAGGTATTATCCTTATTTCTGAATGATATTCAGGTTTGCAGGAAGGATGCCTGCTGACGTGTAGACTATCTCGGTTATCTGCGCTACCTGACTTGCAACGAGAGCTGTGTCGGTGTCGACTACCACGCTTGCGCTATCGCCGTTTATTACAGCAATGCACTTGTCAAAGCCCTTTGCTACGATGAGAGCCTCGATGTTTGACTCCTTTTCGATGTCGGAGGCGATACGGGATATGTCAACGAGCGCCTGCTCCTTGGTCACCTCAAGAGCGTCCTCGCTGTCAAGCACCTTCTGCAACACGTCAAGCGCCTCGTCACGCGCCTGCTGACGACTGAGCTGTGTAGCGCTGAAATATGCATTTCCGGAATTATCATCAGCCTGATTTGACGATGCGAGGTCGTCACCGACAGAGTCGCCATAGACATCGCTCATATTGTTGTCGCCGTAGCCGATGTCGTCAACAGAGTCGTAGAACCATATGTAGTTCAAGTAGACTGCCACTCCGATAAGAAGCACAGCGCAAACGATGATGATATTGCGCCTTCCTATTTTTGAAAATGCTCCGTTACTGCCAAAAAATTTTGCCATTTGTTTTTCCTCCATAACTGTCTTTGAATGTATTACATTTATATTATTAAACTCTCGGTTATATGCATAAAAGATAAAATATTTTTATCGACTTGCGCTGACGAACACCTTGTTTGAGCCTATGCCGAGCAGTGCGCAGACAAGTGAAGTTATCTCGCTCTTTACGTCGGGATCGTCACCATTTCGGCATACTACGGCTACACCTCGCACGAGCGGGGCACGAGCGCATAAAAGCACAGCGTCTCCCGATGAAGTGACGTAGCTACCATCGGAGCGACGCGCATATACGTACTCCTCCCCTTGCTCAAGGGTGAGGGTGACTGTGGGTGAGGAATCTCCGCTTACTCTGGTGCATATTTCCTTTATCTGCAAAACAATCTCGGATTTAAACCTCTCGCTCGTGTCGGAATAGCCGTCACGAGCCTCACGCGACTGTCCCGATGGTGCGCCACTTCCGAGAAGAAGTAGCATTACCCCGACGACTGCGAGAGCGAGCACCGCCCACTTCCCTTTCAGATTTTTTATGTATTTCAAGACGGACAAATCACTTTTCAAGCATACTCACCTCGCAATGCTCGCACAAATTTTTTTGTATAAATCTTTTTATAGCGCTTATATCGGCAAATATGCCCTCGCCCGATAATCCGACGCTCACCTTTTCAAATATGACGTCGCCACCTACCACGTTGAACTGACACTCCACTGCAACACACTCCTCTCGTATGCCAAGCTCCTGACAGAGCGAGCGTCTTACGCCTTCGTTTACGGCGTTTTGTGTAACCGTGTCGAGATAGAAATTATCCGAGCCATCCTGCGAATACTCCTCCCCCACCTGATACAAAAGCTCTCTGCCCATTTCTTCAACGTATGGAATGGCGCTCAATATCGGGGTGACAAGCGATGCCATTACCGCAAGCGACAGAAGGAAATTCACCTGCTTTGTCATTTTTGTGTCGGGGGCAAGCGCACTCGCTATGGCGCATATGGCGCACACCGAGACTGCCACTGTAATGTATTCCTTCACTTTATCTCGCTTCTCCTTATCTATTTTCTATCCTATTGCGCTTGCGCATTTCAGAAATACGGAAATTATAATAACGAAAACAAGCGCAACAAACACAACGGCTGAAAGCGCAAGGTCATACACAGCACGGAGCTCGCTATAAAGCTTTCCTATTCTTGAGCAGTCCAGCATTTGCGCAATATCGGCGCAGATGTTTAAGGCAAGCCGTAAAAGCATCAGCCTTATGATAACAGGCAGACTTATCACGCCTATTGCGACAAGTGAGGACACCCCCACCGTGCTTTTTATAAGCGAAACTGACGCAGAAAGCGTGCCGTAAGCCGAGTTGACAGTACTACCTACTATGGGGAGCGAGCTTCCTATCGCATACTTGACAGCTCGTGCGGCGACACTATCCTGCGCCGAGGAAACGATATTTCCAAACGTCAACGCACAAAACAGCACCATAGTAAAAAATCCGAGCACGCCTAAGTAAGTATTTCTCACGCTTTTGCATAGTGAGTTGTAAGGTGCGCTCGTGCCGATGCACCCTACAAGCGTCAGGGCGAGCATTGTGCGTATAAGAAACGGAAGTGCGACGTCACACAGACTCTCGATACACAAAAGCGATGCGCTCGCACCTGCGCTCGCATTAAGCGCCGTCGCCGAATTTCCACCCATAAGATATAGCGAGGTGGTTATAGGTATGAGCGAGCGAGTGAATTGCGCCGCATCGGAGATAAAGGCATACGCCATTTCGACACACCCCGAAAACATTCTGCACGTGCAAACGGCGCATATAATCACGAGCACATCTGTCGACATTTTATGAAAGCCTTGTCCCACTCCGTCGCAAAAAAAAGAAAGCAAGGCGTAAAAAATGACAAACGAAAGCAGTACACAAGCGTTTCTTGCGACGCTCCCCCCCTCGTTTCGTACAGCATCAAAAACAAGCGTGGCAAGATAGTCCACACCCACAAGGGCTGATGTGTCTCCGTCCTTGAGTTTGTCCCCTATTTTCTCGTATGCGAGGTCGGGGAGAGCCTCTAGCAGATTATCGACGAGCTTTTCTTCGTCGGGCATTGTGGTATTTATCTCGCTTGCTCTGACGCGACAGGCAAAAAACGGCAGGCAAAGAAGCAATGCGACTATCAAGGCAAGTTTTTTCATACACCCTCCGTCAAGCGAGCATGCTCAATGCAAGCTCCGTAGTTTCCCTCACTACAGGCAGACATAATAGCAATATTTCCACCCGTCCGACTGCTTCAACGCCTGATGCGATGCGACTTTCACCGAGATCTCGGCACAGCTCTGAGGTCAAGCTGACGGCATAGCTCAATGCAAGCACCTTCAACACGAGGATGGCGTAGTCCGACACACCTGCTGTGTCAGATAGATTGAGGATATATGAAAGAGGCTCTCTGTATCTTGTGAGGGCGAGGCAGACGAGCGCGACACCGCCAAAAATACCGACAAATGAAAAGCTTCGCGCGCCCGTTTCCTTTACCACCAAGGCGCAGATGGAGAGCATTAAGGCTACTCCGCATATACTCCACACGCTCATAGCCCGAACACGTCTCTTATAGTATCGTACAGAGTGCCAAGCTGCTGCACGAGCATTATCAAAACTATAATTATTCCACAGATGGAGAGGAGCATCGCCTGTTCATCTCTGCCCGACTTTGACAGTATCTGATGCGACACCGCAATGAGCATTCCCACACCTGCTACCTTTAATATCAATCCTACGTCCATGTTTTCTCTCCCGTTCTTTTATATTTTCATTTATTATATAAAAACTATTATCACCATAAGACCGCCCGTCAGCAGAAGCGAGCGATAAAGACGAGAGCGAGCGGGCTGCTGCTCCCTGCTTTTTGAATACGACTGCTCAAGGGTGGATATGTAGTAGTCGCAAAACTCCATTTCCGACTCGCGATAGCTTTTTCCAAGCTCGTCGCCAAAGCCACAGAGCATATTTATCTCCTCCTCGTCGAGATAGATTTTTTCCCGACATTCCTCGATCGCCGCGCGAAAGCCTCTTTCCCGTAGCACAGATATAAAGCCGACTGATGCGAGCGAGTCGTTTTCAAAATCCCTGAAAATATCGCAAAGTGGCATACAAAAGCAGCTTATCTGCGCCTTGATGTGTCGGAGGAGAAGTAAAAACGCCTCCGTCTGTCGCACGCGCCTGATTTCCATTGACGAAGCCTGAATACACAAATAAAGAGTGACCGTAAGGAGCGCTATCGCTCCGCATGCCTTGATGAGCACAAGAAAACCTCCTCAATTAAAAATCGCTGTAGTCAACCGTGTAAAAAAATCCTCCGTCCTTTTCCCTTTTCACACCTATATATGCGCCGAAAATTCCACTTTTGGCAAGCAAAGCTACTGTGTTTCGTGACAAAATCTGCTCCACGCTCTCCCCATGCACCGATGCGATAAGCGGTACGCCACAGCTCTGCACGTCGAGTATCGCCATAGCCTCGTCGTATCCGCCTATCTCGTCGCAGATTATGACCTCGGGCGAGAGCACGCGCGTGGCGATCTCAATGCCCTGCGCCTTGCCGTATCCGTCGAGCACGTCAATATAGCAAGAGCGACGGAGTAGCGTGCCGTCTATCTCACTGCGCGAGTCAACGACACACACACGAAGCGCGTCACTCCCACATGAAAGCTGTAGGGCGAGGTCGCGTAGCATGGTGGTCTTGCCGTTGCCCGGGGGAGAATATATCAACATTCCCCGCTTGCCCCCCATTCGTCGCCACACCGACAGAGCAAAATCCCCTGCCCCCTTTACCATATGCGGAATACGAATACAAAGCGAGCTTACCTCACCGACACCGACGATATATCCCCCCTCGTAGACTGCCCTTCCCGCCACGCCAACGCGGTATCCTCCACAAACAGTAACATATCCCTCTCGCAGAGTATCGCTATATGCGTAGACCGAGCCTCCGCAGAGGCGATGCAGACATTGTGCGAGTGCTTCGCTGTCAAGCGATAGTGACATCGCCATATTCTTGCCGTCTAAGGTGAGCGAGCAAAGTCTGTCTGCACGTAGCCGTATCTCCGAAAGTCGTTCTTCGAACGATGGGTAGCTCTCTGCAAGTCTGTATAGCTCACACCTCACGCTCGGCGGGAGCATTGAAATCAAGCGTTCTGTGTTTTTTGTAAGCATTTGTATTTTCCTGTCGTATTTTGTCTTGTTTGTTTTTCGTGTTTTTTCGGCACAGGTAAAAAATATAGGATTTATTACAATTCTTGTAAATTATTTGTCAAAAAATACTTGACTTTTTTGAATTATTATGGTAAAATGTAGCAAATCAATAAAAAAGGAGTCAAAATCGAGGTATGAAAACATACGGTATAGTAAGAAAAATAGATGAGCTTGGCAGAGTTGTTCTCCCCAAGGAGTTCCGTCGCATGCTCAATATAAACAACGGCGATGATGTAGAGATACTTTTCTACGGTGACTCTATCGGTGTAAGAAAGTTCGAGCCCTTCTGTGTACTTTGCACAGGCAAGAGCGATCTCGTCGAGTTTGAGGATAAGTTCATCTGCCGTAAGTGCCGTGAGGCTATCGCCACATTGCCTCCGAAGAAGGACGACGAGGAATAATTCTTCTCTACATTATATTCACGGCATTATAGCTTTATTACAGTAAAAAAAGATGCTAACAACAAAAGACGGTGCGACCTCGGGTCGCACCGTCTTTTATGCGTTTTTATATTTTTCGCTTACGCGTTTTCGCCTGATTTGCCGAGGTATTTGCAATATTCCTCGTAGTACTTATCCCATTCAGCCGTATCGGCAGGCTCGTATATCTTGAGCTCTACGGAGTCACGGATAACCTCGCGCGCCTGCGCGACGTTTTCTATCTCGCCGAGTGCGATAAGCTGTACCGCTATATTACCCATTACAGTCGCTTCGACGGGACCTGCTACCACGCGAGCGCCCGTAGCGTTTGCAGTAAGACGGCAAAGAAGCGTATCCTTGATACCGCCGCCAAGCATATTTATCTGTCCGAAGTCCTTGCCACTTATGTCGCAAAGCGCCTTATAGTTGAGCTTATACTTCATCGCAAGGCTCTCGTAGATACAGCGCATTATCTCGCCTCTGGTCTGGGGTACGTACTGTCCTGTAACCTCGCAGAATTTCTTTACGCGCTTGGGGATATTGCCTGCAACGGCAAATTCGGGAGCGTCACAGTCGATAAAGCACTTAAACGGCTCTGCGGCAAGAGCCTCGCGCTCGAGGTCGGCGTAGGAAACCTGCTCGCCCTCCTTTATCCACTGTCTGCGGGACTCCTGAATTACCCAAAGACCGATAATGTTCTTCAAAAATCTTATGGTGTTGTTGTGTCCACCCTCGTTCGTGTACTCTATCTTCTCGCTCATCTCGTTGATGAGGGGAGACTTAAGCTCTGTGCCGAAGAGGCTCCACGTGCCACAGCTTATGTAGACGAAATCACGATCGGTGGGAGCTGCGGCAACGGCAGATGCGGTGTCGTGTGTGCATACTGCGATAACGGGAATGCTCTCGCAGGAGAACTCCTCGCAAAGCTCGGGGGTGAGGTAGCCGTAGGTCTCGCCGGGCTGAATTATCTCGGGGAGAACTCGCTTATCTATACCGATGGCGTCAAGAACGTCGGTCGCCCACGTCTTTGTGTAGGGGTCGAGGAAGTTGGAGCTTGACGAAATTGTCGCCTCC
Organism: Eubacteriales bacterium; assembly: GCA_045649925.1. Taxonomy (GTDB): domain Bacteria; phylum Bacillota; class Clostridia; order Oscillospirales; family CAG-272; genus UBA1740. The sequence goes on along the minus strand of JAZRQS010000044.1, from coordinate 2,718 downwards.
GCACGACGTGCGCCTGTGAGGAAATATGCAAAAAGGTCGGGCATAAACAAGATCTTGTCGCACTGCTCCATAAGCTCGGGGCGATACTTGAAGAGATAGTAGAGCTGGTAGATGGTGTTGATACGCATAGTCTGCGTTCCCGTCTTTTTATACAAATCGCTCTTGCTGATCTTCTCAAAGACCTCCTCGGGCATACCCTCTGTGCGCTTGTCACGGTAGTTTACAGGGTTTGCGAGAAGCTCGCCGTTTTTGTCGAGTACGCCGAAGTCAACGCCCCACGTGTCTATACCGATGGCGTCTATCTTCGTTTCCTGAAGTGCCTTGATAATTCCCTGCTTTACCTCGTGGAAAAGACGGAGCACGTCCCAATACATTGTTCCGTTTACGATAACGGGATCGTTTGAGAAGCGGTGTATCTCCTTAACATTTATCATTTTGCCGTCGAAGTCGCCGAGCATAGCGCGTCCACTTGAAGCGCCGAAATCAAAGGCTAAAACCTTTTTTGACATATCTATACCTCCATATGTGCATATCTTTACAAGTAAAGTATACTATAATTACAAGTAAAAGTAAATAATATTTTTTATTTTTTACAAATTATTTTTGTTAATTTTCGCACAAAACAGTTGTATATATAAAATTTGTATGATATAATTATTCCAGAAACGATGGTTTGCTTAGCTAAACCTGATTGAAAAATTACATAAAAAGGAAGGATACACCACTATGGCAAAAAACAGATATGTAGGCGATTATCCCGTAATCGGTATTCGCCCGATAGTTGATGGTCGTCGCGGACCTCAGATGATGCGTGAGTCGCTTGAGCCTCTTGTTTGGGCAATGGCAGAATCCGCTAAAAAGCTTTTTGAAGAAAATCTCTTCTACTCTAACGGTGAACCCGTAAAGGTAGTTATGGCAGACACCTGCATCGGACGTGTGCCCGAGGCAGCTGCTTGCGCTAACAAGTTCAAAAAAGAAGGCGTTTCCATCACCCTCTCCGTAACTCCCTGCTGGTGCTACGGCTCCGAGACGATGGATATGGACCCCCACACAATAAAGGGTGTATGGGGCTTTAACGGAACTGAGAGACCCGGCGCCGTTTACCTCGCCGCAGTTCTTGCAGGTCACGCGCAGAAGGGACTTCCCGCATTCGGTATCTACGGACACGAGGTACAGGATCGCGACCAGGTTACCCAGATGCCCGATGACGTAAAGGAAAAGCTTCTCCGCTTCGGTCGCGCTGCCGTTGCAGTTGCAACCATGAGAGGCAAGTCATACCTCCAGATCGGTTCTCAGTGTATGGGTATCGCAGGCTCTATCATGGATCAGGCAATGCTCGAGGAATACTTCGGCATGAGAGTCGAGTCCGTTGACGAGGTAGAGATCCTTCGCCGTATGGAAGAGGGTATCTACTGCGAGGAGGACTACCAGAAGGCGCTCGCTTGGACAAAGGAGCACTGCAAGGAAGGCCGTGACGACAACGTTGAGGAGGTTGAATTCCTCGGCGAAAAGGTCAGAATCAAGTTTACTCCCGAGGAGAAGGAAAAGCAGTGGGAATTCACTGTTAAGATGTACTGCATAATCAAGGATCTTATGGCGGGCAACGATAATCTTCCCGACGCGTTCGTCGAGGAGAAGGTCGGACACAATGCCATCGTCGGCGGCTTCCAGGGACAAAGACAGTGGACAGACCATTGGCCCAACTGTGACTATCCCGAGGCGCTTTTGTCCTCTACCTTTGACTATCAGGGCGCAAGAGAGCCCTATACGCTCGCAACCGAGAATGACGTTCTCAACGGTCTCGGTATGCTCTTTATGAGACTTCTTACTCACCGCGCGCAGATCTTTGCCGACGTTCGTACATATTGGTCGGGCGAGGCTACCGAGCGCGTGACCGGATATAAGCTTGAGGGCAAGGCAAAGGAATCCGACGGCATTATCCATCTGCTCAACTCGGGCGCGGCTTGTCTTGACGCTTCGGGTGTTTGCACCGATGAAAACGGCAACGCGGTTATGAAGCGTTGGTGGGAGGTAACCGACGAGGATATCAAGAAGATGACCGACGCTACCGTTTGGTGCGAGGCGGGCTTTGATAACTTCCGCGGCGGCGGATTCTCCAGCCATTTCGATACTTACGCGGAGATGCCCTGTACGATGATAAGACTTAATCTCGTTAAGGGACTCGGACCGGTGCTTCAGATCGCTGAGGGTTGGACTGTGGATCTTCCCAAGGAGGTTAACGACACGCTTATGGAAAGAACCAATCCTACCTGGCCTTGTACTTGGTTTGCCCCTCGCTGTGACGGCAAGGAGGGAAGCGCGTTTAAGACGGCTTACGAGGTAATGAGAAACTGGGGCGCAAACCACGGCGCTATCTCCTACGGACATATAGGAGCTGACCTTATCACGCTCTGCTCTATGCTCCGCATTCCCGTATGTATGCACAACGTTCCCGAGGAGAAGATATTCCGTCCTGCCGCTTGGAACGCATTCGGTATGGATAAGGAAGGACAGGACTATAGAGCTTGCCAGACCTACGGCCCGATGTATAAGTAATTAAATTTACAAAACACTCAGGGAATGACGAACATTGTCTCGTCATTCTCTGAAAAGATATAGTAATAAGCGAGGCAATTAAAGTGAACATGAAAAATTATTCGGTAAAAATAGATTCTATAACTCAAAACGGCAATACCGTAAAGGTCAGCGGAAGCACCG
>JAZRQS010000043.1:0-20921 GCA_045649925.1 Eubacteriales bacterium | reverse complement strand
TAATGATACTGCATTCTACAAGTCCCAGCTCCGCGTTGCGCTTCGTAACTGCGGTGTTATCAACCCTGAGGTAATTGATGAATACATAGCTATGGACGGTTATGCAGCATTGGGTAAGGTTCTTACAGAAATGACACCTGATGAAGTAATCCAGACCATACTTGATTCCGGCTTGCGCGGACGCGGAGGCGCGGGATTCCCTACAGGCTTGAAGTGGAAGTTTGCTTCTGGCAATCGTGGACAGGTCCAGAAATATGTTTGCTGTAATGCTGACGAGGGCGACCCGGGCGCATTTATGGACCGTTCCATTCTCGAGGGTGACCCCCATGCATTGATAGAGGCTATGGCAATAGCAGGTTACGCTATCGGTGCTAATCAGGGTTACGTTTACGTTCGTGCAGAGTATCCTATAGCAGTTAAGCGTTTGCAGATCGCAATAGATCAGGCAAAGGAATACGGCTTGCTCGGCAAGAACATTTTCGATACCGGCTTTGACTTCGACCTTGACATTCGTCTTGGCGCAGGCGCATTTGTTTGCGGAGAAGAGACTGCTCTTATGACTTCCATTGAAGGTAAGCGTGGCGAGCCTCGTCCCCGTCCTCCTTTCCCTGCAGTAAAGGGCTTGTTTGCCAGCCCCACAGTTCTTAATAACGTTGAGACCTACGCTAACATCCCCCAGATAATCCTCAAGGGCGTTGAGTGGTTCACATCTATAGGAACAGAGAAGTCCAAGGGTACAAAGGTATTTGCTCTTGGCGGAAAGATCAACAATACAGGTCTTGTAGAGGTTCCCATGGGCACCACACTTCGCAAGATCATCGAGGAAATAGGCGGCGGTATTCCTAACGGAAAGAAGTTCAAGGCTGCTCAGACAGGTGGACCTTCCGGCGGATGTATTCCTGCTTCTCTTATCGATACTCCTATCGATTACGATAATCTTCTTGCTATCGGCTCTATGATGGGCTCTGGCGGTCTTATCGTAATGGACGAGGATAACTGTATGGTTGACATAGCTAAGTTCTTCCTTGAGTTCACTGTCGACGAGTCCTGCGGTAAGTGTACTCCTTGCCGTATGGGTACTGTAAGACTTCTTGAGATACTCAACAAGATTACAAGCGGAAATGGTACTATGGAAGACCTTGACCGTCTTGAAGAGCTTTCTTATTTCATCAAGAGCGCATCTCTTTGCGGACTTGGACAGACTGCTCCTAACCCCGTTCTTTCTACACTTCAGTACTTCAGAGATGAGTACATCGCTCACGTTGTTGACAAGAAGTGTCCTGCAGGCGTATGTAAGGATCTTCTTACATTTAACGTTGATGCTGACAAGTGTAAGGGTTGTACGGCGTGCGCAAGAGTATGTCCTGTTGGCGCTATATCAGGATCCGTTAAGAATCCTCATACAATCGACACAAGCAAGTGTATTAAGTGCGGCGCTTGTATTTCCAAGTGTAAGTTTAATGCAATTTATAAGAAATAAGAAAGGAGCTTAAATAATTATGGATATGGTTAATGTAAAAATAAACGGCCGAGATTATTTGGTTCCTGCAAATGCTACCGTTCTCGAAGCTGCAAAAATAGCAGGTGTAGATATTCCTACACTTTGCTACCTCAAAGATATAAACGAAATTGGCGCTTGCCGTCTTTGCCTTGTTGAAGTAAAGGGCGCAAGAGGCTTGGTTACCTCTTGTGTTCACCCTGTAAACGAGGGAATGGAAATATTCACAAACACTCCTAAGGTTGTTAAGGCGAGAAAGATGAATCTCGAGCTTCTTCTTTCCGGTCACGAAAAGAAGTGCTTGTCCTGCGTTCGCTCCACAAACTGCGAGCTCCAGAAGCTTTGCCGTGATTACGGAGTAGAGGAAACTGCTTTTGAGGGTGCTAGAAATCAGTACTCCATAGAGAGCTTTGGTCCTTCTATCGTAAGAGACAACAACAAGTGTATCCTCTGCAGACGCTGTGTAGCTGCTTGTCAGAATCAGGGCGTAGGCGTAATCGGGGCTAAGAACAGAGGCTTTGATACCAATATTGGATGCGCATTCGACCTTCCTCTTGACGAGACCTCTTGTATCAACTGCGGACAGTGTATCGTTTCTTGCCCTGTTGGCGCTCTTTACGAGGTTGACGATACTCAGAAGGTTCTTGACGCAATTGCAGATCCGAACAAGCACGTTGCGATTTGCATGGCTCCTTCCGTACGTGCAGGCATCGGCGAGGCGTTTGGATACGCTCCCGGTACTGACACAGAGGGTAAGATGATCGCCGCTACAAAGCGCCTTGGCTTTGACGGTGTATACGATATGAACTTTACAGCTGACCTTACAATTATGGAAGAGGCTACAGAGTTCCTCGACAGACTTAACAATGGTGGAAAGCTCCCCATGATGACATCCTGCTCACCTGGATGGATCAAGTTCTGCGAGCATTATTTCCCTGATATGATAGACAACCTTTCTTCCTGCAAGTCACCCCAGCAGATGTTTGGTGCTATGTATAAGACATACTTCGCAAACAAGATGGGCATCAAGGCAGAGGACATCTTCATGGTATCCTGCATTCCTTGTACTGCAAAGAAGTTTGAGATTGGCAGAGCAGATCAGAGCGCTGCAGGTGTTCCTGATGTTGATGCTGCTATCACGACAAGAGAGCTTGCAAGAATGATCGAGCAGGCAGGCATAAACTTCAGAGAGCTCGAGGACGAGCAGTTTGACCAGCCTGTCGAAATCGGAAGTGGCGCAGGTGTTATTTTCGGTGCTACAGGTGGCGTTATGGAGGCAGCTCTTCGTACTGCTGCTGAGGTTATCACAGGCAAGCAGCTCGAGTGCATCGACTTCGACGACGTTCGTGGTGTAGAGGGCATCAAGCGTGCTACCTACAAGCTCGGTGACATTGAGCTCAAGGTTGCTGTTGCAAGTGGAACAGGCAATGCAAAAGAGCTTTTGAAGCGCGTACAGTCTGGCGAAGAGAAGGTAGACTTCATCGAGATCATGGCATGTCCTGGTGGATGTGTAAACGGTGGTGGTCAGCCCATTCAGCCCGCTCGTGTTCGCAACGACATCGATCTTCGTGCAGCAAGAGCTTCCATACTCTACAATGCTGACAAGAAGATGAACCTCAGAAAGTCTCACGAGAACTCCATTGTAAAGAAGCTTTATGATGAGTTCCTTGAGAAGCCTGGTTCTCACAAATCTCACGAGCTCCTTCACACAACATATGTGAAGAGAGGTCTCTGATAAGATGAAAAATGCGCCTCATGCGAGGCGCATTTTTCTTTTGATAATACTTTTAATTGATTGCAAATATAAAGAATGCCCTAGGAACAGTCACCTGCCGAAGCTTTGGTGGCTGTTTTCGTCATTTTGCGGTGTTTTGCTTTCTGTTAATTAAAAAAACTACATAAAATTCATTCCAAAGCAGACATATTTTTTACAAGTGAAATCGTATAATATTGTTATGAGAAGTGTTGTCAAGGAAGGTAAAATATGCAGATAATATATCCGGATGTGCTTTTCTTAATAAATTTTTCGATGGACTTTATAGCCTTATATCTTGGCGGAGTTTTTGTAAATGCGCCAAAGGATAAAAGACTACTCGCACTTTCCTCGCTTGTCGGCGGCGTTTTTTCTGTGCTTGTCATTATATTGAACACAAGGGGCGTGCTTGGGATAGCATTGAATATTGTCCTGCCGATTTTATTGTGCTACATAGCTTATGGCAAAGAAGTGCGAGGGGAGAGATTTTTTCGTTTGATTGCGAGCTTTTTCGTGGTTTCTATTGCGCTTGGTGGAGCAATAACGGCGTTTTACAATTTTTTGTACGACTATTTCAGGTACAGCGAGTATGAAGGCACAGGCGAGGGTAACCGGATGCTCGTGTTTATGGCGGTTTCTACGCTTTGCGCATCGCTGATATATTCCTTTTCCCGAATTTTCACTTCATCCTCAAAAGAAACAAAGTGTAAAATAAGCATTCACTCCAATGGCAAGGAAAAGGAGTTTTCTGCCTTTGTTGATAGCGGGAATTTACTAAAGGATCCCTTTACGGGTGCGCCTGTTATTATAATGAATTTTTCTGCGATTAAGGATTTGATACCATATGATACATATCATGCGGTAAGGTCTTGGTGCGAGGAGGGGACGGTGCGAGATGGACTAACCTTTGCACCCTTAAGATTTATACCGAGCAAATCTCTTGGCGGCGAAAAGATTCTCATCGCATACAAACCCGAGAAAATAGAGATTATAGAAAGCAAAAAGAGTGGAAGTATAAGATATGTAGTAGATGCCATTATTGCTTTCAACAATGAAAATGATAAATTTGACGGTTTGGATGCCATTGTCCCTGTCTCGCTCGTGGCGTGATACATCAAATGCTTTATGAGGTGATTTTATGTTTTTTAAAAGGTTTTTTGCTTGCTTGAACAATGTGTTTAAGAGGATAGTGAATTTCTTCCGCCAGAGGAAGGCAAGGGCCGTTTTTTACATAAACGGGCCTGACGTACTACCACTCCCGCTGACACACGAGGAGGAGACGGAAATACTGTCGAGACTACAGGAAGATGAGAGCCTCAAAAATGTTCTTGTAGAGCATAATCTTCGCTTGGTAGTCTACATAGCCAAAAAGTTTGACAATACAGGCATAGGGATAGAGGACCTTATTTCTATAGGTAGCGTCGGACTTATGAAGGCGATAAATACCTTTCAGCCTGACAAGAATATCAAGCTCGCCACCTATGCATCAAGGTGTATTGAAAATGAGATATTGATGTATATAAGGAAAAACAATTCGCAGAAAAAGGAGATTTCCATCTACGAGCCACTTAATGTGGACTGGGATGGAAACGAGCTGCTTCTCGCTGATGTGCTCGGTAGCGATTCCGATGTCGTGTGCCGACGTATAGAGGAGGACGAGGAGAGAAGAATGGTGCGCAAATCCGTCGAAGCATTAAACAAGCGGGAGAGGACTATTATAGAGCTCAGATTTGGCTTGAAGGGCGGGAAGGAGCGCACGCAAAAAGAGGTCGCCGATATGCTTGGAATATCTCAATCGTATATTTCAAGGCTTGAGAAAAAGATAATGGATAGATTAAGGCTTGAAATGTCAGAAAAAATATAGACAAAAACTTTTAAAAAAATCAAAAAACTACTTGCAAAATCAAAAAACATATGATATAATAAAGCGTAAAAGCAATTTCTATGTTAAGAGGTGAAAAAATGAAAGCAGGAATTCATCCGGATTATAAAGAAGCTACAATCAAGTGTGCTTGTGGAGAAACTGTTGTTACTCGTTCTGTAAAGGGCGATATGACTGTTGATATTTGTTCCAAGTGTCATCCTTTCTTTACCGGCAAGCAGAAGTTTGTAGATGTTGGCGGACGTGTTGATAAGTTTAAGAAGCGTCTTGCAGCAAGCGGAAAGTAATCTTAAAGAGTAAATTTGGCGTGGCGGGTAAAACCCTCACGCCTTTTTTCGTCATGTAAAGGAGTTTTTATGACAGAAAATCTTGTGTCGCGTGCAGTCCTTGTTGGCATAGCTTCCGATAAGAATGAGCTTGATGAATGTAATTCAAGCCTTGACGAGCTTGAGCGACTTTTGAATACGGCAGGCGGCGAGGCGTTTTGCAGAGTAGTGCAGATAAAGCCTACTTATGATCCGAGGACATGTATAGGAAGCGGAAAAATCAAGGAGCTGGCCGAAGTTTGTAGCGCTAACTCTATAGAGCTCGTGGTTTTTGACATAGAGCTTTCTCCCTCTCAGATACGAAATATTGAAGAGGACGTAGGTGTCGAGGTCATAGACAGGACGATGCTCATACTCGATATATTTGCTCTGCACGCCGTAAGTGGCGAGGGCAAGCTCCAGGTCGAGCTTGCGCAATTGAAATATACTGCTCCCCGACTTGTCGGACGAGGTGCTGAGCTTTCCCGTCAGGAAGGTCGTATCGGCACGAGAGGCCCTGGAGAATCCAAGCTCGAAAGTGACAGGAGATATATTAAGCGTAGAATAGTTTCCATCGAGGAGCAGATAAGAGAGATGGAGAAAAATCGTACTACAATGCGAGTGGCGCGGGATAAGAGTGGACTTCCAAAGATTGCTATCGTAGGTTACACTAATGCAGGAAAGTCGACCTTGCTCAATTATTTGACCGACGCCGGTGTTATAGCAGAGGACAAACTCTTTGCAACACTTGATCCTACCACGAGAAGACTTGAGCTTCCGTGTGGCGATACTGTGCTTTTGACAGATACAGTAGGTCTTATAAAAAATCTTCCGCATCAGCTTGTCAAGGCGTTTAAGTCTACCTTGGACGAGGCTATATATGCCGATATTCTTATGATAGTTATAGACGTATCCGACAAGGAATACGAGCAGCAGCTCAGCGTAACAAAGGAGCTTTTGCAAGAGCTTGGCGCATCTGATAAGCCCACAATATACGCTTATAACAAGGCAGACGCCTGCGAATTGCTCCCAGGATGTGTAGAAGAAAATTCCGTGTTCATTTCGGCTAAAAAAGGGGAGGGCATAGACGAGCTTCTTTCCTTGATAGAGCGCATAGTTTCCGACAAGAGAAAAAAGCTTGTGCTGCACATTCCATATAGTGACTCTGCAAGGCTCAATTCATTGTATAACGATGCAATTGTAGAGAGCGTTGATTACACAGACGAGTTTATACTCGTTACTGCAACTATTGACCTCATCAAGATGCCTCCTTATGAAAGATATATATTTGGAGAATAAAAATGAATGAATATACGACCGTCAAGCATTTTGGGCGCTACACCTTCGAGGAAAGGAAATCGGAGTTTATAGGTCACGCTATGCCTGTTTCTACCGAGGAGGAGGCTATCGCCTTTGTCAAAAAGATAAAATCCGAATATCCCGACGCCAAGCATAACGTGTATGCCTACGTTTTAAGAGAAAACTCGATGTCTCGTTATAGCGATGACCATGAGCCTCAGGGTACTGCAGGTCTCCCGGTGCTTGATATGATAAAAAAATCGGGGTGCACCGATATAGCCATAGTTGTAACCAGATATTTCGGCGGAATTCTGCTCGGTACAGGTGGACTTGTCCATGCTTATACTAAGGCGGCAAAGGAAGCGATGGCAGAGGCAGAGATAGTTACCTACAAAATGCACTCTCTGTATAAGATAAAATGCACTTATTCGGATTACAACAAGCTGATTTCCTGGATTGGCGACTGTAATATAAAGACGGAGGATGCCGTTTTTGCAGACAGAGTAGAGTTTGTTGCAATCATCAAAAACGGCGAAACCCAAGACTTTGAGAAAAATATAAACGAAATTTGCAACGGCAGATCAGAGATAGAGCTTGTCGGTGAGCGCTTTGAGGGCGAAAAATAAAATAATTTGATATAAAACAAATAAAAGAATAGAAAAATAAAGCAAAACAGTGGTAAAAATCGTATATTATATTAGAATACATTTTGCAAATGCATAAAAAACGCCAAGTTAGTATATAAAGAATAATAATTGTAAAAAAATACAAAATAAAGAGAGAATTATCTTGGAAAATATTTGTCAACGATTTATAGAAAGGGAAGAGCTTTTCCTTTCTCCGTATGCATTCCGCACATCAGACACAAAGGGACGCCTGCATCCGTATGACGCCTGTCAGATAAGGACGGAGTTCCAGAGAGATAGGGATAGAATATTACATTCAAAATCCTTTCGCCGTCTTATGCATAAGACTCAGGTGTTTTTTTCTCCAAAGGACGAGCATTACCGTACGAGAATGACTCACACTCTTGAGGTGACTCAGATAGCGAGAATTATAGCCAGAGCCCTGCATTTAAACGAGGATTTGTGTGAAGCGGCGGCGCTCGGTCACGATTTGGGACACACGCCATTCGGTCACGCGGGAGAGGTGGCGATGCAGAAATGCTTTGATCCCGATTTCACACATTATGCGCAGAGCTTGAGAGTCGTCGACTTTCTCGAAAATGACGGAAAAGGGCTGAATTTGACCTATGAGGTTAGAGACGGAATCGTCAATCATACGGGCGACAATATGGCGTCTACCCTCGAGGGAGTTATAGTTAAGTATGCGGATAGAATTGCATACATAAATCACGATATAGACGATGCTTGTCGCGCAGGCATTCTTTCAAATGACGATATACCGAAGAAAATTTCAAGAGTGCTCGGTGACAACCATAGTGATAGAATAAATACACTTGTTTCGTCTCTTATTCTGGCAAGTACTGATTCTGATAAAATAAGCATGACCGATGACGTAGGCGAGGCGATGATGGCGCTGAAGAACTTCTTGTTCGAAAACGTCTATACAAGCCCCGTGGCAAAAGCCGAGGAAGCAAAAACACAGGATCTGCTGATAAGCTTGTTTCAATATTACAGAGAAAAACCCGAGCAGATGCCCGAATTGTACTTTGGCAACATTGAGCGTGACGGACTTGACCGATGTGTATGCGACTTCGTTTCGGGCATGACTGACAGATATGCAATAGACTTATACCAAAAAATATTCATACCAAAGGTATGGCAAGGAAATAACACATGATAGATAGAACAGTTATTGAGGAAATAACGTCGAGGACGGATATACATTCGTTGATATCCTCGTACGTCTCCTTGCAGCGCGCGGCGTCTGTGTATAAGGGACTGTGTCCCTTTCACAGCGAAAGAACTCCGTCGTTTACGGTCTATCCGTCTAACGGAAGCTTTTACTGCTTTGGATGTGGTGCAGGCGGAAACGCTATCACATTTGTAAAAAAGGCAGAAAATCTCGACTTCGAGGACGCAGTCGAGTTTCTTGCAAAAAGAGCAGGAATAACCATCAAAAGAGATGCGGTGGATGACGGCGGAAAAAGGTACGACCGATCAAAGCTTTTGCAGATGAATCGCGATGCTGCCAGGTTTTTTCATGCATCTTTGTATGAAAATGCGCCTGATTCAGTGGCGGCGCTCGGATATCTTCAGCAAAAAAGAAAGCTCTCAAGCGCTACTATAAAGCACTTCGGGCTTGGATTTGCGCCATCCGATGGGAACCCCTTTTACAATTATATGAGAGCAAAGGGATATACGGATGACGAGCTTGTCGCAGGATTTTTGTGTGGCAAGAGTGAAAAGACGGGAAGAGCTTACTCTGCATTCCGCAATCGCGTTATGTTTCCTATAATAGATGTTAGCGGAAATGTGATTGCATTCGGTGGACGAGTTATGGACGACAGTGTCCCGAAATACAAGAACTCATCCGACACACCAGTATATAAAAAGAGTAAAAATATATTTGCATTAAACTATGCTCGACAGTATTGCGCTGACAGTATGATACTTTGCGAGGGATACCTTGATGTTATCGCCTTGCATGCCGCAGGATTTTCTAATGCGGTGGCTACTCTCGGCACAGCTATAACTCCTGAGCAGGCTCGACTGATGAGCAGGTACACCAAAAAGGTGTATATATCTTACGACAGCGACGAAGCAGGACAAAAGGCGGCGACAAAGGCGCTGCAAATGCTTGAGGAGGTTGGTCTTGAGGTCAGAGTGCTGAAGATGCAGGGCGCAAAGGACCCCGATGAGTATATAAAAACCTTTGGCGCAGATGCATACAGAAAGCTGCTTGATGGCAGCTCTACGAAGTTCGACTTCAATATGGACAAGGTCCTTTCGAAGTACAACATCAGTATTCCACAGGATAAAATTGACGCTTGCTCCGAGCTTTGCAAAGTAATTTCCAATGTTTATTCTTCGGCAGAACGAGAAGTTTATATGAGAGAGCTTTCCAAAAAGCTTGATATAGATTTTAAGAGCATTAAAAACGATGTCGACAAGAACATTCGTAAAAATGCTCGTGAAGAGGGCAAAAAGGAAACTCAGCGTATGCATCAGGCTACGGCAGGATTTTTCGATAGGATAAACCCCGATTTCATAAAAGCTCCTTCTTTGGCAAGAGCGGAGGAATCTGTTTTGGGGATGCTTCTCCTGTATCACGACATAAGAGCACACACCTTTGCAAGCGAGGACTACTTGACGACGGAAGATTTTTTCACCGAGTTTGGTAAAAAGGTTTTTGCATTTATATCGGAGAATACACAAAACGGAAATCTTGACGAAAGTCAGATAGATAATTGTTTTTCTCCCGAAGAGGTGGGAAGAATAACCCAGATGAAAATATCCAGAATGTCCTTGGAAAACAACGACAAAGGGGTATATAAGGATATCGTAGACAGGATGAAGCAAATGGTACGCGAAAAGAAAAACGCCGATTCCATTTCTTCCTTGGAGGACCTCAACGATATTATCAACAAAAAACGTGAAAAACTAAACGTTTGATATCGTCAGATATCATCAACATAAAGTTCATTAAAGGAGACGTTAAAATGGGATTTGATGAAAAAAGAATAAAAGATGTAAATTCTTTTATTGACAAGGCAGTCGCTGAAGACGGCATAGGTTCCGACAGCGACATAATGAAGGTTCTTGAGGACGTTGATTACGACATAGAGCAGCTTGAGGACATTGGTGATGCTCTTGGCGCAAACGGCGTGGATTCTGCCGATATGGGCAAGGACGGCTTGGGCGATATTGAGAGCGAGCTCGACTTGTTTGATAATCCTCATAAGATGGAAAAGCTTCTTATGTCAGAGGGAATTTCCTCTGATGACCCTGTAAGAATGTACCTCAAGGAAATAGGAAAGATTCCGCTTCTTTCTACTGAAAGAGAAATGTATCTTGCAGAGCAGGTAGCTCTTGGCGATAAGGCGGCTAAAAACGAGCTTGTTGAAGCAAACCTTCGTCTTGTTGTAAGTATCGCAAAGCGCCACGTAGGAAAGGGAATGTTCTTCCTTGACCTTATCCAAGAGGGAAATCTCGGTCTTATGAAGGCTGTTGAAAAATTCGACTACAAGAAGGGATATAAGTTCTCCACATATGCGACATGGTGGATAAGACAGGCTATAACAAGAGCTATCGCGGATCAGGCAAGAACTATAAGAATTCCCGTTCATATGGTTGAGACCATTCACCGCGTTTCCAGAACTGCGCGTCAGCTCCTGCAGGAGCTTGGCAGAGATCCTACTACAGAGGAAATCGCAAAGAGGCTCGATATGACTCCCGAAAAGGTAAGAGATATAATGAAGATAGCGCAGGACCCCGTATCTCTTGAAACTCCTATTGGTGAGGAGGAGGACAGCCATCTCGGAGATTTCGTCGAGGATACAGAGACACTTTCTCCTGTCGAAGCGGCAAATCAGGCGTTTGTACGCGAAAGACTTGAGGCTGTGCTTCATACGCTTGCGCCCCGTGAGGAGCAGGTTTTGAGATTGAGATTCGGTCTTGAGGACGGAAGACCTCACACACTCGAAGAGGTCGGAAAGCAGTTCGACATAACGAGAGAGCGTATCAGACAGATAGAGGCAAAGTCCTTGAGAAAACTCAGACATCCCTCAAGAGCAAAGCTCTTGCAGCGTGACTGATTTTGTACGTGGCGATCAACACGCGTGCAAAATTACATAAACTCTATTTCTGTTAATTTCTGATTTACACTTTTTTAAAGATTTGTATCAATATTGTCACTTTCTTACAAAATATTTTATATTGCGAGAAATAACTTGACATTTCATTACTTTTATAGTACAATTATAAGGTATTGTTTACAAGCTTTTGAATTTTTAACTCAAAAATCTGGAGGAGATGTTTCAACTATGAAAAAACTTTTGTGCCTGGTCTTGTGCCTGGTGATGGTAATGTCTATGTTCCTCGTTGGATGTGGCGAGAAGCAGCAGGGCGACGATATCGTAGAAGATGAAGAAAAGGTAAGAAATGCAATTACCTTGAGATTCCATATAGTTACAGATGACGTGACTACAGAAGAAGCAAAGGATGCCATGCAGGATGCTTTCAATGCAGTTGCAAGAGAGAAGTATTCTACTCAGGTTGAATTTGTTTTCAACACAAGTGATGAATATAAGGCGGCGCTCGACAAGGCGCTTTCTGATGCAAAGGCAAGCTTTGGTGCATCATATGACAAGCTTCCTTCCACAGTTTACGACGGCTATGTTGTAGAGACTGTGCTCGATGAGTTCAACCTTCCTGAGCTTGTTTATCCCGAAGCACAGGAAAACCAGATAGACATCGTTCTTATCACTGATAAGGCTATGCTTGAGGAGTACATTGCTGCTGGTCACCTCGAGGATATTACTACATACATAAACGGCGACAACGATGCTATAAAAGAGTATATCAATACAAGCTTGCTTACCAACACAAAGATCAACGACAGTTGGTATGCAGTTCCTAACAATGTAGTTGTTGGTAACTACAAGTATCTCCTTATCAACAAGGAGCTTGCAAGCAACTACTATCTTGTAGAGAGTGACTTTGTAGACGTTGACGAAACAGGAAATGTTTTGGTAGACTATATGGCGTGCCTTGATTTTGCAAAGAGCATTGCAAACGACGATTCTCTTACAGGGGTTGCTCCTATTCAGTCTCAGTTTGATTATCCTACTGTTAAGTTCTGGTCAGACAATGGCGAGCCCTTCGCTTTGGCTACATTCTACAATGCAGATACAGGCTACGGCGATTATGTAACCATTGCCAACACCTTTGAAAATGCTAACTACGTAGATTACCTCAAGTTTGTTGCAGAGTCCAACACAAACGGATATTTTGCTACAGAAGAGGCGAGCGACTATGGTATCAAGGTTGTCTCGGACGACTATGCATCTCGCTTTGCTTACCAGGAAAACAATTATATTGTTGTGCTTGACACTCCTCGCGTATATACAACAGATGGATTTGATGCAATGTTTGCAGTTACGAAGTATACTGCATCAGCTTCTCGTTCCATGGAGATTATCGAGGATCTCGTTACCGACTCCGAGCTCTGCAACATACTCCTTTATGGCGTAGAGGGAAGCGACTATTATTTAAACGAAGATGGAACTGTTACGAGAATAAGCGACACCTACAAGATGAGCAATCAGCATGTAGGTAACGTGTTTATGACATACCCTTGCACAAACGATGGCATGTTTGCTGATTACTGGCGTTATGGAATGTATCAGAATCAGGATGTTTCTTCAGAGCCTCTTGAGGGATGCACTTCCGATTACATCTGGAACTTGGTTCGTACAGGTATTGCAGATGACCAGCTCGTTATCATGATGCGCAGCGAGTACAAGGCTATCACACTCAAGGATTATGTAGCAAGCGACCTCGCTACATACACAGCACGCCTCAGACAGTACTTCTCGGGCATCAACCCTGATGATCCTGCAGAAGAAGAGGAAGAAGAAACACTTTCTCAGCTCGTTGCGAATATAGAGAAGAAGATTGCTGCTCAGTATGAGATCTCATCCGCAGAAGGTGCAGGAAGAGAAAAGGTATACATTCTTTCTGAAGAAGATCTTCAGAGCATTGTTGATAAGGATTTCAAGAATTACCCCGGCATTATCAACTTGACAACAAGAAAGATAAACCAGAAGGTATTTTCTGACGATGAGACTCGTTATGAGGTTCTTCGTATGCTGAAGTCTAAGATACAGAACAAGATCAATACCAACGCTGCTATTATCGTAAATAAGATCATTTACGGAGAAGACAACAATAGCGGTTACAACGCAGAGGCTTATAAGATTGCAGACGAAACAATCGCAAAGATCAAGGCTACATCAGCTTCCTTCTTTGAAATTATAAGCTCTTGCCAGACAGCAGAGGAAATAGATGCGGCAGTATACGGCGTAGGTGGTATATTGGATATGATGACATCTCCTTCTGCTGAGTACAAGGATACAGCCGCATTGTTCTCCAACTCACGTACAGGCTCATGGATAGTAAATCAGACAACACCTTTCGGAATGCTTCTGATGACCTATATGGATTCTCCCTTGAAGTCGACTGTTGCAGGTGTGTTCGTTGAATGGTACCGTAGCATCATCAACTAATTATGTTGAGTATCTGACAATTAAATAGCAAAGACGGTTGCTCGTAAAGAGCAGCCGCCTTTTTTATTGATATTAAATTTTGACAAAACAAAAACACCTCTTTCGAGGTGTTAGTGGCGCGCCTGATAGGATTCGAACCTATGACCTACCGGTTCGTAGCCGGGCACTCTATCCACTGAGCTACAAGCGCAAAAAAATGGAGCGGGTGATGGGAATCGAACCCACGCGACCAGCTTGGAAGGCTGGAATTCTACCATTGAACTACACCCGCATCGCTATCGGACTTACATATAATATCATATTAATAAAGATTTGTCAAGTAATTTTACGAAAAAAGTGAAAAAATATTGATAAAAAATTTTGTTTATGATACAATAGATTAAAATAAAAAATAGAGTGAAGAAAGTGCATATGAAAAAGTTATTTTCTCCTGATTATATTTTGAAAAACTATGGCGAGCTTACGCCTGAATTTTTGTCCTCGCTCGGACTTAACGCGCTTGTTCTCGACATTGATAACACGCTCCTTCCTTACGAGATTGCGCTCCCTACCGAAGAGCTTATTTCGTGGTTCAGGGCGATGGACGACGCCAAAATTAAAATAGCGTTTGTGTCGAACAATAATAAGCAAAGAGTGGAGCTTTTCAATTCTTCAATTCAATATACGGCGTTTTATAAGAGTAAAAAGCCACTGCTGAAAACGATGAAAAAAGCGCTTGCCGTTATGGGTGCGCAAGCAGAAAAAACGGCTTTGATGGGAGACCAGATATTCACTGATATCTTTGCGGGAAGGCGAATGGGCTTTGTCACGTTTTTAGTACCACCTATCAAGGACAAGACCGATGCGTTTACAAAGACAAAAAGGTTTTTTGAAAAGCCGATAATTAAAAAATACTACAAGAGAATGGATAATAAAAAATGAAAAAAGCTACTCCTTTTTTTGGTCCTGGCGGTAACAGCGAGGCGTTTTATGCCGCAGGTAAAAAGAGCACCGCAGATGCTCCTGCATGGCTGAATCAAATAGGTCTTGATGCCTATGAATATGAGGCGGGCAAGGGGATTATGGCTGGCGAGGCTGCCCTGAGGAAAATAGGGGAAGAGGCTAGAAAAGCTAACATTAAAATGTCCCTTCATGCGCCTTATTTCATCTCTCTGTCAAGTGTCGAGATAGAGAAAAGACTTAATAGTGTGGAATATATCAAAAAGAGCGTAGCGGCGGCTGAGCTTTTGGGTGCAGATACGATAGTAGTTCATTGTGGAAGCGCGTCAAAGATAAGCAGAGAAGAGGCAATGGCGCTTTCTGCCGATACACTTGTAAAAACACTTGATGCCGTTCAAGGCACAAGCGTTAAAATAGGAATAGAAACTATGGGAAAGCAAAATCAGCTTGGGACGCTTGCTGAGGTTATTTCCTTGTGTAAGATAGACAGTGCACTTGTTCCTGTCGTGGATTTTGGTCACCTTAATGCACGCGACTGCGGCGGTGTGTTTGATACTGTCGACGACTATATGCGAGTTTTTGATGACATTTCAAATGTCCTTGGAGCAGAGGTTGCTCAAAACCTGCATTGTCATTTCTCAAAAATAGAATGGAGTGCAGGTGGAGAAAAGCGCCACCTGACCTTTGAGGATGCGCTTTATGGCCCGTCCCCTGAGCTTTTGGCTGACGCTATATACAGGCTTGGCGTTTCTCCTACAGTTATATGCGAGTCGGCGGGCACGCAGTCCGACGATGCGCTTTATATGAAGCAATGCTATTTAAAGGCGGGCAATAAGTGATGTCAAAGCTGACCAATATACGAAACGAGATAAAGGATAAAGTAGATGCTATCTTGGTATTTGATGAAATAAATCAATACTACTTTACCGAGTTTAAGTTTTCCGATGGCGCAGTTCTTATAACACAGGACAAGGCGTATTTGATTACCGATTTCAGATACTACGAAGAGGCTCGTACCTCTGTTTCTTGCGAGTGGACTGTTGTAATGCCTGAAAACAGAATGGAGTTCATCAGGGGCGTTATTTCAGACGAAAAATGCAAGACGGTGGGTGTCGAGGCGGATAGCTTATCTTACTCCAGATATACTGACATCAAGAACAGGCTTGGCGACGTTGTTTTAGGCAACATTTCTCCCGTCATTTCTCTCGTAAGGCGGACAAAAAATGAGGCAGAGCTCGAAAAAATATATCAGGCGCAGCTTATTACCGACAGCGCATTCAAGCATATTTTAAATGTGTTGACATTTGACATGACGGAAATTGACGTGGCGCTTGAGCTCGAATTTTTTATGAGAAAAAATGGCGCACATTCCTTGGCGTTTGACACTATTGCGGTGTCGGGTGATGCGAGTGCATTGCCTCATGGAACCCCGCGGAACGTGAAGCTGAAATCGGGATTTCTTACTATGGATTTTGGTGCGGCATATTGCGGATATTGCTCCGATATGACAAGGACAGTTTCTATAGGCAAAGCGACTCCTGAAATGAAGAAAATATACTCCACCACGCTTGAGGCGCAAGCACTTGCATTGCAGAAAATCAAGGCAGGGGAGAGCTGCAGAGATATAGATGATGTGGCTCGCAAGTATATAGAAAACGCAGGTTACAAGGGCGCTTTCGGCCATAGCCTTGGCCATGGTGTTGGTATGTTTATTCACGAAAATCCAAGACTTTCACAAAGTGCAGGCACAGACATCTTGAAAGCGGGTGACGTCGTAACTGTCGAGCCTGGTATATATCTTTCCGGACAGCTTGGATGCAGGATAGAGGATATGGTTTTTGTTGGTGAAGGTGGTTGCCAAAACATAACCAAAAGCCCGAAAGAGCTGATAGAAATATACTGATAGATTGTTTTTTTGATAATATTTATATATTACATAAAAAACTTTCATCAAACCTATTGCTTTTTTTCGCTTTTTGTTATAAAATAATTATGTGTGTTTGTTGCATTGTGCAACTAATTTTAGAGGGAGTTCCGTTTGTTCAGCGGGCAAGTGGAAGTTTACTCTTTCGACAATATTATTTGACCGCTGAGAAGTTAAAGGTGTAAAATGGTTACAGCAGGCGATTTTAGAAATGGCGTTACCTTTGAGATGGATGGTAACGTAATGCAGATTATTGAATTCCAGCACGTAAAGCCCGGCAAAGGCGCAGCTTTCGTTAGAACAAAGCTCAAGAACGTAATTTCCGGCGCAGTTGTTGAAAAGACATTCAGCCCTACAGAAAAGTTCGAGAACGCTTACATCGAGCGTAAGGAAATGCAGTATCTCTACAGTGATGGAGATCTTTACTACTTCATGGATATGGAGACATACGACCAGCTTCCTTTGAACTCTGATAAGCTTTCTGACAACTTTAAGTTTGTAAAGGAGAACACTCTTTGCAAGGTTATTTCTTATAAGGGTAACGTTTTCGACGTTGAGCCTCCTTTCTTCGTTGAGCTTGAGGTTACAGATACAGAGCCCGGCATCAAGGGTGATACAGCTACAAATGTTACAAAGGCTGCTACGCTTGAGACAGGTGCAGTTATCAAGGTGCCGATATTCATCAACACTGGCGATGTTATCAGAATTGATACACGCGTAGGCGAATACCTCGAAAGAGCATAATTGATAGCGTAATCATTCTTTTTGAATCTTTCTTTTTAGAAAGGAGAAAACAAAATGAACATTAGTGAAAAGGCGGCATATCTTACAGGTCTTTTTGATGGAAAGAACCTTGATGCCTCAAAGCCTGAATATATGATTATTTCTGAGCTTGTTAAGCTCGTGAAGGAAATGTCAGATGAAATAGCTGCACTTCAGGAGGATGCCAAGAATCTTCGCGAGTATGTTGAAGAGCTCGACGAGGACCTCGGAGCAGTTGAAGAAGATCTTTACGAGGATGACGAAGAGGAAGAGGACTATTACGAGGACGACGAGGACTTCTATGAGGTTGAGTGTCCCTCCTGCGGAGAAGTAGTATGCTTCGACTCAAGTGTTGATCCTGACGATGTTACTTGCCCTGCATGTGGCGAGACATTCAGCTGTGTTTGTGATTGCGAGAGCTGCGGCGATTGTGACGCTGACGAAGAATAAGTAATGAATACTTGATATCAGACCACGTTTGATTTCTCAAATGTGGTCTGATAACGAGTGATGCGAAAAAATGCGACGGCGTGTTCAGCCCTTTGGGCGCGCGGATGGTTTAAACTAATAAAAAAGAGAAATAACATATTATATAAATCAAATATCGAGGTGTGGCGCAATTGGTAGTGAGCGCACTAAAAACAGTCGAGGACTGTTTTTAGAAGCGAAAGCCTCAAGCAAGGAGCGAGCAGAGCCGAGCCAGTCGAGGCGATAGAGTGCGACTATGCGACGGCGTGTTCAGCCCTCTGGGCGCGCGGGTGGTTTAAACTGATATTAAAGAGGGAATTAACTTAAATACAAATAAAACATTTCGAGGTGTGGCGCAATTGGTAGCGCGCTTGCTTTGGGAGCAGGACACCGACTACGCTTACCGTAAAAAGTAAGACCGCTGAAATTCCTTGAAAACACTGACTTTTTCGGCACTCTACTCTCTCGCAAAATCCTCATAATAAGTGGTTTGACCACATGTTTGACCACTTACGGAAATTGACCTAAAAATCGAATATTTTTCACTCATCGGGGTGTGGCGCAGTTGGTAGCGCGCGACGTTTGGGACGTCGATGCCGCAGGTTCGAACCCTGTCACTCCGACCAAAATTTGTGCTTTATGCACTAAAAATCAGTCTTTTTTGCAAGATTAGGACTGATTTTTTTGTTTATTATCTCCAACATAATCTCTTGTCGAAAGACCACAGTTTTTTAGCAAACGCTTTCTTTCGGCACAAGACACCGGTTTTGAGGATTTTTGCAGTTGTTTTTGGAGAGTTCTTTGAAAATCCCTTTTCTTTGCTTACTGCGACGCAAATTTTGAGGGCTGACAGATTGATTTCTGTCAGCCCTCGCTCTTATCATCATCCCGACAAATTGGATTTTAACAGTATTATGTCCACAAGGAAGTTATAAACATAGGAGAAGCATTTTTACTCTTTTCAAAACCACACGCTTTGTAAAAATGCAGCTCATCATCATAAGCAACAACCACAATTCGCATATAATCCTTATACTTTTCTTTTACCATATTTACAAGTGTTCTGCCAATTGTTTTTCCGTGATAATCAGGGTCAACAAGAAGATAATGAACATAGGCATTCATTATTCCATCATCCATAACACATATCATTCCAACAAGCTTAGTTCCATCCCAAGCAGAATATACTGTGTTAAAATTTTTCATTGCAATTGCAAGCTTGTCGGGAAAATGTCCTGATGACCATTCAACCGAAAGAAACAACCTTTCCAAATCCTCACACTCAAAATCATGAATGTCTTTATATTCAATGTTCATATTGATTACCTCGTCAAATTCTTATTTATCGATGAGTTTATTATATCATATTTCTGTGAACTTTTCAACCGATTTGGCTATTCTTTGCTTCCTCCGACACAATGTTTGAGGGGCGACCGTTCGTGGTCGCCCCTCTTTCGTTTAGGCGTTGGCTGACTTTTTCATCTCCGTGATTTCCGCTTTCATCGTCTTTATCAGCTCAGCGAGCTTTTCCTCGCATTCTTCTCGTGTCTTGGCGTACACGTTTTTGGATATGCGTTTTCCGTTCACTCTCGGTGTGAATCGTCCTTCATAGAGGTGGTCATTTATCATCGTCACGCATCCCGTGCCACTCTTTCTTATCTTCGGTTTATACGGCTCAAAAACCGTTTCTGTGGCGACATCACGGCTTGGCTCGTCACTTACCTTGGGAGGCGGCGGTTCGGGCATTTCTGCGTTTGTACCGCCGATCTCTCGGTCGATCCTCACCGCTGCCTGCTGTTGCATGGTATCGGTGATGTGGCTGTAGATGTTAAGCGTGGTTTCTGCACTTATGTGACCTATCATAGCGGAGAGCGTTTTGATATCCATGCCGTTCTCCAATGCCATCGTAGCGAAGGTGTGGCGCAGGTCGTGGAAGCGTACCTTCTTGCAGTGGGAGCGTTCAAGGATGAGTTGGAATCGGTGATACACCGCCGTGGGATTTCTCGGTTCACCCTCTTTTACAGGTGATGGAAACACCCACTCGCCTTTGGTCTGCTTCTTCAGCTCTGCGAGGAGTGCCACCATATCGGGCGGAAGGAGGATAGTGCGCACTGAGGATTTTGTCTTGGGCACGGATATTTCCTTTGAAGAGCCTGTCTTTACGACCTGCCGTGAGATGCGAAGCTCGCCTGTCTGCAGATTGAGGTCACGCCATTTCAGCCCTATGATCTCACCTCGGCGCATTCCCGTGGTCAGCTCGAGAAGGAACATTTCATAGTATCCTTCCTCTTTGGCTTGTGTGAGGAAGCGTAGGATTTCTGCCTGCGTTAGCACCTGCATCTCCTTTGCTTTCTTCGGTGGCAGTCTGCATCCGATTGCAGGGTTGTTTGTGATAAGTCCTTCCACCACTGCCTTTTCGAGTGCCGTTCGGCAGGTGGTGTGGCAGGAGCGTACCATTCTGTCGGATAAGCCCTCGCCGTACTGCTCTACGAAGCGTTTGCGACCGCCTTTCTTCAGCCTTGCGTAAAATTGTTGCAGGTCGTTCTGCGTGAGCTTGTTTAGTGGTATTTTACCGATTTCGGGGATAATGTGCGTATAGATTCTTCCTTCGTAGCTGAGCTGCGTGGTCTGCCTTATTTTCGGCTTGGAGAAGTTCTGATACCAGAAGTCGATCCAATCGCCGAAGGGCATATCGGGCTTTAATTTATCGCTTGTTCTTCCGTACTGCTCCTTGAGTGCATCGAGCTTTTCAAGGCATTCGGTCTTGGTTTTCGCCAAGACACTTTTCGTCCGTGGGTTGCCGTTGTCGGCATAACCGACAACGACTCGTCCTTCCCAACGTCCGTCTTTTCGTAGGCGTACCGTGCCTTCTCCGTTTTTTCGTTTTTTGTTTGCCATT
>JAZRQS010000042.1:0-16159 GCA_045649925.1 Eubacteriales bacterium | reverse complement strand
GTAGACGATGTCTGCGTGATTTGTTCCTCCACTTTCGTGATGAAGCACACCGGGCGCAGGAGGAATAGTGCCTCCCCACGCAGTACGAATAAGCTTGATACGGTCAGGCTGAATGGACTCAAGCTTCCAGGTTCCGCCTATGTCATCGGAATAGAAGCTATGCTGGTCGGACACCTCGTTTTTATCCGAGAAATCTCCGTACACGTAAATAAAGCGAGCGTCCGAATTTGGCGTAGTATAGGATCTGAACTGCCATCCACCATATCCCTAAAAACGAGCTCCGCCGCGATCTACATTTCCAATGAAGCGAATGTTTTTCAGCCCATCTCCATCGGGTGTGCCACCCTCTCCCGTCAAGCGACGGTAAAGCTCACCTGTCCAGATGCCAGGTCCTGTGAGTGAGTCGCCTACACAAAGTACGACGCACTCCTCCTTTGGTGACTGTGGTTTTTTCCAAACGCGCATATCTACTGTCTTCTGCTCAACGATAGCGCCTATATTGTCACGAAGGGTGACAAGAAGCGTGCGAGTGCCTACGTCCTCCTCGGTAGGAGTAAAGACAAACTTGCGACGATAGGAAGCGCCGCTCTGTGCGCCACTCTGCCATGCAAATTCCAAGTCAAACACAGAAGGATCGATGCAGTTCAAAACGCCTCGGTAAAACAGTTCAAAGGTGTCTCCAACGACAAGGTCGAAGGCGTGCGGTAGATTTAAAATGCTCATAGTGTTTCCTCACATAAAGATAATTGTCGGTATAGCGATGAGGCATTATTCCTCGCCCTGAAGGTGTGATACCATACGGCGATAAAAGGCGTCTGCTATCTGGAAATAGCCCTCCTCTGTCGGATGAAGTGCATTTGTGTTGACAATTTCGGTCTTTGTCGAGCGCGTATTTACAGGCAGGCTCTGAGTAGGAAGCATATTGTCTGTGTCGAACTGCGCAGAAAGGCTCATAAACTCTACGCGTCCACGATAAGCCGACTCCTCGGCTATATCCATATACCACTTTGCGAGATTGAACACGAAGTTGACCTTTTCGTGCCACTTCCAAGTGATGCCGTAGTTGTGTCCCATTCCGTCACGGCCAGGCACATTCATTCCCGCAAGTGTTACTTTACAATTAGGGAATTCTGCAAAGAGGCCGTCAAGGAAGGTGCGCACCTGCTGCTTGTAGACGTATTCAGTCGTGTTGGAGCTGTTTCCACCCAAGTAGATCAGTACCTCGTCTATGTGGTCAACACCCATTTTCTCGGCGTATGCACGGAAGTTGTTTCGCTCAAACTTAACATCCCAGAAGGGATTTGCCTCAGCACGTGTCGCCTCGTTGTAGACGATGTCTGCGTGATTTGTTCCTCCACTTTCGTGATGAAGCACACCGGGTGCAGGAGGAATAGTGCCTCCCCACGCAGTGCGAATAAGCTTGATACGGTCAGGCTGAATGGACTCAAGCTTCCATGTTCCGCCTATGTCGTCGGAATAGAAGCTATGCTGGTCGCCTATTTCGTCCTTATCCGAAAAATCTCCATATATATAAATGAAGCGAGCATCTGTATGCGCAGTAGAATAGGCTTTGAAGTGCCATCCGCCGTATCCCTCGAAACGAACTCCACGACGATCTACGCTTCCGATCAAGCGAATGTTTTTCAGTCCATGTCCCTCTGGTGTGCCTCCCTCGCCGGTCAAACGACGGTTAAGCTCTGACGGCCAAACGCCGGGGCCTGTGGTTGAAGCGCCCATACAAAGCACGACACGCTCTTCCTTTGGTGACTGTGGCTTGTTCCAAACACGCATATCTACCATCTTCTGCTCAAGGATAGCGCCCGTATTGTCTCGAAGGGTAACAAGAAGTGCACGTGTACCTATGTCCTCCTCGGTAGGAGTAAAGACAAACTTACGACGATAGGCGGCACCACTCTGTGCGCCACTCTGCCATGTAAATTCCAAGTCATACACAGATGGATTTACGCACTTCAGTATACCTCTATAGAACATCTCAAAGGTATCTCCGACAACAAGGTCGAAGGCGTGCGGGAGGTTCAAAATGCTCATAATATTTACTCGCTTTTAAAGATAATTGTTTTAAAAATAGTTAGCAAATTATTACATCACATTCATTATAAATAATGCCAAAATAAAAGTCAAGAGCATTACACAATTTTATGAGCATTTTCACTCAATACTATTGACATAGAGGAAATGATAGTGGTAAAATTAAAGCGTTAAAAAAACATTTCGGAGGATAGAAAAATGGCAGAAAAATGGTTTGAATATGCTTCTCCCGAATCGGTAGGTATTTCAAGTGCGGCTATCGAGCGATTTATCGACACTATGTGCGAGCACGAAGAGGATCAGGAAACACACGGATTTACTATCATACGCCACAAAAAAATCGTGGCAGAGGGATTTTTTGCGCCCTTCAAGGACGAGCCTCACGTGATTCAGTCCTGCTCAAAGGCGTTTACGGCGGCGGCTGTCGGTCTCGCTGTGCAGGAGGGTTTGCTCGGTCTTGACGATCCCGTGGCAAATTATCTCCCCGAATACCTCCCCGAAAACCCCGACCCCCGTACGATGAAAATGACCGTTCGTCAGCTTATGTTTATGGCAGACGGACACGAAAAGAAGGTTTTTGCCTATCCTAATTTTGAAATAGCGCCCGCTCAGCTGAAGCGTGACTTCTTTGCCGCACCATTTGCACACGACAGCGGCACAGTATTTAAATATGAGAACACCGACCCTTACATACTTTCTGCCGTAATCAACAAGGTTACGGGTATGGATATGATGGATTACCTCAAGCCTCGTTTCTTAGACAAGCTGAAGCTGAATCCCTATCACTTGAAGGACGATGAGGGTATGACAGTAGGTTATAGCACTATCCGTCTCAGAATGGAAGAGCTTGCAAGGTTTGGTCAATGCTATATGGACGGCGGTGTCTGGGAAGGCGAGCGCATTTTCAGCGAGGAATGGGTAAAGGACGCTACTGCCAAGCATATCGACACCCTTGCCGCAAAGCGCAAGGTAAAGGACGACGACTGGAAGCAGGGATATGCTTATCTCATGTGGAGAGGTCAGCATAACTCCTTCCGTTTCTGTGGTGCATTCGGTCAGATATGCGCCTGCTATCCTGACTATGACCTTATGATATGCCTGAATTCAGGTCACACACAGGTAGTTCAGGACGAGCTTGACAGCTTTTACGAAAACATTCTCACAAAGCTCGAGGACAGCCTGCCCGAAAATCCTGAGGCGCTCGAATCCTTGCGCCGTAGATGTGCTTCGTTGAGCCTGCCTCAAAAGTATTCTCCCGCATCCCCTATGGTACCCGTAGTAAGCGGAAAGCATTACGAGGTACATGACGACGAATACGTAACAGGCGCACAGCTGGACTTTGAAGACGATGTTTGCCATGTTACACTCGACCTGAAGGGTGGCGACAAATTTGTGGTAAATGCAGGACTTCGTGATTTTGCTATGACGGATTTCACATATACCACGCTCAGCGGATTTTTGCCAAACGATGATGGCGTTTGTGCGGCGACAGGATATTGGGAGCGACTTAACGAATTCCGAGTTCATGGTCGCTTGTTGCCCAGCTCGCCTGTATTCCACTTGACATTTGTCTTTGAAAAAGGCGAATTGAAATTCAATCAAAGGGTAGTCAGATGCAGAGCCATCGGCGAAAGAATTCGCACTACCGAGTTCCAGCACTATCATTCATAAAAATTTATAAAGTCTTGGAGACTTGTAAAGCCTATCCGAGATTTCAGCTAAAAAACGGACACACCACAACCGAAATATCGGTGTGTAATAAAAATAGCGAGTCGTGAAAACGGCTCGCTTTTTCTTTTTTATGAATTTGCTTTTGCTGTGTTTATTGAAGACATCAAGAGCTTTCTGATTTTTCCGCAATTATTTTTAAGGGACTTGTGCTGGTCGGAACGTCATACGTTTCTTGAAATAAAATTCACCTTTCCATCGTTTTGATAAATATGCCCGCACGAAGTTTCGTGCGGGCATTTCAAGACGGCTTGCCGTCATTTCACGATTGCGAAGCAATCATTTCAATCACCGAAGGTGAATTTCATTGCGGTCGCAAAAAAGCTTACTTGGAAGCTTCCTCAATTGCTACCGCAACTGCAACAGTCATACCAACCATGGGGTTGTTACCTGCGCCGATCAAGCCCATCATCTCTACGTGAGCGGGAACGGAAGATGAGCCTGCGAACTGAGCGTCACCGTGCATTCTACCGAGTGTATCGGTCATACCGTAGGAAGCGGGACCTGCTGCCATATTGTCGGGATGGAGAGTTCTACCCGTACCACCACCTGATGCAACGGAGAAGTACTTCTTGCCATTCTCGACAGCCCACTTCTTATAAGTACCTGCAACGGGGTGCTGGAAGCGAGTGGGGTTTGTGGAGTTTCCTGTGATGGAAACGCCAACGTTTTCAAGTATCATTATTGCAACGCCTTCCGGAACGCTGTCAGAGCCGTAGCACTTAACCTTTGCTCTGTCGCCTGTGGAGTAAGCAATTTCCTTGATAACCTTAACCTCTTCAGCGTAAGGATCAAACTCTGTCTGAACGTATGTGAAGCCGTTGATACGAGAAATGATCATAGCGGCGTCCTTGCCAAGACCGTTGAGTATAACGCGGAGGGGCTTTACTCTTACCTTGTTTGCATTGAGGGCTATCTTGATAGCACCCTCTGCAGCTGCGAATGACTCGTGACCTGCGAGGAAGCAGAAGCACTCTGTCTCTTCGGAGAGGAGCATTGCGCCGAGGTTACCGTGGCCGAGACCAACCTTGCGGTTTTCAGCAACGGAGCCGGGGATACAGAATGCCTGCAAGCCGATACCGATAGCGGCAGCAGCGTCAGCAGCCTTTGTGCAGCCCTTCTTTATTGCGATAGCAGCGCCTACTGTGTAAGCCCACTTTGCATTTTCAAATGCGATAGGCTGTGTCTCCTCTACTATCTTGTAGGGGTCGATGCCCTTTGCATCGCATATCTCCTTACACTCGTCGATGGAGGAGATGCCGTATTCCTTAAGTACAGCGAGAATCTTCGCCTCGCGTCTTTCATAACCTTCAAAATGTGCCATTATGTACTACCTCCTTATTCCTTGCGGGGATCGATATACTTAGCAGCATCGTTGAATCTACCGTAAGTACCCTTGGATTTCTCATATGCTTCGTTGGGCTCCATACCCTTCTTGATGAAGTCGGTCATCTTGCCGAGAGAAACGAACTCATATCCGATAACCTGATCGTTTTCGTCAAGAGCCATTCTCGTGCAGTAGCCCTCTGTCATTTCGAGGTAACGTACACCCTTAGCCTTTGTGCCGTACATTGTACCAACCATGGAGCGCTCGCCCTTACCGAGGTCTTCCATACCTGCGCCGATAACAAGACCGCCCTCAGAGAATGCGGACTGGCTACGACCGTATACGATCTGCAAGAAAAGCTCTCTCATAGCTGTGTTGATAGCATCGCAAACGAGGTCAGTATTAAGAGCCTCGAGCAATGTCTTGCCGGGGAGAATTTCAGCTGCCATAGCAGCGGAATGAGTCATACCGGAGCATCCGATGGTCTCAACGAGAGCCTCCTCGATGATACCCTCCTTAACATTGAGGGAAAGCTTACAAGCTCCCTGCTGAGGTGCACACCAGCCCACACCGTGCGTGTAAGCGGAAATGTCCTTGATTTCCTTTGCCTGTACCCATTTGCCCTCTTCGGGGATAGGTGCGGGACCATGATTGGGGCCCTTGGCAACAACACACATTTCATTAACTTCTTTTGAATATGCAATATTGCTCATTTTCTATATCTCCTTTTTATTATTTACGGGGTTATGTAATTAAAGAATGATCTCGCCACCAACATTTCCGAATGCGCAAGCGGCATTGGACTCATCGGTGTCAATGTGCATAGCAGCAGCGAAGTTCTCGTTTACACGAACTACTACGCCGTCGAAAATAAGGGGGCGCTCAGTGTTGAGCTTAACCTTTACTATCTGCTTATCCTCTACGCCGAATTCCTTTGCATCAGCGGGTGTGAGGTGGATGTGACGCTTTGCAGCGATAACGCCCTCTGAAATAGCATACTCACCTGCAGGGCCACGAAGTGTAAGACCTGTAGTGCCTGCGATATCTCCGCTTTCACGAACGGGAGCACTAACGCCGAGCATACGAGCATCTGTGAGTGAAAGCTCGACCTGTGTATCCTTACGGACAGGGCCGAGAACGCTTACCTTCATTGTGGACTTGGGGCCAACGAGCTCAACCTTCTCCTCGCAAGCAAACTGACCGGGCTGGGAAAGGTCCTTCTTGTTTGTGAGTGTTGCGCCCTTACCGAAAAGCGCCTCAAGAGCCTCCTGTGAAAGATGAATGTGTCTTGCAGAAGTTTCAACCAAAATCTTCTTCATTTTTCTATCTCCTTGTATGTCTTGAATTAACTGTTAAAAAAAATATCATAACCTTATGTATTATATCATAATCACAGCGCGCAAGCCGTTCAGGCTTGCAGAAAGGCGTAGCCTTTCGGTCGTGTCGCAACACGAGCTGTGTTATGCTAATGTTCTCACGGCAAAATCTTCGATTTTGTTAGGCGCAGCCTATAAGCTCGCTCCTTAAAAGAGCGAGCTCCGTGAGGTTATTATATCACACATTTTTTGATTTGTAAATGTGTAAAAGCAAATAAATTCGCAAAAACTATATTAAAATATCAAAAAAGGTGTAAAAAAATATGGGAAACGATAAAAATACGAAAAATCCCTCTCCCGAATTGCTTGAAAGCGCTCGCACTGACGATGCATTTCGCACAGGGAGCGTGCTGACGAAAAGCGAGGGCGGAAATTTTTACTGTATCAGCATTATAGGGCAGGTGGAGGGACACTACGTGCTTGAAAGCAATCAGAAGTCCACCAAGTACGACCACCTCATTCCCCTGCTCGTCTCACTTGAGGAGAGCGAGGACATAGACGGAGTGATGATAATTCTGAACACGATGGGGGGAGATGTAGAGGCAGGGCTGGCACTGGCTGAGCTTATAGCCTCAATGACGAAGCCGACGGTCTCCATAGTTATAGGCGGCGGTCACTCGATAGGCGTTCCTCTCGCCGTATCGGCAAAGAAGTCCTTTATTGTCCCGAGCGCTACGATGACGGTGCATCCCGTACGCACGAGTGGGCTTGTGATAGGCGTGCCACAGTCGTTTGACTACCTCCAAAAGATGCAGGACAGGATAATAAATTTCATAGTGTCGCACTCCTCTGTCGAGGAGGACACGCTCCGTAAATTTCTAAACGAGACGTCGGAGATGGCAAACGACATAGGCACAGTGCTTGACGGTCGTCAGGCTGTCGAGTGTGGGCTTATCGACTGTGTCGGTGGGCTATCTGACGCACTTGATGCATTACGAGAGATGGCGCACGCTCGCAGGGTATCGAGCGACGAAAAAAAGAGCGACGCCACTTAAAGTGACGTCGCGGCAAACTCAAGTGAAAAGGTCCGTTACGAATTTCATAACACTTCTCTATGGGAGTTTATATACTGTAATATGACACTTAAATTCAGTTTCAAAAGGAGAGCGTAATGAAAAACAGACTGACGGAATTATTTACGAGATGTATTGACGCCGACTACGTCAAGGTGGAAAACGACGCAAGCTATGCTATAGAGCGCAAGGGAGGGGATTTGTATCTCCTTTTCGAGCATTCTCGTGGGAAAACGGACTGGAAAAACAATCTCGACTTCCCCTGCGTGCCGTATAAGAGAATGGACACTGTGTGGAGGTGTCACAGAGGATTTTTGCGTGTGTGGAAGTCGGTTTTGCCCTATGTGGAGGGGGCTGTCCACGACAAAAGCGTGGACAACATAATCACAGTAGGCTACAGTCACGGAGGTGCTTTAGCCACGCTCGCCCACGAATATGTGTGGTATGAGCGAGCCGACCTGCGAGAGAAAATGCAGGGATACGGCTTTGGTGCGCCAAAGGTGTTTTTTGGCTCGTGCGAGTGCGAATGTGCAAAGAGGTGGGAACGATATCGCATTATTAAAAACGACGATGATGCGGTGACAAATCTGCCTCCGTCTTTGTTTGGATTTTCGCATGTGGGGAAAATAATACAGATAGGTGACGGGTGCTGTAATCCCATAGATGCACACCGAAAGGAGAGCTACATAAAGAGCTTGCGCTCGCTTGAGTATTGACACGCAAATAAATTTGTGATATGATTTCACTATGAGAATTTATCACAAAAAATGGATAGAAAAAAACACAACCTCACTTGAAGGCAAGACAGTCGCTATAAGTGGCGCAACGGGAGGAATAGGCGTAGAGCTTTGCAGATACCTCGCATTCCTCGGCGCATCTCTTATTCTCCTCGACCGAAACAGAGAGAAGTCAAGCTCATTGAAGGAGCGCTTGCAAAATGAATTCCCCTCCCTGTCGGTCTCGCTCGTGTCACTTGACCTGTCGGATATGTCCACTGTGAAGGAGGCTGTGTCTGCGCTTTCGACGATAGAGCCTGACGCAATTATACTAAATGCAGGGGCGTATCATGTGCCTCGCTACAAGTGTGAGGGCGGGCTTGACAATGTTTTTCAAATAAACTTTGCCTCCCCCTATTATCTCGTGCGAGAGCTTTTGCCTGTCTTGAAGAAAAAAGGTGGCAGAGTGGTCGCAGTCGGAAGCATCGCACACAATTATTCCAAAATAGACGAGAGCGATATTGATTTCTCCTTGCGTAGTAAATCAAGTCTTGTCTACGGAAATGCAAAGCGCTTTCTCATGTTTTCGCTCTACGGACTTTTCGAGGATAGCGATGGGCTTGCTATAACTCACCCGGGCATAACATTTACAAACATTACAGCGCATTATCCTCCCCTGATATTTGCCCTCATAAAGCATCCCATGAAGGTCATATTCATGAAGCCACGCAAGGCGTGTCTGTCGATTTTGCAAGGTCTTTTCGAGGACACAGGCAAAAACGAATGGATAGGTCCACGCCTTTTTAATGTGTGGGGTATGCCAAAGAAAAAGCCTCTCTCTACCTGCGACGAGTGTGAGGCAGAAAAGATTTGCGCTATTGCAGATGACATTTACCAGAAGCTGAAGAGCAAGCTTTAAAGAGTCGATTATGTTATCAATTTAGTTAAAACACAAAACCCTCCCGAGCATTTATACATTCGGGAGGGTTTATTTTCATTTTCTTCGTTTATGCTTACTGTCTTTTCATCTGTCGCAAAAACAGTAGCACAGCGATACAAGAAGATGCGAGTGCATAGGCGAGCACCCACCAGAGATGAGGCAATATAAGGGAGAAATTCCCCGACAGAACGGCTCTCTCAAGCTCCACCGCATGCACGAAGGGGAGGGCGTAGGCTATTCTTTTGAATACGCCACCCACAAGCTCAAGGTCGAACCACACGCCAGAAAGCCAAGCGCAGAGGTTTGTGAGCAATGCTCCACACACTCCCCCGACCTGCTTGTCATTCAATATGCTTCCAAAGAGCAGACCGAGCGAGATAAAGAGCAGAGATATGGGGATAATGAACAATATAGCGTAGAGTATGTTTACAGTTACGGAAAGCCCGAATACAAGCGCAAAAGCATAGCATACAACGCTCTGTGCGACTGCTATGGGAATTATAGGAAGCGTGTAGCCGAGAATGAAATCGACAGCAGAAAGAGGCGTGGTGTAAAGTCTTTGCAAAAGTGAAGTCGACCTGTCGCGTGAAATTATGGTAGCGGAAAAGAGCGTCATAAATGACAAGCCGAATATGGTAATTCCAGGGGTGAGGTGCTGAATTTCAAACAGGGGCACAGGGATATTCGCCTGAATGGCGCTCAAAAGAACGATGAGCACAAGTGGGAAGCCGAGGCTGAAGACAACATTCAGAGGATCGCGCAAAAACTCCTTTGCATTGCGCTCTGCAAAAGTGAGCATTCTCATTTTTCTACCCCCTTTACAATACGGATAAACGCCGTTTCAAAGCTATCGGTGTCAGCCATAGCCTTTATGCCTTGTGGCGTGTCGCAGACAAGCAGTTTTCCGTCCTTCATAATGGCGACACGATCGGAGAGCGCATCTGCCTCCTCCATATAGTGAGTGGTAAGAACAATGGTGGTTTTTCCACGCAGAGAGCGAATGACGTCCCAGAGCTCACTACGGGCAATAACGTCCAAGCCGAGAGTGGGCTCGTCGAGGAAGAGTATCTTGGGCTCGCTGACGAGCGCCATTGCGATACTGACACGCCTTTGCCAGCCACCTGAAAGCTTTCCTGCCCTTTTATCCATAACGCTATCAAGCGAAAGGAGCGCAGAAAGCTCGCTTATCTTCTGCTCACTTTTCTCACGACTAAATCCGTGCACGCCACACATAAGGCGAAGATTTTCTCGCACAGTGAGTGTGCGGGAGAGCGCACTTTCCTGCGGGGAAACTGCAATAAGCGACTTTACCTGAATGGCATCACGAGAAATGCTTTTTCCAAGCAAAAGAGCATCACCCGACGTCGCTTGTGTAAGGCAAGACAGCATTTTTATGGTGGTGGTTTTTCCTGCTCCGTTTACGCCAAGCAGAGAAAAGAGTTCTCCACACTCGACAAAAAGCGAAAGTCCGTCCACGGCGAGCGTATCGCCATAGCGCTTTGTCAGGTCGGTTATTTCTATCGCATTCATTGTTTTTCCTCCTCTTTATGACGCATAAGCGTACCGTGATACACGTCGCTCAGCATTCTGCTCACAAGTGACCAGTCTGGCTCGAAAAAGGAGGTGACTATCATAGTGGCGATTCCGTGGACACAGCTCCACATTTCAAGATGCATAAGGGTGGCGCGCTCACGAGAAATTCCATTTGCAGACAT
Organism: Eubacteriales bacterium; assembly: GCA_045649925.1. Lineage (GTDB taxonomy): Bacteria > Bacillota > Clostridia > Oscillospirales > CAG-272 > UBA1740. Next base: position 5,295 of record JAZRQS010000042.1, on the reverse strand, counting down.
GATAAGCTCCACACTTTTTTCGACATCGGGTGTCTCGGCGGGCGCTTCCCCACTTCTATCTCGCATAAACAACATTCTGAAAAGATTTTTTTCTTCCTTGGCGAAGCGTATATATGCCATACCAAACGCCTTGTAGGTGGGGTATTCTCCACTCTTCGCCTCGCTTGAAAGTCGCTCAAGATAAAGCGCGTATGCCGATTTTATCACCTCGTCGCGTAGCTTTTCCATATTATCGAAATTTGAAAAAATAGGCTGGGTGGAGCAATTGAGCGACGACACGATGCTACGGGCGTTTAACGCTTCCTCTCCGCCCTCGCGCACAAGCTCAAGAGCGACACTTATTATATCTTCTTTGCTTATTTTTACCTTTGGTGGCATTGTCTTCTCCTTTACATAACACTTGTTATATATCAGTTGTTATTTTATCATAAACAGACTGACTTGTCAATAGTGAAAAAATTTTTATTTTTAGTTAAATTATTTTTAAATCGGTTGCAATTATATCGTGTGTATGTTATAATTAAGTTGTAATTTTATGCGCTTTGATATTATTTTGGCGCAGATAAACATGAGGAGAAATAAAATATGGCGATGAAAATGACTTTCCGCTGGTATGGCGAGGGAAACGACCGCATAAAGCTGTCGGACATCAAGCAGATACCCGGAGTTGACGGAATTGTATGGGCGCTCCATCACAAGATGCCCGGAGAGATATGGGAGGAGCATGAGATAGCTGAGGTTAAGCGCCAGCTTGACGAATATGGCTTCAATATGGACGTCGTTGAATCGGTTAACGTACACGACGACATAAAGATAGGCTTGCCCACACGCGACAAGTATATAGAAAACTACAAAACCACGATAAGAAACCTTTCCAAGTTTGGCGTAAAGGTAATATGCTACAATTTTATGCCCATATTCGACTGGACAAGAAGTAATCTTTTCCACCCCGTAGGTGACGGCTCTACCGCCCTCTTCTATGAGAAGAATATGATTCAGGACGACTACAACGCTATGGCGAAGTACATTCTTGATTTCACAGAAAAGTATAATATGTCATTCCCTGGCTGGGAGCCTGAGAGAATGGCTCGTCTCGATGAGCTCTTCCGCGCAAACGAGGGCATCGACCACGAAAAGCTCTGGGCAAATCTCAAGTACTTCCTTGAGGCAATAATGCCTACCTGTCGTGAGTGTGACATCAAGATGGCGATACATATGGACGACCCACCGTGGGATATCTTCGGCTTGCCGAGACTTCTCGTTGACGAGCCCAGCATAGACAGATTTTTGAAGATGGTAGACGATGAGTACAACTGCCTGACACTCTGCTCAGGAAGCCTTAACGCTAACCCTGACAACAATGTCGCTGACATTGTACGCCGTCACTGTGACAGAATCGCCTTTGCTCACATCAGAAACGTAAAGCATTTTGAAAACGGCGACTTCTCCGAGGCAAGCCATAGAGACTGCGACGGAGATACAGGAATTCTCGAAATACTCAAGGCATACCATGACTGTGGATTTGAAGGCTATATCAGACCTGACCACGGCAGACATCTGTGGGACGAAAAGCCCGGCACAGTACGCCCCGGATATGGTCTTTACGACCGTGCACTCGGCATTATGTATATGCTCGGCGTATGGGACAGCCTCGAAAAGTTTGATAAGAAATAAGGAGATAATAATATGACACAGCTTCCACTTAACGTAGATTATAGCGGCAAGGTAGTCGTTGTTACAGGTGCCGGCGGACTTATCTGTGGCTCTATGGCGAGAGCTTTTGCTCAGTCAGGAGCGAAGGTAGCGGCTCTCGACCTCAACGAAGAGGCAGTAAAGAAGCTCGCTGACGAGCTTAAAGCAGAGGGATTTATCTGCGAGGGCTACAAGGCTAACGTGCTTGACTCAGAGGCTCTTGAAGAGGTTCATGCGGCAGTTTTGCGTGACCTTGGCCCCTGCGATATTCTCGTGAACGGTGCAGGAGGAAATAACCCCAGAGCGACCACCGACAACGAGTATCAGCACGAGGCTAAAGAGGGTGGCAAGTCCTTCTTCGACCTTCAGTCAGACGGAGTCGACTTTGTCTTCAAGCTCAATTTCCAGGGCACGCTTCTTCCCACTCAGGTGTTTGCAAAGGACCTTGTGGAAAAGAAGGGCGGATGCATACTCAACATTTCGTCAATGAACGCATACACCCCCTTGACAAAGATACCCGCATACTCTGCAGCAAAGGCAGGTATATCCAACTTTACACAGTGGCTTGCAACTCACTTTGCAGGCACGGGCATTCGCTGTAACGCGATAGCTCCCGGCTTCCTCGTTTCCGCACAGAACTACAAGCTCCTCTTCAACGAGGACGGAACTCCTACTGCGAGAAGCGCAAAGATACTCAACGGCACGCCTATGGGCAGATATGTCAACTCTGAGGAGCTCCTCGGCGCTACCCTCTTCCTCTGCGACGACAAGTCCGCATCGGCAATTACAGGCGTTGTCCTCCCTGTCGACTGTGGCTTTGCAGCATACTCGGGAGTTTGATTATTTGGTATAACGAAAAAGAGCATCGCACAGCGATGCTCTTTTTTATGTATTAAAGTATTATTCATTGAAACGGCGCGCCGAATACGAATACCATCAAGGCGTACATAATTGGAATTGACAAGACACAAAGCGTGTGTGAAATCATCGTCATACTTGCGCCCGTCTCGGGATCGCCGCCGAATGCCTCGGGGAACACGACTGTGTTAAGTCCCAAAGGAGTTGCGGTAGCGAAAAATGTCAAGAACAGTACTGTGTTATCGACAGTCATATCAAATACGGAATTTGCCAAGGTCTTGATGCAGAACAAAAATGCGATTATCAGCGCCGGCAGAACAGTAAGTCGCAACAATGTAGCTACATATACCATTTTCTTTTTCAGCATAGACAAAAAGTTATATCTCGCTATGGTAACGCCTGCAAGGAGCATTGCCACAGGTCCCATGCAGGATTTGAGCGCGTCAAGAGCGCCGATAACAAAGTCGGGCATATATTTGCCGACACCACTCAAGCCGACGACGACACCGACAAGCATAGCGATAGTGGGGGCGTTTACAAGACGGCGCAAAAATCCGCCCTTGCCCTCGGTGCTTGGAGTAAGCACGCTTATTCCCCATGTGTATATCATTATCGAGACAGGAAGGCAATACAGCTTGTAGTAGGAAAGAGCCACATCACCAAAAAGCTCGAGTACTATGGGGTCGCCCATATATCCACTATTTGCAAATGCAAGGGCGTAGGCATACACACCTCGCTCGGCAGATTTTTCTTTTACAAAAAAGCGAGAAAGAAAAATCGCAATACCCGTCGCAAACAGGACGCCAATGGTAGACAAGCTGATATTGAAGGCGTGCTCACCAATAGAGTCGATAGTGCAAAAGCGAGCCATAGTGACAAAGCTGAGCGCAGGTCCGAAAATCCACGTCTCCATCTTTGCCATGACCTTGCCGGAGCTGTCGGGAAGAATTTTACATTTGCTGAAAACAAAGCCCACAGCGACACAGAAAAACAGTGTCAGCATCGGCGTCAGGGTAGCTAAAAAGGTAGTCATTGACTTTTACCTCATCAAAGCGTATTTTTATGTCAGCACATTATAACACACCTATCTTCAATTGTCAATTGAATGAGAAAAAATTGTTTCTTTATGTAATAGGATAAACTATATACTTTCCGTACTCATCATACTCATAGGTATAGATATACGTTGTTTCATAATCACCTAACAGTTCAAGCAAAGCATCTCGATCGATAGCCTTGCACTCGTCAGAGCCGTATTCAATGATATAGTAAGCATCATCGTAGTAATCTTGATATTTCTCCGTATAGAAACACCACGTCACTCTCACGATGCCAACAACACCGTTTTCCGTCTTGGCGTACCATCCGAAAACTCCGCTTGTTGTATTTCTTAGCTTTTCCTGATTATTAAAATGCGGCGGCGTTACCGTTCCACTGCTCAAGGCTCCTTTGACCGACTCAAAGGCAGAAGGCAAATCGGGCAAGCGACTCATATCTTCTTCGTCAAAACGAGCCTTTGTATAGGCATAGGTATCCTGATCTCCGCCTGTCCATTCTTTACACCATACGCTGACTTTTTCATTGGTTGCAAAACCGTTGATATATTTGGTTGCGTGGAACTGAACTTCGGGTGATAACCGTAATTTTGATCCAAGGACTGGGATAAACATTCCATTTTCAAAAGACTTTATTCGTTCTAAAACACCTGCTGCCTCACCAGATATATCTTTTAACAAATGAACGTAAAGATTATTTCCTGATGAATACCCATTTTCTTCCTTGTGCGATTTTTCAGCTTGCTCAATGTTATCTACTGTCGATGCGCGTTCCGTTTGTTCAATCCAAGCCTCATTATAATTCCAGAGCCTTACATCAAAATTCCCATCAGAATCGAATGCCATAAAGTTTGAACCCATAAGATGATAACCGTATGAGCGGTATCCAAACAAGACAAGGCTTAATTGCTCAGCTTTGTCTTGCGTTTTATTATACAAGACCGAATATTCATATCCAAACTGTGCCATATTTTTAATCACAAAGCTATCAAACAACGAAAAATCAATCATAAAAGCGACAGGAACCGCATAATAGAATTCCTCCGTCATTTCAGCTCCTCTTAATAATTTGACGGTTTTCATTCTCAAAAGGCGATATTCATACTGATTCCAATCATCAAAAAACGTATAAGTGTCGGGGAGCATTTCTATAAGTTTAGCTGTCACTGACATACCGGTAGCTGTCACTGACATACCAGACGGATTGGTACCGGAAGGCATACCGCCAATGCTTTCACTTCCGTAATATTGCGGTGCAGACGACGGCGCATGAACGTTCACAACAGGTATGTTCGGTCTGTTATCGGGGCTAGGAATAATTCCCACCTCATCCTCTCTCAGCATCGGCGCAACTACAATTGCGCTTATTATCAGCGCAAAGCAAGCCGCAATTGCTCCAAAGCGAAGCCATATTTTGTTTTTCTGTCTCAGCCTGTCCTTTTGCTCAACGTATTCTTCAACAAGGTCGGATTCAATGTGATTAATACTTTCGTTACATTCTTTCTTTTTCATAGCATATCTCCTTTGATGAGATTTATGAATTCTCCTTTGAGGTGTTGAGTTTGTTCTTCGCTGTCGTAATTGACTTTACGAGCAAAAATCTTATCGTCGAACATTCACGGTCGAGTTCCTTATATCTCGCTTCATCTATATATTCACTTTTCCACAGCATTTCAAGCCACTTGCTCGT
>JAZRQS010000041.1:0-67465 GCA_045649925.1 Eubacteriales bacterium | reverse complement strand
CACAGGTTTCTACTGCTCTAAGGAAAAGAGCCAGGCTCATATCGATGCCGGCGCTAAGAAGGTTGTTATTTCTGCTCCTGCAGGTAAAGACCTTCCCACAATCGTATTCGGCGTAAACGAAAAGACACTTACAAAGGAAGACAACGTAATCTCCGCTGCTTCCTGCACAACAAACTGCCTTGCTCCTATGGCAGCTGCTCTTAACAACTATGCTCCTATCCAGAGCGGTATCATGACAACAGTTCATGCATACACAGGCGACCAGATGATTCTCGATGGTCCTCACAGAAAGGGTGACCTCCGCCGTGCACGTGCAGGCGCACAGAACATCGTTCCCAACTCTACAGGTGCTGCAAAGGCTATCGGCCTTGTAATTCCTGAGCTCGACGGCAAGCTCATCGGTTCTGCTCAGAGAGTTCCTACTTGCACAGGTTCTACAACTATCCTCGTAGCTGTAGTTAAGGGCAAGAACATCACCAAGGACGCCATCAACGCTGCAATGAAGGCTGCTGCATCCGCTTCCTTCGGTTACAACACTGATGAGATCGTATCCTCCGACGTTATCGGTATCACATACGGCTCACTCTTCGACGCTACACAGACAATGGTAGCAAAGATCGACGAAGACACCTATCAGGTTCAGGTAGTTTCTTGGTACGATAACGAGAACTCCTACACAAGCCAGATGGTAAGAACAATAAAGTACTTCGCAGAGCTCAACTAAGTTTTTGCGGATATATTTGGGCAAGACCAACAAAAATAAGACTGCTTCGGCAGTCTTATTTTTGTTTATGCATTTTTAGTCGCTCGGGAGTATGAAATACACCTCTCACGCCCAAAAATGCATTCTTGCACCAAATCTATCTCGCAAAAACGTGTGGGTTTGTTTCTGCGAGACCGAAAAGGCAGGGCATTACGCCCTGCCTTTTCTATTTGCGAATGCTCGCTTGCGAGTACAAAATACACGTGTTTCTCACTTTTGCAAAAATCTAAACTATGAAAATAATTCAAAAAACTGAATACCCGATAGTTCCTATAACCACAACCAAAATATAAGCATCGGCATTTACGGGATTTGCTATGCAAACTGTGCATGGATAAATTTCTGTGGCATATTTCACTGTTTCTACAACATAATCCCAATATTCTATATATTCTTCATTTAGCGGATCTATAACAAGCCCTATGATTGCTTCTCGGAGCGTGTTTCGCGGTTTTAATATGTAAGCGTTGTTTTTTGTATCCCAATATATAGACCCAAACTCACCCAAATAATACGTAAGTTCATCTTCATATAACCCTTGTTCGTCATAAGGTAATTTATCTGTTTTTGTGTAATCGCTTTGACGGGAACGAGAAATATAGCATCCCGACAATGAAAAGATAAGGGAAAAACCAATTAGCAATAAGACAAATTTTTTCATAAATATACCTCTATATAACAAAAAGTGTGCACAACCGAAGCTATGCACACCGAAAAACGCCAACTCCGATTGTTGCTACACAAACTGAAGAAAATTAGGGTATACCATAATCACTTCGTGGAATTTGCGCTTTTACCAAGCTTTAAAAATGATTATGGCTAAAAAAGGTATAAATATTCCTTTAGGAAAAATACCGCTATTTTCTAATTATTCAGTTTGTGTAGCGATAATATTATATCATATAAAAAGTGATTTGTAAAGCAATTTTTTAAATTGCAAAAATCAATCCCCGACAAACAAGCTGAAAATGACTTGTTTGTCAGGGATTTTTGAATTTAATTTTTTAATACTTTCTGCAAACTGCTCTTACCGAGCAATAGTCGCAGGGAAGCGTTGCGCTTGTGATTTCAAGCGGGCAGGCTTTAGCATCGCCCGACTGAAGCTCGTCGCAAAGCTCGGCGATGACCGATTTCGTCTGCTCCAAGAGCTCGCCCATACGCTCAAGGCTTGCGAGCGCGTTTTTAGGCGCGAGCTCGCCCTTTTTATTCAGCGTGACGGGGATGTAGTTGCTCTCAAGATTTTTCTCCATTGCACGAAGAATTCCCTCATCCTCGAGCAAAAGTCCGTTTCGTGCAAACGCCGACTGGCGCGCCCGCTCGACCTGCTCCTCTCTGAATGAGCTTACTGTAATATTGTCAATTTTAGTTGGCATATACAGTATTCCCGCAGGGAGAATCTCTCCGTTTTCCTTGCACCCAAGTCGCTCCTTCAAGCTCTCGCTATCCGACTTCCAGAGTGAAAAAAGGTATATCAGCATCTGCAGATTGAGCCCCTTTTCAATCAACTCGAGAGAAAACTTTTTAGGTCCCGACTTGTAGTCTACCACCCTGACATACACATTGTCGCCGTCGCTATAGGTGTCAATTCTGTCTACGATGCCGTGGAGCTTTATGGTCTTGCCGGTCTTTGTTTTAATATCTATCGACGGACAGTCGCCCTCACCTATCTTAAACTCGAAAAATCTCGGTGAAAACTCCGACTGTGAAAATTCCTTTTGCAGATTTTTCACTATCGTGACGGCAGAGCTCTTAAGTCTGTAGAACAAGTGCTTCATTCTCGGACTTTGCTCTCGACCTGCAGGGCATATGGATTTTACATAGTCCGATGTGATTTCCTCTATTATAATTTTCAGCTCGTCATCGCTCAAATCCTGCAATTTGCGTGACGTCATTTCAAGGCGCAAAAACAGATTTTCCAGCACCGCATGCACAAAAGTGCCCATGCCTGCAAAATCTATGCTCGCCTTCTTGTTTTCGTCGAGCTTCAGGACATAATGGCAGAAGTATGAAAAGCTACACTTCGCATATTTTTCAAGGCGCGACTGCGTGCTTGAAATATCGGCAGGGTATATTTGCTTCATTATTTCGGGTGAAACTCTGTCGTGCATATTGCTTATCGGTAGCGATGCGCTCATCGCCCGTCTTGCATATTCGGGGTCGCCTGACAGAATTTCTCGCAGGGCGTCTCGCTTATTTTCGTCCTTCATTGAGCCAAGCACAGACAAAGCCCCTTGCTTTTTCCAGAGAAGCTCGTCTTCGTCAAGCTCGTTATACTTGACAAGGCTTGCGCCCTTGCCCGCAAAATGTAAAATATCATTTACAACAGATGCTCGCTCACTTGTGCTGAAAGCAGTGTCGGTAAGGCTATACAAAATCGTCACCGAGCTTTGCGCCGAGCAAAAAGCTCGATAAAAGCAAAACAGCTCTCTCGACGCCTTTTCAGAAAGGTCACCCTCGATAGCGATACCCGCTTCGGCGAGAAGCTCTCGGTCATTCTGAGTGAAAAAGCTCTTTTCGCTCACCGTTGCAGGAAACTCTCCTGCATTGACGCCAAAAAGATACACATAGGGAGCGCTCGTACGGAGCATATCTGCCGAGCCTATCATAAGTGCATCGCTCGTCGCAGGAATTCTTCCTATATCCAGCTCGTTGAAGGTTATCTTCAAAAGCTGGGAAAAGCCGTCAGCGCTCACTCGTGTGTCTGGGAGTGTAGAGACAAGTCTGTCGAGGGAATCGCAGATGATTTGGTAGAGCCTCAGAGTGTGTTCTCCCTCCTGGGTGCTACCACTCTTGCAGAGAGCCTTGCCGTGCTCGGAAAGGCTCTTTTGCAGGCCTATCTCGCACAAAAACCTGTATAGCGCGTGGCAATGCTCCGTCACGGTAGGAATTCCCTTTATAGAGTCGGAGAGCTTGTAGAGAGGCTCAATGACAGCCCTTCTCGTCTTGTTTATACGAGCGAGAAATTCACCCTCCCCTTCGTCCTCGTATGCAGAATATCCACCTCTGCGCATATTCCAGTCGTCAGACGAGTAAAACGCTGCTCCACTCAAATTCCATTGCTCCGTATAAAGCTCAAACTCGTCGCACTCGTGGTCGGAAATCCCACAAAGACCGCATTTCATATATGTTATGAGGTCGCCTCTGTTGAAATTGCCTGTGCATATCGAGTATGCAGAATAAATGAGCTTTATCGCCGCATAGGCTGAAATATCCGTCTTGACGGACATAAAAAACGGTATGCCATACTTACGGAGTGCGCTGTCTATTACGCCCTCGTAGGAGGACGCATCTCTTGCGATAATGCAGAAATCCTTATATCTTGCGCCCTCATACACCCTCTTTGCAATATCTGACGCCACAAAGTCAGCCTCTGCAAACGGCGTGGGAGCTTCTACTATGGAAAGGTGTCCGCTGTCCTCGCCTTCAAAGACAGGTGCGTCCTTCTTTGCCGTCAAAAACAGGCTTGAGCCTACATGTGCAATTACAGGAGGAAGCGTGTCAAGCTCGTCTTCGATAAGCTCCGAGTGCACATTGCCGACGCCTGCTATCATACGAAGTCTCTTTTCGCATCCCGCGACCTCCTCAAAGCACAAACGCTTATCACTGCCTGTGGGGAGGGGGAGTGTCACTACCACATCGCATTGCTTGGAGATTTCCGCTATTATCAGATATTCCTGCTCAGTAAAACTGGTAAATGAGTCTATAAACACCGTAGTGCCGTCGAAAAACCTGTTCTCACGCAAAATTCTGCGCAGACGCTCAAGGTCGTCGCTCTGGTCTGTGAATTTCTCATTGAGGAGCATTCCGTAAAGGGAGTAAACTGCGCACAAGTCCTCGAGTCGCTCGCGCAGTGCTGTATCACTTATCTGTGATGCCACAAGCGAAAGCTCCTCTGCACCAACAGACGACGCCTTCAGCTCACCGACGGCAGAAATCATCTTTTTAACTCTGCCCGCATCTACCTCACCACGATTGTCGTGCAGGGTAGGGAGAAGCTCGCCAAGCGTCCTCCACATCACAAGGGCCTTCTCCACAGAGGTGGAGTAGTTGTAGGAAATTCCTCCGTAGGTACGGAATACAGTATTCGCGAGGCGTGAGAAATTCGTCACCTCAAAGTATAGCGATGCGCTCGCAGGAAGCTCACGGCAAAACATCTGCTCGTAAGCAAGCGCCTGCTGCTCAGGTACTATCAGAAAGCATTTCTCGTGGGCAAGCGTTTTTTCTTTTATTTCATCTAAAATGCGAGAGGTCTTTTTGTTGCCGACCTCGCCCTTGATAATTCGTATCATTTTATATCCCCCTCGTCAAAAGGCTGTAGCCCTTTCCTCTGTGAGATTTTATTACCTTCATTCCGTTGCTCTCGAGCTTTTTACGGAGATAATGAATGTATATGTTGAGTGACTCCGTTTCGTCACAGCCCCATATTTTTCTGCATATCTCCTCTCGGCTCACACTCGCTCCATTTGCCTCGTGAAGCAGCGAGAAAAGCTCGTACTCGCGAGAAGTAAGGCGTATATACCTGCCACAAAAGCTTATAGTCCTGTCGCCGTCGTCGGTGAAGTCCTCGCCGGCTCTCGCATCTGCGACGCCGTCAAGCGCCTCAAAAAGCTCTTCAGGGGAAAACGGGCGCAAAAGCCCTCCTCGGCGGGAGATAAGCTCCTTGTCCTGCGAAAAGCATATTTCTCTTGCATTTTCCTTTGATACGGGGTGTGCGCTGTCAAGGTCGGTGATGTAAACTCTTGACGAAGGCGAGGTGAGGTGACTGTCGGAAATTGCGACAGACTTTCCACGCTCTGTGAGCAATAGCAAAAGCCATTGCGAGTACATTTTGTCGCGTGATAAAATGCATACATCGTATTTCATTGTCTCTACCTCCCCAAAAAGCGCTCAGTTATATCCTTATACCTATATTATAACATTTTCACTGTCCCATTGTCAACTCTTAACTATATCAATATGTGCAATATTGAGGTCAATATTTGCAATTGATATAAGCGTGCTTTTGCTGTAAAATATACACATAGAAATATTTTAAAATAGGAGTATATATCATGACAGAAATCAATCAGAAATTGTATGATATCGGTATAATTCCCGTAATAAAGATCGACTGTGCCGATGACGCTGTACCGCTTGCAAAGGCACTTATCGACGGCGGCTTGCCCGCAGCAGAGATTACGTTCCGTACATCCTGCGCTGCACAGGCTATAAAGAACATCACTACAGCATACCCTGATATGCTCGTTGGTGCAGGTACAGTCCTCACCACAGCACAGGTAGACGAGGCTATCGCTGCAGGCTCCTCCTTCATCGTCAGCCCCGGTCTCAACCCCAAGGTTGTTGCTTACTGTGTAGAGAAGAATATCCCCGTTATCCCCGGATGCGCTAACCCCTCTGACATCGAGGCGGCTATCGAGCTCGGCTTGGATACAGTAAAGTTTTTCCCTGCTGAAGCTGCAGGCGGACTTCCTATGCTCAAGGCTATGAGCGCACCCTACGGCGCTATCAAGTTTATGCCCACAGGTGGTATAAACGCTGACAACATACTTTCCTACCTCAAGTTTGGCAAGATCCTTTGCTGTGGCGGAAGCTTTATGGTAAAGGACGAGCTTGTAAAGGCTGGCGAGTTTGACAAGATTACTGCTCTCACGAAGGATGCGGTAAAGACAATGCTTGGCTTCGAGCTTGAGCACATCGGCATTAACAATGCAGATGAGGAAAAGGCAAAGGCGGGCGCTGCCCTCATTTCCACACTCTTCGGTATGCCCATAAAGGACGGTACAAAGAGCTGCTTCGCAGGTGAGAAGTTCGAGTTCATGAAATCCAACGGCAGAGGTACTATGGGACACATCGCCATTCGTACCAACTTCGTTGACCGCGCAATTGCATACTTCAAGAGATGCGGCGTTGAGATCGACGAGTCCACAATTACCTACAACGATGCAGGCAAGCCCAAGTTCGTATATCTCAAGGACGAGATCTGCGGATTTGCATTCCACCTCATCCAGAAGTAATTCACATACATACGAAAAAGGGAGTGCTCGCACGAGCGCTCCCTTTTCACTTTTATGCTGAATTTATATTGAAAAACTCGGAATTTTGCCTATTGACAAAAGAAATTTTTGGTGATATAATGAAATAGCAAAGGCAAAGACGGAAAGAGTAGCGTTTAGCGATCCATACAGAGAGAGGGACAGTTGCTGTGAGTTCCTTTGGGGCTTGGCGTGAAGACCACTCCCGAGCCGCGCACGATGAGTGTCGCCGCACCCCTGCGTTATAGGGCAAGGCTTATTTGAGCCTGAGTGAAAAATTAAGGTGGAACCGTGCGAGAGCACCCTTAATGCTGTTGTTGGCATTAGGGGATTTTTTATTTTCTGATAACTAAAACATTTTACATAAAAACAAGGAGAACTAACAATGAAGGTAATTTACAATGACGGAACAGTCAAGGAAACTACCGAGCGCGAAGAAGTGCTGCACATAATCAGACATACTGCCGCTCACATTATGGCTCAGGCGATAAAGAGGCTGTACCCTGATGCAGACTTTGCTTACGGACCTGCGACAGAAAAGGGATTTTACTATGATGTAGACCTCGGTGATGTAAAGCTCACAGACGAGGACCTTGCCGCAATAGAAAAGGAAATGCGCAAGATAGTGAAGGAAAACCTTCCTATCAAGCCCTTTATACTTCCTCGCGAGGAGGCTATCGCTCTCATGGAGAGCCGTGGCGAGAAATATAAGGTAGAGCATATAGGCGACCTCGATCCCGATGCAGTCATCAGCTTCTATCAGCAGGGTGACTACATCGATATGTGTGTAGGACCTCACCTCTGCTACACCAAGGCGCTCAAGGCGTTCAAGATAACACAGCAGTCAGGCGCATACTGGAAAAACGATAAGAACAACAAGATGCTCACACGTATCAACGGTATCGCTTTCCATACACAGGAGGATCTCGACACCTACCTCAAGCAGCTTGAGGAGGCAGAGCGTCGCGACCATCGTAAGATAGGCAAGGAGATGAACCTCTTTATGCTTTGCGAGGAGGGACCGGGATTCCCGTTCTTTATGCCTCGTGGTATGGCACTTAAAAACGCCCTTATCGAATACTGGAGAGACATTCACTACCGTGACAACTATGTCGAGGTATCTACTCCCCTTATAATGAACCGCAAGCTCTGGGAAACCTCGGGACACTGGGATCACTACAAGGATAATATGTATTCCACCACAATCGACGACGAGACATACTGCGTCAAGCCCATGAACTGTCCCGGTGGAGTTATGGTATATCGTAGCCAGCTTCACAGCTATCGCGACCTTCCTATGCGCGTAGGCGAGCTTGGTCTCGTTCATCGCCATGAGCTCAAGGGCGCTTTGCATGGTCTTTTCCGTGTCCGTTGCTTCACACAGGACGATGCTCACATATTTATGCGTCAGGATCAGATTACTGATGAAATTATGGGCGTTGTTCACCTTATAAACGAGGTATATACAAAGTTCGGCTTCAAGTATTTCATCGAGCTTTCCACACGTCCTGAAAACAGTATGGGTAGCGACGAGGACTGGGAAGCAGCTACAAACGGACTTAAGAATGCGCTTGAAAAGCTCGGCTTGCCCTATATTCTCAATGAGGGTGACGGAGCATTCTACGGCCCGAAGATCGACTTCCACCTTGAAGATAGCATAGGCAGAACATGGCAGTGTGGTACTATCCAGCTCGACTTCCAGATGCCTATAAACTTCGAGCTTGAGTACACCGACGAGGAAGGCAAGAAGCAGAGACCTATCATGATACATCGTGTATGCTTCGGCTCTATCGAGCGCTTTATAGGTATCATCACCGAGCACTTTGCAGGAAAGTTCCCTGCATGGCTCGCTCCTGTACAGGCGAAGGTATTGCTCGTTTCCGAAAAGAGCGCAGAATATGCAAACGGTGTTTACGAGGCACTTCGTGCTCGTGGTATCCGTTGCGAGCTTGATGCGAGAAACGAGAAGATAGGCTATATGATAAGAGAGGCACAGGTAGTAGAGAGAGTGCCCTATATGCTTATCATAGGTGCAAAGGAGGCAGAGGAGGGTACTGTTTCAGTTCGTAACCGCGATTCAGGTGAGACGGTAACTATGACACTTGATGAATTCCTTGCAAAGATTTGCCACGAAATCGAACAAAGAATATAAAAAATAAAGCATAGCCTTTATTGACACCAAAGGGGATTGTCGCACGCTCGACAGTCCCCCTTTCGTTTTCTTTTCTATAACTATTGCATTTTAGAGAGAAAAGTGGTAAAATAATAGAAATAAATATGTAAAGGATTTCCCGAAAGGAGAAATTATATGAACATTATAATCATAGGAGGAGGCTCTGTCGGTACTGAAATATGCACCCAGCTTGCAAAAGAGGGGCATAATATCACGGTAGTAGATATTGTAGCCTCGTCACTTACCGACCTTGTAAATACCTGCGATGTCATAGGGGTTGTCGGAAATGGTGCGACAGTTTCGGTGCTCGAAAAGGCGGGCGCACAAGACGCTGACCTCCTTATCGCTGTGTCACAGACTGACGAGCTTAACATTCTCGCCTGTACTGTGGCGAAAAAGCTCGGCACTACTCATACGATAGCGAGAGTGCGAAACCCCGAATATTCCGACCTTATGCGACTTCTTCGTGATGAAATGGGTCTTTCCTTGACTATCAACCCCGAGCTTGCGGCGGCAACCGAGATATACAGAATGCTCCGTTTCCCGTCTGCTGCAAAAATAGACACCTTCTCTCGAGGCAGAGTGGACCTTGCCGAGATAGTCATTGACAATGATTCCCCCCTCTGCGAAAAGAGCCTCAACGAGCTTCGCTCATCACTTAATGTAAAGTTCCTTGTGTGTAGCGTGCTTCGTGGCGACACTGCTTATATCCCTTCAGGTGATTTCGTATTGCAGGAGGGCGACACCATATGCGTTACTGCGCCTGACGAGGATATCACGAGATTTTTCAAGGCGGTGGGCGAGTATAAGGAGCCTATCAAGGATGTGCTCATCATCGGTGGCGGACGCACTACCTATTACCTGCAGGAAATGCTCAGCAAGGGCAAGATAAACTCTGTCGTCATTGAAAAGGACCATACCCTCTGCCGTGAGCTTGCAGACAAATACGATTGCACAGTAATATGCGATACCCCCACAAAGCAGGAGCTTCTCTTGCGAGAGGGAATAGACAAGACCGACGCCTTCCTCGCTCTCTCCAATATCGACGAGGAAAATGCGATAAGCTCGATGTATGCAAAGACCATAGGCGTTGAAAAAATCATAACCATGATAAGCGCGATGTCATATGTCGACTTCTTCAAGGGAGTCGGGCTTGAGAGCATCGTGTCCCCCAAGTTCTCGACGGCATCATTTATCCTCCGTTATGTTCGCAGTATGGCAAACACAGGAGACGCTGACATAGAGTCCTTGCATACAATGATGGACGGACAGGTAGAGGCGCTCGAGTTCTATGTAAAGGAAGAAATCGAGGGAATTACAGGCGTACCGCTCAAGCATATGAAATCTGCTCGTGGCGTGCTTATCGCCTGCATCATTCACCGCGGACACGTCATTATCCCGTCAGGTGACGATGTAATAAGCTCTGGTGACACAGTCATCGTCGTTTCCGCAAGCGGTCAGATGAAGAGTATAAACGATATATTGAATTAAGGGTATATTTAACTGATGAATTATAGAATGTTAGGCTATCTGCTTTCCGTAGTAGCCTTGATAGAAGCAGTATTGCTGCTCGCCCCCACCGCCGTCGCACTTGCGTACGGCGAGAGCGTGTGGCCGTTTCTGATTACTGCTATGATACTTGCGCTTGTCGCACTGCCGTTTATCCTGTATCAGCCACAAAACAGACGAATATTTGCGCGAGAGGGCTTTGTATGCGTATCTGGCGCGTGGATAATGCTCTCCATCTTTGGCGCATTGCCGTTTGTTTTCTCGGGCGTAATACCGAGCTACATTGATGCGGTGTTTGAGACAGTTTCCGGCTTCACCACAACGGGCGCGACTATTCTTACCGCTATTGAAGGATTGCCGAAGAGCATACTCTTTTGGCGTAGCTTCACACATTGGATAGGTGGTATGGGAGTGCTCGTGTTTATGCTTGCGCTTCTTCCCACGCTTGGTGGCGAGGCTATATACCTGCTTCGCGCAGAGGTGCCCGGCCCCACAAAGGGCAAGCTCGTGCCAAAGCTTCGCCAGACGGCTATTATACTTTACGGCATCTATTTTGCACTTACAGTCGCAGAGATCATCGCATTGCTTATCGCAGGACTTCCGCTTTACGATAGCATCGTAAACGCACTTGCCACCGCAGGTACGGGAGGCTTTGCCGTCAAGGACGCCTCTATTGCAGGGTATGCAAATCCTGCGGTCGAGTGGATAATAGCGATATTTATGTTGATTTTCGCCGTGAATTTCAATATGTACTATCTCTTGCTTATGAAGAGAGCGCGAGAGATATTCAAAAACGAGGAATTGAAAGTATTCTTCGGTATTGTCATCACTGCTACCGTGTTGCTTGTTGTAAGCACAGCACGAGCATCTGAAAGTATCGGCGAGTGCATACGCGCCGCCTTCTTCCAGTGCGCGTCTATTATATCTACGACAGGCTTTGCTACAGTCGATTACAATGAGTGGAGCTCCTTTGCAAAGGGAATAATCATTCTGCTTACGTTTATCGGCGCATGTGCAGGCTCTACAGCAGGCGGCTTGAAAATATCTCGCGTGCTTATAGTGGTGAAAAACATCTTCAAGGAGATAAAGCACGTCTTGCGCCCCAATTCCGTCAGCGTAGTGCGCTCGGAAGGAGAGAGCGTGAGCGAGGAAACTCTGCGAGGTACGGCAAATTATCTGTCGATATATTTCGTCTTGATAATTCTGTTCACCTTGATAATTTCCCTCGATGGCTTCGACTTTGAGACAAATCTTACAGCGGTTATAACCTGTATAAACAATGTAGGACCTGGGCTTGCCATAGTCGGCCCTGTTGGAAACTTCTCGGAATTTTCCGTTTTGTCAAAGATTTCTCTGTCGCTTGTTATGCTTGCGGGCAGACTTGAAATATTACCGCTTATTATTTTCTTCTCACCTTCTGCTTGGAGAAGCTCTGTAAAGAAAAGTTTACGAAAGAAGGCTAAAAAATGAATTTGGAAAAGATAAAAGCCGACGCCGCATATGCTACAGAAGCGCTCTGTCGTGAGGCAGGGCTGAAAAAAGGAAATATAGTAGTCGTAGGTTGCTCCACAAGCGAGGTCTGCGGATACAAGGTCGGCAGCAGCTCCAGCCCCGAGGTAGCAAAGGCTCTTTTTGAGGGTATATATTCTGTGCTTTCAGAAAAGGGAATATATCTCGCCGCACAGTGCTGTGAGCACCTCAATCGCGCGATAATCGTGGAGCGCGAGGCAGTGCCCTTTGCCGATATAGTAAACGTAGTACCGCAGGTAAAGGCAGGTGGCTCGTTTGCCACTACGGCGTACAATGCCTTTTCCGACCCCGTCGCTCTTGAAAGCATAAAAGCGGATGCAGGGCTTGACATAGGTGGTACGCTTATCGGTATGCACCTTCGCGCAGTCGCCGTTCCGCTTCGACTTGATATAAAGCAGATAGGCGATGCCATATTGCTCGCCGCTCGCACGAGAGCGAAGTTCATCGGTGGCTCTCGCGCTCAGTACGACGATAAGCTTATGTAAGAGCAAAAGGGATGTAGGTGATTTTATGCTGTCTATCAAAAAGAGTAAAATATTGCCGTTTGTTCTCCTTGCGCTTGCGGCTTTACTGCTCGCGTTCAATTACCGACTTTTCATCGTGCCAAACCGCTTTGCCCCTGCGGGTATAAACGGTATCGCCACAATGATACAGGCGCGCTTCGGCTTCAGTATAGCCTATATGTCGTTGCTTATAAATGTGCCGCTTTGTATCCTCGCATACTTTTTTGTAAATCGCGATTACGCCATTCGCTCGCTATTCTTCTCGGTCTCCTATTCGGTGTTTTACCGAGTTTTTCAGAGCATCGAGGCGCTTGACCGCTTCACCTACGATGCCGCAAACAATGACGTTATATTTCCCGTTATCATCAGCGGTGTTATCGGTGGATGTGTCTACGCTATGTGCGCGCGTGAAAACGGCTCGACAGGTGGCACTGATATAGTCGCCAAATACATAAACGGCAAAAACCCGCTTTTCAACTTCTTTTACGTCACGTTTTCGATAAACGCTATAGTTGCGTTTGCATCATATTTCGTCTACACGGACGTAAACGCCCTGACAGGCGAGATCATATACAACTACAAGCCCGTCTGTATGTGTATGCTTTATTGCTTTATCTCCAGCTATATCGGAAACCGTATGATAAGCGGTATGCATAACGCTTATCAGTTTACGGTAATCACCACCCACGCCGACGAGATAGACCGCGAGATAGTAGAAACGCTCCATCACAGCGCCACTCGTATGAAGGGGCTTGGAGCATACAACAACACCGAGCGCGACGTCATAATGTGTGTAGTAAACAAGGCTCAGCTTTACGACTTCCGTGCTATCATAGAAAGGTATGACAACACCTTTGCCTTCGTGCAAATGACGCATACCACGATAGGAAACTTCAAAAGGATAAAGTAAACGAACAGAAAAAAAGAAAAGCAAAGCGCCACTTGGAGAAATTCAAGCGGCGCTTTCTATCGAATAATGTCAAAATATTCGTTATATGTTAGTAAACAGTTGAATGGAATTTGTGCACTTCTTACAATTATTCAAATTAAATGTAAAAAACGGTTTATTATATTGACTTTTCAAATATTTTTAATGTATCATATAGGTGGAAAAGCAAAATTCACTCTGATTGGAGAACATTATGAAAAAACATACCATTATATTTGTCGTGATGGTCATTATGCTTTTTTTATTGGTATCGTGCAAATCTGGAGATAGCTCTGATAAAACGCTCAATACAGACAACCAAAACAGTTCATCTGTACCTGAAATAACATATATGGGAGAAATACATGGCGGATTTCCATCCAAGGAAAGTATAGTATTTTTTTCTTCCTATGATGATTATGTAAAATATATAGAAACAGAAGACGTTCCTGACTTCTTTGTTTCTTTCGATATGATAAGCCAATTCGGAGAGTTTGATAGCTTTATTACACTCAAAGGGAATAGGTTTAGCGCATATACCTACACAGCGATAGACGAAAACGGTTGCGAGATAAGGATATATATTAAACATGGTTGCACTTTAAGCGAAGGCATAGTTGATAATGCAATTACCACAGCAAGCTTTGAAATAAACGAAAGCGATATGCGCTATATAGATGACAATAAGCATGTATATCAACTATGTATCAACGACTTGTTATATAGTTTTGTGCAAGGTGGTCTGAACTCTGTTAGCTGGGAGTATAATAATGCAGTGTTCACGGTAACAACGGTAGATAGTGGAAAAATACGAAAATATCCTATAGAAAGCAAAAAAACAACTGCCGTAAGCAAACTGCTTAATACAGAAACAGCCAAAGAGTTTATGGAAGAATTGTCAGAAAAAATCAACTCTGCAAATCAGTGATACAACCAAAACAAAAACGGGCGAAAGCCCGTTTTTGTTTTATATCAAATTGTTTTTCATTCATCTCGCCATTTTACTACGGGAGAATTTTTATATTTGCGCTTGAATATTCTTCTGCGGAACAGATATATCGTGTATGCAGTCCACAAAAGAAGGAAGATGCAGAACGCTATTATAGCGTTTGAAAAGGACTGTCCTGCAAATCCAAGCAAGAGAAGAAGCGGAGCTATCATTATCATAGCAGGGAAGTTTGAGAGTATGTAAAGACTTGAGGTAGGTGTGCGAAGCGAGGGGTCTATCTCCTTCATAAGTATCACGCCGTTTGACGCCGTGCCTGTCAATGTGCCGAAGCTCATCAAAAAGAACTCGTGCTCAAAGCCCACAAAGCATTCCTTTGATACAAGGCGGATATAAGCGAATGTGATTACAGCGCCCACAACGCTCAAAACAACTATAGGAAGAATATAATTCTTTATGTCGTTTATCTCTATTGCGGCAACGCCAGCGACTATCATAAGGTCAAAGGAAAAGCCTGAAATTCTGTCCATCTGATAGTTGTTGATGTACTCGCGGTTCATCAGCTTTGACGCTCTCAAATGCTTTACCACAAACTTTATCGCCATAGCGGCAAGTGAAGCCCACAGGAAGTTAAAGCCCCAGGCGATGCTGTTTGTGAAGTCAGAGATAATTCCCAAAAGACACATAAAGCCAAACGAAATAGCGTATGCAAGAGCCACAAAACCGACCTGCAGGGTAAACTTGTCCACCGACTCGTTGTCGGGTATCTCCTGGCTTGCATCTTCAACTGTCTGTGTGTCAATAGGCTTTGCTTCGCGTATCTTGAGGTTTCCGCGCTTTTTCTGTATGTTGATATACAAAACTCCAAACACCGACGCTACTACGAAGCCGATAGAGGCGAGCGACAGACCAAAGCTTCCGTTGCCTGCAAACTGTGCGGCGTCTATTCCTGTGTAGGTTGTGTCCCAGCTCAAAGCGTTTCCGGGTCCCTGACCGAAGCCGAGGGGGAGTATAAGTCCGCATATGTAGGATATTACGTTGCTTCCTTCACGTGTCAGAAGGAAGAAAAGTATCGTTATACCAAGACCGACAAACGCCTGAAGCATGTACGTGCCACCCTGCAAAGCGCCAAACTCGACTACCTGAGTGCGAGAGGTCTTGTGTGTTACCTTTTCCGTCTTAAGTGTCATTGCGGCAAAGCCGATAGCGAGACAGTGATAGGTGATTACCTGCATCAAGTGGTTGTCTACCAAATTAAAGCCTATCTGCTTGGCTATAATATTGGCTATAAGGAGCACGCCTCCTCCGAGCAGAGCGGAGGGAACGAGGCATTTGCGGAATAAGGGGATTTTGCGACGCAAGGTATTTCCAACCAGCAAGAACAAAAGCAAAAGCCCAAGTTGAACCATAAACGACCATACGGGGCCGTAATTAGCTAAGGTAAAATTCCAATCCATAATTCATTCAACTCCGTTTTCAAGAATTAAAATAGCGTCAAGCAGTTTGCAAAACCCTGCTTTTTTGCGCCTTGTATCGTAAGAAGAACTTCAAGGCGTTTGATGTGTCGGGAATTATTATTTCGTAATAGTCCTTTTGTACCGACAAAACGAGTGACTGTCTGCCGTGCATTGCAAGGTCGGTAATGTCGTCTGTGGCGATATTAAACTCACCGCAGGAAAGAGAGGTGTTAGTCATTGTAAGCTCACCCTCGGCGACAAGCTCTTCCTTGTGGTCGCGCACCGTCGAAACCTTTGCAGAGGGGGAGTGGTATGCGAGGTCGCAGTCGACGTCCTCTGCAAGCCGTCTCTTTTGCCAGTCGGACAACTCTTTTACCGTCTTGTGCTCAAGTCCGTCGAGCATTCCGTATTCATCATATCTGAAGCTACCCTCACAGCATTTGCATTTTACCGTATCGCCTTCAGAATGCATACTGTCACGACAAGAGCAGAAGGGGCAAATATACAGCAAGCTCTCCATCTGGTAGGCGAGAGATTTGCCCTTGTATTTCTTCGGGCTTGCAAGCTGTCTCTCGTATGCGTTTTCATACAGGTCGCGCCTGATTATCTCGTTTATCTCGTCGATAGACATTTCAGCTATTTGCTCCTTCGTGTAGACTGCCACTACAGAGCCGTGAATATATCCTCGGCGTGTGCCACCCTTACTCCACATCGGGCTGACGAAATATCCGCCCACCGTCTTGTAGGTGACGAGTGCGCATTTTGCGCTCTTGATGAGCTGTCCTGTCGTGTCTGCTATGGGGCTGGGCATGCCGTCCCAGCTTCTCACACCCTCTGCAAACATGCACACATTTGCGCCCTTTCGTATTCGGCGAAGCACCTCGAGTATTGCGTGTGCGGCTGACGTGCCCTTGTATCGAAGAATGGGGTCAAAGCCAAACTTGATAAACTTGTAGGCAGTTTTCCAGCGTGCGATATGCTCGCTTCCTACGAAATACATCTGTCTGCGAAAGCTCACTCCCACAAACAACGGGTCGAAGTCTGTTGTGTGATTTGAAAGCACTATGTAGGGCGTCTTTGGCAGGTTTTTCGCCCTCTCGTATGTATAGCCAAACTTTATTCGCAGAAACACTGCGACAAGCGGTCGTAAAAGCTTATAGAAGAAAATATGCTTTTTGTTCATATATTTGTACCTTTGTATTAAAATTACCGTAAATATTATAGCAAAAAAAGCTTTCCGTGTCAATATCAGTTACAAAAACTAATGTGAAAGGAAAGCTTTTTTATTATGCCTGAAATATTTATGGGTTTACTCCTGCAGAGCCTTAAAGCTCCACGCTCTTTTCTCGTCTCCAAGTGCCTATGAAATAGAAGAAAACTCCTATGACAAACGGCGTAAAGCCTGCGAGCGCATCGCCAAGCCAGTAGCCCATGTATTCCATGTGCATCACACCACCGAAAAGGATTGCAAGACCGAGCCTGAGCACTATTCCGTCGAGGATAGCGGTGACAAAATTGAGGCTGATATTTCCGCTTCCGTTTATGAGTGCATTCATGGGCGCACGACAAGCACTGCCGAAGAATATGAGTATGCCTATCGGTATGTATTCGAGACCTACCTTGAGCGCCGCCTCCTCGCCCGGCTTCAGAAATAGCGAGAATATCTGCTCAGGGAAGAAGATAATAGCAAGAGAAAGTATGACTGCGATGGTGAGTGTTATTATACACAGTCTCACCACGACTTGAGTTACACGGCGATATTTGCGTGCCGCAATATTCTGTCCGACAATGCTTGAGCCTGCCGTATTAAGTGAGTTTGAGATAAGGTTGCTTATGCTTGCTATCTTGTTTGCTATACCTGCAAAGGCAGAAACTGCGACGCCGTAGCCGTTTATCATAGCGTTTACAAACAGCTTTGAGAATTGCACCGACGCCATCTTTATAGCCATAGGAATACCCAGCTTGACAAGCTCTGCAAGCATTGCGCCGTCTATACGGATAAAATCGCGTGCACGCCCGTTGAGGCAGAATTCCTCTCTCCTCTTTATGAGGAATATCATACTTATTATAAAGCTTATAGCTTGGCTTACTACAGTAGCAAGCGCCGCTCCCATTGCACCCATATCCATCGCATACACGAGCAATATGTCAAGTATAACATTGATAATTGCGGCAATTCCTATAAATATAAAGGGGTGCTTTGAGTTGCCCATTCCACGAAGAATAGCGCTCACAGCATTGTAGCCGTAGATGAATATAAGTCCCACAGCGCATACAGTTGAATATGCAAGCGCCTCGTCAAAGGATGCGACAGGGGTGTTCATAAGAGCAAGTATTTCTCGCCTGAAAAGGATACATCCCACGCTTATTACTGCAGCGCTGATAAAGAGGAATGAGAACATCGTGCTTACAAACGGGCCGATCTTCTCGTATTCCTTTCTGCCTATGTATCGTGCGATAATAACCTGCCCCGCGCTTGAAAATCCTATGGAAATGAAGGTCATAAACGCGCATACATCGCCTCCTACCGAAACGGCAGAAAGTCCGATGTCGCCCATTACCTTGCCTACGACTATCATATCCACCATGTTGTAAACTACCTGAAGCAGATTTGATAGAAATAAGGGGAAAGCGAAAATCAAAAGCTGACGGGTTATATTTCCTTGTGTAAAGTCCCTAATTTGCTTTGTCTGTGTCATTTTACTGTTCCTTTGGCTTTTGCGCCCTCAAAGTCCGATAGCGCATCCTCGATGAGTGAAAGCGTTGAAGAAATTCTGCCGTTGCCCTCGTCTATTACTATGTCGGCATATTTCTCATACAGTGCGCACCTGTCACGATACATTGACTGAAGCGTCTGACCTTCCTTAAATACCACGCCTCTGTGCACATAGTCACCGAGCCTGCGCACCATGTTACGATAGGAAATCTTCAGGTATATTACTGTACCGAGGCGTTTGAAATGCTCCATCGCCTCCTTGCCGTAGACGGCGCTACCGCCTGTGGAGATGACAGAGTTTTCTTCATTTATAGAGCAGTTTACCTCGTTTTCAAGCTGTAAAAAGCCATCTGCTCCTCGCTCCTCTATTATGGTGTGCAGCAGCTTTCCCTCGCGCTCCTGTATCACGAGGTCGGAGTCTATGAATTTGTAGCCAAGTCGCTTGGCGAGTATAACTCCTATCGTGCTTTTTCCGCAGGAGGGAAGTCCTATGAGTATAATCGACATTACCAAAACCTCAAAAAAATATTACCTGTATATTATACAACCTCCCACCCCCAAAGTCAAGGCACGAGAGGGAATAAGTCGGGCAAAAGCACAAAAAAGAAACGAATTTTGACAAAAAGAAAAAATATTGCCAAAAATATTGAAATTTTGCACTGTATATGCTATACTTTTATGTGTTATTTTTATAGAAAGAGTGATGCTTATGAAGATAAGAATAGGAATATACGGCTACGGAAACCTCGGTAGAGGAATTGAAAACGCCGTTCGTCAGAACAGCGATATGGAGCTCGTCGCCGTTTTTACAAGACGCCCCCCCGAGAGCGTGAAAATTGCCACGGAGGGTGCTGTTGTCTGCCATGTAGACAGCGTCTGTGATTATGTCGGCAAGATAGACGTTATGATACTCTGTGGGGGAAGCGCCACCGACCTGCCCGAGCAGACACCTGCCCTTGCAGAGCACTTCTGCGTTGTGGATAGCTTTGACACTCATGCGAGAATTCCCGAGCATTTTGCAAATGTGGATAAGGTGGCAAAAAAGCACTCCCACACCGCTATGATTTCTGTCGGCTGGGACCCTGGTATGTTCTCCGTAAATCGCCTTATGGCGTCATCTATCCTCGTAGATGGCAAGGACTATACCTTCTGGGGAAAGGGCGTAAGTCAGGGACACTCCGACGCCATTCGCCGTATAGACGGCGTGCTTGACGCTCGTCAGTACACAGTCCCTGTAGAAAAGGCATTAAACGCCGTAAGACAAGGAGAATGCCCCACCCTCACCACTCGTGAAAAGCATACGCGCGAGTGCTTTGTCGTTGCAGAGGAGGGAGCAGACCTCGAGAGAATAGAAAAAGAAATCAAGGAAATGCCAAACTACTTTGCCGACTACGATACCACAGTCCACTTTATCTCAATGGAGGAGCTTCGCCGCGACCATGCAGGACTTCCTCATGGTGGTGTCGTTATCAGTACAGGTAAAACAGGCTCTGACCTTCAGCACAATCACATAATAGAATATAGCCTTACCCTCGACTCAAACCCCGAGTTTACTGCCTCCGTTATTATCGCCTATGCACGCGCTACTTATCGTATGTATAGCGAGAAAAGCTACGGATGCAAGACTGTATTCGATGTTCCCCCCGCATACCTCTCGCAGAGATCGCATGAGGAAATTATAGCGACAATGCTCTGATAATATAAACTAAAGTATATAAAAAGCGACCTGTTGTCAGGTCGCTTTTTTATGTAGTATATTTGGACTTTCTATATGTAAGAGGCATCCGTTAAGGAGTGTCACTTGCTCTTTTTCTTTATCATAGCCGATGCACCGAGCACAAGTGCGAGCGCAATGGCAGAAATCAGAGCCGCGAGGAAGATGCTTTCATTAGGTATAAACGAGGTAGTTCCATCGTTGTTTACCACTATCTCGGCATTTGCAAGCACGCATTTTCCTATAAAAGGACCGATAATTCCAGGGATAAGCACCTGTGCGAATATTCTTACGCCTTGGAGCATTCCCGCCTTGCCATGAGGTGTCAGGTTTCGTATCTTTGCGCCAAACACTGCCATTCCCGATAGGTAACCGCACATCATGAGCAGGGAGCCGATGAATACGAGCGCACTCGAACGGAATAAAAACAACAAGATATAGCCGAGGCAGAGCCATAAAATCGAAAATGTGACGGAAACGCCAAAGCCACGCTTGTCGTAGAAGTTACCCCACAAAGCCGTCACCACCGAAGCGATAATTATAGCAGGCGCCATTATAAACACATAGTTGCTCATTGCGAGCGATACCTCGTAGTAGATAATGAGGTACGGCATAAATATTTGTATGGAAATATTGAATATTATAAAAGCGAAAAGGAAAAAGTAAAACGAGAGATTGCTCTTTACTGTCGAGGGCAAAAAGCCGTAAACAATGTTTTTTATGTAGCTCGTCTCGCTTTTCTCGCACTTGTCCTCGATGATGAAAAAGCCGAGCACACCTACTACGAGCATCAGCGCACCGATTATGGCAAATATCCAGGTCCAGCTTGATGCGCTGTCAAGGTCAAACGCCATAAATCCGCCAAATACGGCAAGTATAGCGACGAGTGGCATCATCGCATTTATGCCCTCTGCCGCACCTCTGTTGCTGTCGTCTGCCGAGTCGGTCAGCCAGGCGTTAAATGCGGCGTCGTTTGCCGATGAGCCGAAGAATGTCATCAGACAGTCGAGTGCGATAGTCAGCGAAATGCAAAGGCTTGATGCTGATGCTATGCTTGGGAAAAGTGCACCTATCACATCCTCACGCAAAAGCATAAACGAGAATATCGACACGCCCCACAGTATGTATCCGAGACAAATGAACAGCTTGCGACGGCCCACCTTGTCGGACAAAGCGCCTATCAAAACAGTGGTGATAGCGGCGGAAATCGCAGAAGCAGATACCATCAGCGAAATGTCAGATGCAGAAGCAGAGAACATCTTGTATATGAACACATTCAGATACATGTTTTCCACTACCCACGCTATCTGTCCCGTCAGACCAAATAGCGATAGTGCAAGCACAAAACGGCGCGAGAGCTTTGTTTTCATACGGAAATCTCCTCGGTAAAGTGATTTTTGTCTTTGGTTAGTTATATTTTACTACATTTCTTTCAAAAGGTCAATGAATTGCAAAAAAATAACTTTCTCATAGCATTTTTTCAGCATGCGTATAATTTTTATAAAAATCTAAAGTTTTTTTGAAAAAAATATTGAAAAATAACGCTCAAGGTGTTATAATGAACTGTTGAAAGATTTAGCTTCGCTATAATATAGCGGATAAAATAAAGGAGTTGTTTTTATGAGTCGTACAATCGGCACAATATCACGTGGAGTCAGAGCGCCCATTATAAGAAATGGTGATGATATAGTAGAGATAGTTACCACATCTGTACTTGAGGCGTCCAAGGATGCAGGCTTTGAGTTCAACGACAGAGATATAGTTGCTATGACAGAGGCTATCGTTGCTCGTGCGCAGGGAAACTACGCTACAGTTGACGATATTGCCAACGATGTAAAGGCTAAATTCGGCGGCGGCACAGTCGGCGTTATTTTCCCCATACTCAGCCGTAACCGCTTTGCTATATGCCTTCGTGGTATCGCAAAGGGCGTGGATAAGGTAGTGCTTATGCTTTCCTATCCCTCCGACGAGGTTGGAAACCATCTTGTCAGCCTCGATGCGCTTGACGAGAAGGGAGTAAACCCCTATACCGACGTTCTCACACTTGAGAAGTATCGTGAGCTTTTCGGCTACGAGAAGCACACCTTCACAGGCGTTGACTATGTTGCATACTACGAGGAGCTTATCCGCGAGTGTGGCGCAGATGTCGAGATAATATTTGCAAACAATCCTAAGGCTATCCTTAACTATACAAAGAATGTTCTTTGCTGTGACATTCACACAAGAGCACGTACAAAGAGATTGCTCCGTGCGAACGGCGGCGAGATCATACTCGGTCTCGATGAGATACTCAATGCGCCTGTAAACGGAAGCGGATATAACGAGAGTTACGGACTTCTCGGCTCCAACAAGGCGACAGAGGATCAGGTAAAGCTCTTCCCCCGCGACTGTCAGGTAGTCGTTGACGCCATTCACGATAAGCTCTATGAGGCTACAGGCAAGAACATCGAGGTTATGGTATACGGCGACGGCGCATTCAAGGATCCTATAGGAAAGATCTGGGAGCTTGCAGATCCCGTCGTTTCCCCCGCATACACAAAGGGACTTGAGGGTACACCCAATGAGCTTAAGCTCAAGTACCTCGCAGACAACGACTTCTCCGATTTGTCAGGCGATGCTCTTAAAGAGGCTATCAAGAACAAGATTACCGAAAAGGACGGAAACCTCGTAGGTCAGATGGTGTCCGAGGGTACTACACCCAGACGCCTCACCGACCTCATCGGCTCGCTCTGCGACCTCACCTCAGGCTCAGGCGACAAGGGTACTCCTATCGTATTCATTCAGGGTTATTTCGATAACTACACAACTGAATAATTTTGCTGATACAATTAGTAATAATGAAAAGCCCGACCTTCTTGGTCGGGCTTTTTTGTCTTCTTTTATATAAATAAGCTCATCTGTATAAGCACATCACAAAAAACACCGCGCCATCGTTTGATGACGCGGTGTTTGATTTACTTCGTAATTTTTAAATTATGCAAATACCTTAACCTTTATAACACCGTCAAGAGAGCGGAATGCGTCTACAGACTTGTCGGAGGGCTTGGATGAAAGCTCGATTATTGTGTAAGCGTAGTCACCCTTAGAGCCGTTTGAAAGGTTTTCAATGTTAAGTCCCTCAGCGGAAATAACGGAAGTAATGCTGTTGAGCATGTTGGGTATGTTCTTGTGCATCAGGCATACTCTTGCAGCAGAGCTGTGAGGAATGGAAACGGAGGGATAGTTTACACTATTCTTGATGTTACCATTTGTAAGGAACTCGTCAAGCTGGTGAGCCGCCATGATAGCGCAGTTGTCCTCGGATTCATATGTTGAAGCGCCGAGGTGAGGAATGTTTATTATACCCTTTACTCCGACAGTTTCTTCGGTGGGGAAGTCACTTACATAGGAAGCGACCTTGCCGGAAGCGATAGCCGCCTTGATGTCAGCACTGTTAACGAGGTCAGCACGAGAAAGGTTGATGATTCTCACGCCGTCCTTCATTGTAGAGAGCGACTTCTCACAGATGAGGTTTTTCGTTTCGGGAGTTGCAGGAATGTGCAATGAAATGTAGTCACAGCACTTGAAGAACTCGTCATAGGAGGAAGCCTTGATGATAGAGCTGGAAAGGTTCCATGCCGCATTTACTGTAAGGTAGGGGTCGTAGCCACATACCTTCATGCCGAGGCTGAGAGCAGTGTTTGCGACTCTGCATCCGATAGCGCCAAGACCGATAACGCCGAGTGTCTTGCCTGCGAGCTCGTTACCGACATATGCACCCTTGCCCTTCTCGACAGTCTTTGCAATGTCAGAAGTGCCCTCAAGTGTCTTTACCCACTCGATACCGCCGACGATATCGCGGGAAGCGAGGATAAGAGCCGCTATAGCAAGCTCCTTAACGCCGTTAGCATTTGCACCGGGAGTGTTGAAAACTACAATACCCTGCTCAGCACACTTGTCTGTGGGGATGTTGTTTACACCTGCGCCACAACGAGCGATAGCCTCAAGGCTTGCGGGGAATTCCATATCATGCATAGAAGCGGAGCGTACCATTATTGCATCGGGGTTTTCCACTTCGTCTGCTACTGTGTATATGCTGCGGTCAAACACGTCTGTGCCGACAGCGGCAATCTTGTTCATGAGATGAATAGATTTCATTTGTCTGTTCCTCTTTCGGAATTATTTGTCTGTTTTGGGGTTTTCTTCTGCGAACTTCTTCATGAATTCTACGAGCGCCTCTACGCCTTCACGAGGCATAGCGTTGTAGATGGAAGCTCTCATACCGCCGACGGAGCGGTGTCCCTTTATGTTCTTAAGACCTGCAGCGCCAGCTTCCTTTGCGAACTTAGCGTCAAGGTCAGCATCACCTGTTACGAAAACGACGTTCATCATGGAGCGGGACTTCTTTTCTACGGGAGCGATGTAGTAGCTCTGGGAGTCGAGGTAGTCGTAAAGAATTGCTGCCTTTTCTTCGTTGCGACGCTTCATTTCTTCAAGACCGCCCATATCGAGAATCCACTCGAATACCAGCTTTGCCATATATATGCACCAGCAGGGAGGAGTGTTATACATAGAGTCGTTTTCTGCCATGAGCTTGTAGTCGAGCATTGCAGGGCAGTCCTCACGAGCGTTGCCCAAGAGGTCCTCTCTTATGATAACGATTGTAAGACCTGCGGGAGCAAGGTTCTTCTGTGCGCCTGCGTAGATAACGCCAAACTTGGATACATCTACAGGCTCGGAGCAGATGCAGGAGGACATATCAGCGACAAGCGGAATGTTTCCTGTCTCGGGAATGTAGTAGAACTTTGTTCCGTATATTGTGTTGTTGAAGCACATATGAACATAGTCAGCATCGGGGCGAATGCCGTTCTGCTCAAGCTCGGGAACACATGTAAAGTTGCAGCCTGCGCTTGAAGCCGCTACAGCGATATCGCCATATTTCTTTGCTTCTTGATAAGCCTTCTTAGAAAACTGACCGGAAACGATATAGTCTGCGCACTTGCGCTCAGAAAGAAGATTGAGCGGAATGGAAGCAAACTGTGTGGAAGCGCCACCCTGGAGGAAGAGCACCTTGTAGTTGTCAGGAATGTTCATGAGCTTGCGGAAAGCAGCCTCAGCCTCCTGAATGATAGGCTCGTAGTCCTTTGAGCGATGGCTCATCTCCATTACGGACATTCCGGAGTCGCCGTAGCAGAGAAGCTCGTCAGCAGCCTTCTGCAATACCTCAAGAGGAAGCATGGAAGGGCCAGCAGAAAAATTGTAAACTCTTTTCATCGTTAAGTACCGAACGAAAAACCGTTCTTCCTTTCAAAAAAATTGTATTTTTAAAAAATAAAAATCAAGAATAGAAAAGTGAAAAAATCAAGAAAATATAATTATATCAAGAAAATATAATTATAATGATATATAAAAATATACATCTATTATATAACACTAACCTGTAATAGTCAACAGGAAAATGCTCTATTTGTAAAATTTATTCATTTGACACATAAAAAAACCGCAAAAATGGCGTTTTTTGAACATTTTTTCAGACAAAGGAACCAAAAAAATATTTTTCTGGGAAAATAACAAAAAAAGTATTGACAAATGAAAAAAATGATGATATAATAGTCGAGCGTTCTGTGGGAGAGGATATGGCGGAATAGCTCAGCTGGCTAGAGCATTCGGTTCATACCCGACAGGTCGTTGGTTCAAATCCGACTTCCGCTACCAGATCCACTTCGGCAGACGCCATGGCCCGTTGGTCAAGAGGTTAAGACACCGCCCTTTCACGGCAGTAACGGGAGTTCGATTCTCCCACGGGTCACCAAAACGAAAAAGCACTCCTTTTGGAGTGCTTTTTCGTTTTGCAGTCCTGCGGACTGAAACGAACTCCCCTCGCCGCAGGCGATGGAGTTCGCATACCGCCAAAGGCGGTATCCTGCGAGTGTGGAGTAATCTGTACGGATTTTACTCCGCCTGCGCGCTTTTTCTCACGAATAAACCCACACCGCAGATTCTCCCGAAGTTTCTTTTTGTGACACCGTGGTTCGAACCGACCCCCCCACTCAGCAGATTCTCCCGAAAGATTTTTCGTTTTGCAGTCCTGCGGACTGATTTTATCAGATCCGCCTTTGAAGTCCCATTGAAAAAAGCTGTCAATGGTACTATAATAAGCTTATACTAAAGCTTCAGGAGAAGAAAAATGAAATTTTCGCTTTTTGCAGATTTTCACCATTATCCCACAAGATTTCCGAGAGCAACCGAAAGAGGAGTGCGATGCGGTCTTCTTCTATAGCAACGTGCTCGCATGGGACGATCCCATTCACGCCATCGTAACAGTGGAGGGCACTACAATAACCATCGAGGGTATGGAGGGCAGATTCCACCTCGGCGTCAACGAGGAAATGACGGGCGTGTCCACACTTGACAGTGCAGGCAGAAGGGCTGTTCCCTATGTAAGCTCTTTAAAGATAACCCTTCATTGACGGCATTGTCTCAAGGACAAGCGTCAGTCAATATACTCAAATCGCTTTGTCGCAATTCCGCGTACATTAGCGTATTCCTCAAACATCCACTTGGGGCGTACCCACAGCTCCTTGTCCTTCAACGAGCGATAGACTACTATATCCTCAAGTGTTTCGCTATCGTGGGCAATGCCTACGACCTCGTACTCGCCACCCTTGTAGTGACGGTATTTGCCCGTCTTGAACTCGCCGGAGGGGTTTTTCGGGTTGTGGCGAAGCCTCAATGTCTTTTCACCTTCGATGAGGTCAAGCGCCTTTATCCCACAAAACGCATTATAAAGGGATGTCGCATAATCTGCATGTTCCTTTTCGGCACATATGTAAACGGGATATGTCAGCGCCCTCTTGAATTGTGTAGCATCACAATCGCTATCACAAAAGCTCGGTGAGAGTATTTCAATAAAGCTCACGCCGTCAATTTGCTCGGCGAGTGTCATTACAAGCAAGGCATCGACGCCTGTGCCTCGTATGACAAGTCCTCGCTTGTCCCAAGCGGGATTGCTTTTTGCGATTTCGATTGCACGTAGTGCGTCACTTGTCACAATGTTTTTCACATCGGAGTATATTTTCTGGGTGATAGCCTTGCCACGAAGGTCAGGTGAGGTGTCAGGCAATGACGAGCAGGTAATCTCTGCGTAAATGGGATATCTTCCTTCCTCTGTGGGAATAGACATAACACTCACGCCACCATCAAAGCGTGCCTCGTAGGACAAAAATCCCTCGCCCTTGTATATTACATCGCCAAAAAAAGACAAATTCGGTGTATTCATCTCGGCTATCTCCTCTCGTATTCTCTATAAAAATTATATCACGCCGAATTCAAAAAAGCAAGCCATCGAAAAACGAAAATAATGTTGACTTTCAATGTAAATTACTATATAATATTATTAACCTAACATGGCGAAAAATTATGAAAACAAGACAAGTAAATTCCACAGCCCTTCGCTGTGGAATTTTGGTAAATATAAAATAAATTCACCCCATTTGGAGAAAAACAATGTTTAATGCTGAAAAAATAAAAAACGAATGCGTCGCTTGGATAAGAGAGTTTTTTGAGAAAAACGGAAAGGACTGCTGTGCTGTAGTAGGCATTTCAGGTGGCAAGGATAGCTCCGTCGTCGCTGCGCTCTGCGTAGAATCGCTCGGTCGTGACAGAGTGGTCGGTGTGCTTATGCCCTGCGGAGAGCAGTCAGACATCGACTGCGCATATGCTCTTGTCGAGCATCTTGGAATAAAGCATTACGTGGTAAATGTAAAGGATGCCATCGACAGCCTGAAGGCAAGTCTGCCAAAGGAGCTTTCTCTCACATCGCAAACTGTCAACAATATCCCCCCTCGCATAAGAATGACTACTCTCTACGCCATATCCCAAAGCTGTAACGGCAGAGTGGCAAACACCTGTAATCTCTCGGAGGACTGGGTGGGCTATTCCACACGCTACGGCGACTCCGTAGGTGACTTCAGCCCGCTTTCCCGACTGACAGTGCAGGAGGTCAAGGCGATAGGTCACATACTCGGATTGCCATCATCACTCGTTGAAAAAACGCCCATAGACGGACTTTGCGGAAAGACCGACGAGGACAATCTCGGATTTACCTATGCCGAGCTTGACAGATACATTCGCACAGGCGAGATAGACGACAAGGACAAAAAGGAGCTAATAGACAAAAAGCATAAGGCAAACCTCTTTAAGTTGGAGCTTATGCCTTGCTATGAGCCGAAATTTGACTAAACAAAAACGAGATTCACAAGCGTGAATCTCGTTTTTTATATAGGTTTTGTAAGCTATAGGTGTTGTCGTCAATCCTTCTTTTGTGTCGCTACAAACTGTCCTGAGTATTCGTCGAGGAATTTCTCTGCATCCTTGTACATGGTGACTGCAACCTCGTCACCGATAAAGGCAAACGAGCAAGAAAGCTTTCCTAAGTACTTGTCAATTATCTGTACGCGAAGCATGAAGGTGTCGTCGGTTACCCATGCGCCCGATGTGGCGCACTTGTATTTGTGACCATTTGTGGTAGGCACAAGGAAATATTGATCCGAATATCCGAGCTGAGGGAAGAGGCTGAATTCGTTACGCTTGATGCCGAAGGGAATTACCTTGTCGCCCTGCTCATTCGTGTAACGGAACTCGCATACATCATCTGTGAAGTGGAGTGAGAACTGCGTAATGCCCTGTCGGTTATTCTGGCATATGTAGGTCTTGCCGTTTATCTTCTCCTGAAGGGGAGAGTAGTCGTTTCCACGAGCCACCATCAGACGAAGATCGCTTGTCGCCTTTTCAAGTGATGCATAAGCTTCAGGATTTTCTGCGAGAGGCGTGTCGCTTGCCGTATCGACGATCAGGTCGAAGAAACGATCGGGCACATAGTCACGCGCTCTGTCGTCGCCTTGGCTGTCTGCTGTGCATACGAAGATAATATCGGTTTTGGGGTCTACTATCATATACTGACCGCCGAGTCCATTGAAGAAGAATCCGCCGTTTATCGTGGTCCAGATCTTGTAGCCGTAGCCGTAGGTGTTGTATCCACCCATGAAATTCACCTTTTCATGTGCAGAGAGCGTGCTTGTAGCCTCGCTTATGAACTGCTCGTTCATCAGGCGCTTTCCGTTCCAGACGCCCTTGTTTGCGAGAAAGCGTCCAAATGACATCATGTCACGAGGGGTGCACACGAGTGCCGATGAGCCAAAGGAAACACCGGTTGATATTTTCAGGATTTCCGCCGTCTTGAAGGTGCCGAGATGACGGAATATTTTTTCGTTCAGGTAGTCGTAAAGAGATTTGCCCGCATACTTTTCTACGATCTCTGCCAAGGTCTGTGTGCCGTAGCTGTCATATTTCCAGTGTGAGCCTGGAGGCACCGATGCCACCTGAGAATTAAGGTAGCTCACTACAGGGTCGGGCAAGTATGCCAGGGTGGGTGGTCCATATGTGCGCATCATCAAGGTGTCCCTTATTGTCTGCTTTGCTACATAAGGATGTACGGGACCGTGCACCTTTTCAGGCAAAAGTGAAACGAGAGTGTCGTCGAGAGAGAACTTTCCGTCCTCGATAAGCAGGCCTATTGCTATTCCCACATAGCTTTTCGTCTGTGAGTACATTCTGTGTGTGGTATCCTTGTCGTAAGGCGCCCAGTAGTACTCTGCAAACAGCTTGTCCCCCTTCATCATAAGTAAGCTGTGCATACATATGTTTCGGGATTCAAGAGAGGTTATGAGCTTTTCTACATTTTTACTGCTTATGCCTGCCTGTTCAGGCGTTATTTTCTCAAACATAATATCTCTCCTTTAATATAGGTTAATATGTTCAATTTTTTGTTGCACCTTTAAGTATCACCATGTGGATTTTTCAGACAATGTCAAGGCTTCAATATTTTTCTTATTATATCACGCCCACTATGAAAAAACAATACCATTTTTGAATATTTTAGTCTTTTGAAGTCGCGCTGTCAAATACCGGTTTTCACAGAGAAAGAGCAGAGAAAAAGGCTGAAAACATGCCCCAAAAAAGCGAAAATATTATTGACTTTGACTTTTAATTACTATATAATAATTTTAGCTTAACAAAGCGTAAAATTTTAAAAAGGCGGTAATACATATGGCAAAACTCAAGAACCTTGGCGTTATGATAGACGTTTCCAGAAACGCCGTAATGAATATGTACTCGCTAAAAAGATTTTTGACGCTTCTCAAAAAGATGGGCTACAACTGCGCCATGCTCTACACAGAGGATCCCCTCGCCTTCAGCAATGTTAGCATGACGATTACAGTTGGCGCACAGAGAGGCGATACGGTCTGATAGTCAGCATGACCTGGCAGCAAGGCATTATTTCATTACGAAATAACCACACATAAAGAAAAATCACTTATGACAGGCGTTTTTGCTATCATAAGTGATTTTTTATTAAAGCCTGTGGATTTGCCGACAGGATAAGATGCTTTTCTGTGCGCTTTACTTTCTTTTCGGTTTTGTAAGGAAGGACAGTATGGCAGACATAGTAGATTTTTTTGCGCCGTTTTTGCGCGCAGGAGTGGAGTGAGCGCTTTCACAATTCTCGTGCTCGCTTACAAGGAAGTCGAGTGTAACCTCAAAAAGTTCGGCTATCGCCTTCAGAGTAGCGATTTCCGGCACGGATTCGCCCCTTTCCCACTTCGAAACCGCCTTGTCGGAGTATTGAAGGCTCTCTGCCAGCTCAAGCTGTGTCATGCCGTTTTTGATGCGTAATTCAGATATGTTCTTCGCAATAACAGATTTTATATCAGTCATAATGCGCCTCCGCAATTGACTCTACCGGTAGTAGAGTACGAGTTTGTTATATTATACCACTTTTTTTCTTTGTTGTCAATAAAAGTTTACACAAAAGACTAAATTTTACCATTGCGCAAAAAATATCTTGCTCTGATTGCGGTGTATCAAATAGCCTTCATATCGCAAACTAATATACGGAGGTGATATAAATGAAGAAAAACCAGAACGAAAGCAAATCGGCAGAAAATAAAATGAAAGGGGTAAAAGCCCCCTCTGTGCCAAATCGCGCTCATACCGAAATGAAGAGCGAGGATAAAGCGCATGTCAAAAACGAGCGCAAGGACAAAACACAGGCATAATGGTATGGCGCACCAAGCAAAAGGGTGCGCCCTTTTGCTTGGCAAAATGCTCCTATGCGAATATGCTTGCCCGATATAATGCGAGATTAAAACAAGCAAAATTATAGCCACAGTATAGCAATACAGTCGTAATATTACAGTCATATTACTGCCAAATACAAGCGGTATACAAGGAAAGTTTTTACATATCTGCATACATTTGTGTGAAAGCGTCGCCATTTCCATAGCTTTTGCATAATTGTGGAAGATATGGAAGCTATTGTGCTTTGCATTATTTCTTTTCCTGTGTTAGAATATTTTCATCACAGGAAAGGAGAAAAAGTGATGAAAAAAAGAAAGTTGGCAGTAGTCGCCGCTGCGCTTACCGTATCGAGCTTGTTGGCATTTGGCTCGGTGTCGGCATCAGCTATAAATCTCAATGCGGTGACACAGGTACGAGACCTGAACACATCTCATTACAGTAGCCTTGATGTGCGTGTAGGAAGCGCACAGCTCAAGGTGCCTGCAAAGCTGATAAATTCTACCACGTATGTATCGCTCAAATATTTTTGCGAGGCGCTATCCTACTGTCGAGTGACATTTGATGCAGTTTCAAGGACTGCGACAGTTTCGTCGGATAATATGTACATAACGGCTACACACGGAGCAAATTACATATGCGCAAACGGCAGATATTTGTGGACGGATAACTCTGTCGTAATTCTCGACGATGGAAGAATGTATGTGCCCGTCAGGACACTTGCGAAGGCGTACGGAGTTGACGTAAACTGGAACGATGCGACAAGAAGCGTCACAGTCACAGGAAGCGTTAAGCCCATTATGTCGGGCGACCTCTTCTACAAAAGTGACGAGGTGTACTGGCTCTCTCGTATCATTTCGGCAGAGAGCAGGGGAGAGCCGTTGCTCGGTCAGATAGCAGTCGGGAATGTGGTATTAAACCGAGTGAGAAGCTCCTCTTACCCCAACACCATCTACGGCGTAATTTTTGATCGTCGTTACGGAGTGCAGTTCACCCCCGTTGCAAACGGCACTATCTACAACTCGCCATACTATTTGTCCGTTATAGCGGCAAAAATATGTCTTGAGGGCGAGAGCGTGTCAAAAACGGCGCTATATTTTTTGGAGCCGGAAAAGTCCACGAGCTTTTGGATAGTGGAAAACTGCACCTTTGAATTTGGTATAGGGTGTCACGACTTTTATCGCTAAAAAATTTCCAAAAACGCTTGAAAAAGCAATAGCGTAATGGTATAATATCTGTAGAAGTAGTAATATACTTTTACAGATATTTTTATTGTGAGGAAATAGCTTATGGTATACAATCTCAAAGTAGCGGGAATAGAAAGAGACCTTCCTCTTTGTCCCTTGAATGAAGAGCTTTACATAGGCGCATTCGTGCTCTTCGGCGACGTTGAGCTGACGGAAAAATGCGCAGAGGCTCTGTGCAAGGTTGCCCCCGAGCACGATGTTATGATTACTGCGGAGTCAAAGGGCATACCGCTCGTTTACGCTATGGCAAGACAGATGGGCGTAAACAAGTATGTGCTCGCTCGCAAGGCGAAAAAGCTCTATATGGAGGACATTATAACCTACAACGTGGACTCCATCACTACTGCAAACCATCAGACCCTGTACCTTGACGGCAAGGACGCAGAGTATATGAAGGGCAAGAGAGTGCTTATCGTCGACGACGTTATCAGCACAGGCGAATCACTTCGCGCACTTGAGCATATCGTTTTGGAGGCAGGTGGAGAAATAGTCGGAAAAATGGCTATTCTTGCCGAGGGTGACGCTACCGAGCGCGACGACATCATTTACCTTGAAAAGCTCCCGCTTTTTGACAAAAACGGAAACGCTATATAAGATAACACCGTAAAAAAGACTGGTGCATTGTTGCATCAGTCTTTTTTATTGCAAAAAAATGCACCCGCCGGAGCAGGTGCAGAGAAATCAATCTTTATAAGTGTTATTTTTTGCTCTTGCATATCTTCAAAAGATACCTTACGGCAAATACTGCGATAAGCGCAAGGATGATGGCGGTAACCACATAGAGTGCTACGCTCGTTATCCTCGCTATCGCATCAAAGCTGTCTGCAAACGAAAACAGGCTCGGTATAAGCGTCACAGCAAATGCAATAAGCAAAGCTATACATATCACATATAGCCACTTTATATTCAAAGCCTTGTTCATATCCTCGCCCTCCTGTTTTATTTGCTTATACAGTATAGACCGATTATATGAACAAATTATTTATAAACAATTAACAATATTACAACTTTTTGAATTAAAGTGACAAAATCATCATTGTTTCTTCACAAAATAATCATATTTGTGAATTTTCGCTGGTATTCTTGTGATTTCTCGATTTTCTGAATGTGACGAATTTTGTGAAAAAGTAATTGCCGAGAATTATGATGACGGATACAGTCACCTTTGATATTACATCATTTATCGACAAGGAAACGATGAGCAGGGAGGGGAGGAAGATTTCCAGGACGCCCGTCACTACTCTGAAGGCGTAAAACTCAAGTATGCGGGGGATCAGCGCCTTGCCCTTGGTGTCATCGCAAAACACGAATACCTTGTTTACAAAAAAGGCGAAGGCGACTGCCAGCATCCAGGCTACAGCGTTTGAGAGCAGAGCGACAAGCGACTCGCCTTCAAAAAATGCAGAGCTTATCTGTGCGCTCTCGTCTATGAGATTGCCGAAGATAAATCGTGATGCGATAAGGTATATAACGAGATTAAATACTGTTGTAAGACCACCACAGAAAATATAGCGTATAAGCTCTGAGTTTTTCTCGCATATGGCGTATATTTTTGCTGTGAATTTGTTTTTCTCGCATATCGCCTTTATGCGAGCGAGAATTTTATTTAAAAAGTTCATTTTTTTGTCCCTTGATTTAGGATTTTCCTTTATTGTTATTATACTACGGATTATACTACAAAAACGGCAAAAAATCAAGTGTAATGTTTTTTTGTGCGAAAAGAGGGCGATTTTGCTTTTTATTCACGCTTTCTTTTCACGAGCGAAAAGAAATTTACAAATTACCCTTGCTTTTTATGTATTATGTGTAGTAAAATAAACTGATATAATATATAAAGTGGAATGGAGGGGAAAGCGGTGTTTGGTTATGTAAAGCCACACAATGCGGAATTGCTTGTAAAGGAATACGAGCTTTATCGCGCCGCATATTGCGGAGTGTGTAAGGCGATGCAGAAGCACACAGGCAGACTGTCTGCCGTTGCCCTGACATATGATGTCGTGTTTCTCGCCGTAGTAAGAGCGCTTGTCAATAACGAAAAATTAGACACAACAAGAGAAAATTGCATTCTCCACCCCCTTAAAAAGCGCAATATCGTCTGTGAGACACCCTCATTTGATTACTGTGCGCGTGTAAGCGCAATACTCTCTTACTGGAAGCTGAAGGACGACTCGCACGATGGTAGCGTGTGGACAAAAATAAAAAATCTTTTGCCCCTCTTGGTTATGAAAAGAGGCGTGAAAAAAGCCGATTTGCCCACCCTTAGCGAGAGTGTAAGGGCGCATATGACCGACCTTACAAAAAAGGAGAAGGCACGCACGCCCTCCTGTGATGAATGTGCCGATATATTTGGTCGCTTGCTTGGCGATGTGTTTGCCTATGAGATAGACACTCCTCTTCACGATGTGGCGTACGGCATAGGAATGCACCTCGGCAGATTTATCTATATAGCCGATGCATTAGACGATTACTGCGACGATGCCAGGTCAGGTAGCTACAACCCCTTTGTAGCGCTGTTTGGCAAGGACGGAATTTCGACAGAGCAGAGGGAAAGCATCACCCTTGCGCTCAAGTGTGAAATTTCCACTATTGCCTCGCTTGTTGAGCGACTTGACTTTGATGGGCGCTCCGCAGAGGAAAACATAATAAAAAACACGGTATATTTCGGTCTTGAACGGGCTATACCGCAGGAAAGGTGTATAAATGAGAAATCCGTATGAGATACTCGGCGTTGACGAAAACGCTACCGATGAGGAGATAAAAAAAGCATATCACGTCCTCGCCCGTAAGTATCACCCCGACAACTACTCGTCAAATCCCGATATGGCAGA
This sequence comes from Eubacteriales bacterium, assembly GCA_045649925.1. Taxonomy (GTDB): domain Bacteria; phylum Bacillota; class Clostridia; order Oscillospirales; family CAG-272; genus UBA1740. The sequence continues at coordinate 32,004 of JAZRQS010000041.1, read as the reverse complement.
GCTTGCGACGGAGAAGATGCAAGAGGTAAACGAGGCGTACGAGGAAATAAAGAAGATACGAGAGGGGAAGGGCGCATCAGGTGGAAGCCCCACATATGCGTATATTCGCTCGCTTATAAACAGCACTCGCTTTGCTGAGGCAGAGCTCTCGCTTGAAAAAATTCCTATGCCTCAGCGCACAGCCGAGTGGCATTACTTGAAGAGTATATTGCTCTTAAGGCGTGGCTGGACGGCAGATGCTATGCACGAGCTGGGAATCGCTCGCAGTATGGACCCGAACAATCCGGAATATGAGCGTGCACGCGAGGAGTTTGAGCGCACTGCATCAGGCTATAATACAGGCTATGCAGGTAGCAGAAGGACCTATCAGAGCGCAGGCGATACCGACAGGGCGCTCGACTGCTGCGCAAACCTTATATGCCTTGACTGCTGCTGTGAATGTATGGGTGGCGACCTTATCCCGTGCTGCTGATACCTGTAAAAGCCTGTAGAAGAGGAAAAAACCAAAAATGAAGCCTACTAAAAAAATTGCGATAGCGTCTATCCTCTCTGCTTTGGGAGTTGTGGTCGTGTGGCTCGGCTCGATAATAGAGGTGCTCGACTTGAGTGCCGTTGCGCTCGCCAGCTTTGCTATCGCCTTTGCTCACATAGAGCTGAAGGGGTACTACCCCTATCTCATATATTTCACGACGACGGCATTGCTTTTGCTCGTTATGCCGATAAAGGCGGCTACCTTGATGTATGTCTGCTTTGGTGGCGCATACCCTACGATAAAGCTCTTTGCCGAGCGGGCGATAAGACCGATGTGTCTCTTTATAAAGGGCGTCAGCTTCGTTTTGCTGATGGGACTTGGCGCACTCGGAATGTATCTTATAGGCGACCCGTTTCTTTCAATGGGAAAATGGTATCTCGCAGGACTTGGCGCGCTTGCACTTGTCACACTCGTATTGTATGACTACGCCTTGACTGTCGTAATCAGCTTTTATACCTTCAGACTGCGCAAGAAGATACAGAAATATTTAAGATAATTCAATTTCTAAATCAAGATAAAACCATAAATAAGAGGTAAAAATGACAAAAATAGGATTTGTTTCACTCGGTTGCTCCAAAAATCTTGTGGACACCGAGGTAATGCTTCACAAAATTGCCGAGGCGGGCTATGAAATAACCCCCGAGGACATAGACGCCGATATTATTATAGTCAACACCTGTGGCTTTATAGAAAGCGCAAAGCAGGAGTCTATCGACAATATCATTGACCTTGCATGGCTCAAGAAAAACAGGTCGCTCAAGGGCATTATCGCCACAGGCTGTCTTGCAGAAAGATATCGTGAGCAGGTGTGGGAGCAGATGCCTGAGGTAGATGCGCTTATCGGTGTCGGAAGCATTTCACACATCGTAGATGCTATAAAGGCAGTCGAAAGAGGAGAGAAGTACAGTCGCTTTGATGACAAAAACACCTCCCCACTCGGTGGCGACAGGGTGCTCACCACTCCCGATTATACGGCATATCTCAAGATTGCAGAGGGGTGTGACAACCATTGTACATACTGCGCTATCCCACTTATCAGAGGAAAATTCAGGAGCAGACCTATAGAGGATATAGTCCGTGAGGCGCGCGAGCTTGAAGCGCTTGGAGTCCGCGAGCTCAACCTTATTGCGCAGGATACCTCTCGCTACGGGTTTGACCTTTACGGCGACTACAAGCTCGCTGAGCTTGTTCGTGAGATAACGAAAAACACAAGTATTCCGTGGATAAGATTGCTCTATTGCTACCCCGACAAGATAACAGACGAGCTTATCGAGGAGTTAAAGACAAATCCTCGCCTCGTCAAGTATATGGATATTCCCGTACAGCATATATCCGACAAAATTTTGAGCGCAATGAACAGACATGGCGACAGCGCTCTCATAAAGGAGACTATTGCAAAGCTTCGCGCAAGCGTGCCCGAAATTACTCTTCGCACAACGGTCATCGTAGGATTCCCCGGCGAGAGTGAAGAGGACTTTGCAGAGCTTTGCGAGTTTGTCAAGGAGACGGAGTTTGACCGTTTCGGCGCATTCACATATTCGCCCGAGGAGGACACCCCCGCCGCTACGCTTGACGGTCAGATAGAGGACCAGCAAAAGCAGGACAGATACGACACCGTTATGCAGATACAGCTCGACATCAGCGAGAGAAAGAACAGAGAAAAGATAGGCACGACAATTGAAGTGCTCTGCGAGGGCTACGACCCCGTATCCGAGGCATTCTATGGAAGAAGCGCTTCAGACGCCCCCGACATAGACGGCAAGGTCTACTTCACCGCTAAAAAGCAGAGTGTGACGGTGGGTAGCTTTATCAAGGTAAAAATAGAACAAGCGCTCGACTACGACCTCGTAGGTCGCGCAATACTGTAAAAGGACGAAAAAGATGATGGAAAAGAAGAAAGCATTGAATTTACCAAACGCGCTCTCGCTTCTGAGAGTTATTCTCGTACCCGTATTTATGGCGGCGCTCATTATTTGCGCCCGCGTGCCTGCAAATACCTACATCGACAAGCTGATATACTGTGCCGTTCCCGCTCTGGTATTCGGTCTTACAGCATTCACCGATATGCTCGACGGAAAGATAGCGAGAAAGTATAATCTCATTACCGACTTCGGTAAGTTTATCGACCCCCTCGCCGATAAGTTTATGGTGTTTGGCGCACTTATCGCCATACTCGTCGCATACAAGGATATTTCAGGGATTTTCGTCTGGGTAGCTATGATAGTTATGCTTCGTGAGCTTGCGATAACCTCGCTTCGCCTCGTTATTGCAGGCAATAGCGGAAAGGTGCTTGCGGCTTCATGGTGGGGAAAGGTCAAGACCGTCACACAGACGGCGGCAATACTGCTCATCATTCTTGAGGGCGTTATATGGCAGCCTGCGTTCTGCCCTCACCTTATCAGCTATATCGCCATGGCAATGATGACAGTAGCGACAGTAGGCTCAGGCATCGACTATATGCGCGCCTACATTCCGCTTATTGATATGAATAAGTGATATGTAAGCAAGGATAAGACTAAATAAGGGCAATACACAAACGCTCTTTATAATGCTTAAAGCAGACCTGCACGCCACTTTGCGCAAAGCAGGTCTGTTTTTTCATATTTTCCACAAAAAACACCCTAAAAACCGTAGCAAAATCACGAAAAAGTTGTGAAAACCTATTTACAAACAAAACCCTTTATGATATAATTAAGCAGATACCTTTATCTCGGTGAACGGATAAAAGGACGCGCCATTGAGCCAGCGTCGTTTCACCCGCCGTTTTCTGGGGTTTAGGCAAATAAAAAGAAAGGTGAAATGACAATGGACAAGCAGCTTAAGCAGCAGATCATTGATCAGTATAAGATCAATGAGACTGACACAGGTTCTCCCGAGGTACAGATTGCTATTCTCACAAGCAGAATCAACACTCTTACCGAGCACCTGAAGGCTAACAAGAAGGACTTCCACTCTCAGAGAGGACTTCTTCGCATGGTTGGTCACAGAAAGAACCTGCTCAACTACCTTGCAAAGAAGGATATCGAAAGATACCGTGCTATTGTAAGCAAGTTGGGACTCAGAAAGTAATCTCAGATTACTTTTTGCGAGGATTGAGGATACGGCAACGTGTCCTCGATTCACTCGCATCGCACACACTCGGTTACGATGGAGGTAGCAGTTAAATATGCGTTTGACCTTGTGTCAGGCATATATTTAAGTGCTATATCCTCTGTAACCACAGAAAACAAAAATAAACAAAGACATTTCGGAGGAAAACAAATGTTCGAAAATCACAAGATTTTTAAGTACACACTTGCAGGCAGACCCCTCAGCGTTGAGGTAGGAAAGGTCGCAGGCCTTGCAAACGGCTCATGTATGATTAGCTACGGTGACACCGTTATACTTGCTTGCGCTACAGCTAGCGCTTCACCCAGAGATGGAATAGACTTCCTTCCTCTTTCAGTTGACTATGATGAAAAGATGTATTCTGTCGGTAAGATTCCCGGCGGTTACCTCAAGAGAGAAGGCAAGCCCTCTGAAAAGGCTGTTCTTACCAGCCGTGTTATCGACCGTCCTATCCGTCCTCTTTTCCCCAAGGATTTGAGAAACGATGTTGCACTCTCCTTGACAGTTATGTCGGTTGACCCTGATTGCTCACCCGAAATTACAGCAATGATAGGCGCATCCATCGCTCTCTCCATCTCCGACATTCCGTGGAACGGGCCTATAGGCGGAGTATTTATGGGTATGGTTGACGGCGAGCTCGTCGTAAACCCCACACTTGAACAGCGCCAGAAGAGCGACCTCGAGCTTACAGTTGCTGCAAGCGAGAAGAAGGTAGTAATGATAGAGGCAGGCGCAAAGGAAGTCAGCGATGACGATATGTTCGCCGCTATTATGAAGGCTCATGAGGAAATCAAGGCGTTGCTCGTATTTATCAACGAGATTATCGCCGAGGTAGGTAAGGAAAAGTTTGCTTACCCCTCCTGCGAGCTTGACCACGATATGTTCGACGAGATATTCGACTACTGCGAGGCAGCTGTAATGGACGCTCTCGACACCGATGACAAGAATATCCGTGATGCAAAGATGCAGCCCATCACCGAGGACATCGCAGAGAAGTTCGCAGAGAAGTATCCCGACATTTCCGTTATACTTCCTGAGCTTATCTACAAGATACAGAAGAAGATAGTTCGCCGTTGGTTGCTCGTTGACGGCAAGCGTGTTGACGGCAGAGCAATGGACGAGATAAGACCTCTCGACGCTCAGGTAGGACTTTTGCCCCGTACACATGGTACAGGCTTGTTCACAAGAGGACAGACACAGGTTCTTACAATTGCCACTCTCGGCACAATCGGTGACTCCCAGAAGCTCGACGGCATCGACGAGGAAGACACCAAGAGATATATGCATCACTATAATATGCCCGGCTACTCCACAGGTGAGGCAAAGGCTCTCCGTAGCCCCGGCAGACGTGAGATAGGACACGGCGCACTCGCAGAGCGCTCTCTCGTTCCCGTTCTCCCCTCCGTTGAGGAGTTCCCCTACGCTATCAGACTTGTAAGTGAGGTCCTCAGCTCAAACGGCTCTACCTCTCAGGCGTCAGTATGTGGCTCTACGCTCGCTCTTATGGATGCAGGCGTTCCGATAAAGGCTCCCGTTGCAGGTATATCCTGCGGTCTTATCACCGAGGGCGAGAGATGGATGACTATGATAGATATTCAGGGACTTGAGGACTTCTACGGCGATATGGACTTCAAGGTAGCAGGTACTCACAAGGGTATCACATCTATCCAGATGGACCTCAAGATCGACGGCCTTACCCCCGAAATTATCAAGAATGCACTTGAGACCACACACAAGGCACGTGAGTATATCCTCGACGAGTATATTCTCAAGGCTATCCCCGCTCCTCGCGCTGAGGTATCCGAGTATGCTCCCAAGATGATCACAATGCGCATCAACCCCGACAAGATCCGTGAGGTTATCGGTAGTGGCGGAAAGGTTATCCAGAAGATAGTTGCCGACACAGGTGCAAAGATAGACATCGACGACGACGGAAGCGTATTCATCTCCGCAGTAAATCGTGACAGCGCAGACCGCGCACGCGCAATTATCGACGCTATCGTATTCGAGCCCGTTGTAGGCGAGACATACGAGGGTGTTGTAACGAGAATAATCCCGATCGGCGCATTCGTTGAGTATGCTCCCGGTAAGGAGGGAATGGTTCACATTTCCAAGCTCGCTCAGACTCGCACCGAAAAGGTAGAGGACGTTGTTGCAATAGGCGACACAGTAAGAGTAAAATATCTTGGCACAGACGAGAAGGGCAGACAGAACCTCTCTATGAAGGACGCCAACTGATAAATAAAATGGCGATTTGAGAATGACCGATGAAGCCGAAAAATCGGCTTCATCAGTCGCCATTTTCCTATTGTAAATGGAGGCAAGGATGTCAAACGAAAATTACGAACAGGAAATAAAAAAATATAAGCTTGCGCTTGTCGTGATGGTGTCCATACTGTTTGTTGTGGTGTTCGCCTTTTCTTGTATGATAGGAGCGATGACAGGTAAGGTGCGTGACGATGGAAATGCGGTGACGACCACCGAGCCTCCAGCGACCGAGCCGCCCGTTGTCCGTACACCAAGTATGGTTTCAAATACGGATAGCGGAACACTTATCGTAGTCAATAACGCAAATCTTTATACAAATGTCGATGAGGTTTCTCTTGAGACACTCAAGGACAACGCCTACTACAGACGCTCGCAAAACGGAATGATGCTTCTTCCTGAGGCTATTGAAAAGCTCGGTGAGATGTTCTCCGTATATGCTTCCGATATGAAGGCGTCGGGTGTATCCTACACGCCGTACATAAAGGACGCGTATCGTGACTATGCGACACAACAGCAGAAGTATGATAGCGCGCCTGATAAGTCGACTGTCTCCGTCGCAGGAGGAAGCGATCTGCATACAGGCTACTCCTTCCGCTTGCGCTGGCTTGATGCAGACGGAAAGGAATATCTGCTCGATTCAGTGCCCCTTGCATACGATTGGTTAAAGACCAATATGTCGAAATATGGCTTTATCGACCGTTATCCCGAAAAGGGAACGACAGATTTTGCAGGTACGACGATCGTTGGATACGGCTTTTATCGCTATGTAGGAGTGCCCCATTCACTCTATATTGATAAGCTCGGCATCAGCCTTGAGGACTATATAGAGCTCTTGAAAAAGGACTACTCAATAGACGAAAATCCCGAGTTTGAGCTTGAGGACCTGTTGCAGATAGACAGCGAGGACACTACCTACTATGTGATGCATATCACCGCTACAGGCGATAAGGCAGAGTTCTCTATTCCCGATGGCGCAAAGATACACAGCTTTTCAGGTGACAATATGGGCGGCTTTGTAGTCGTGCTCGTGAAGTCGGTTGAGGAGGCAAATATCCCTGTCGGTGACGGCGCTGAGACTCCTGCAATAGCAGTGCAGAACTGACTTGTAGCCCCTACGCAAGTATAATACAAGTATAATAGAATAAGACAATAGAAAAGATTAAGTAACACAGAAACCCAAAGGAGAAAAATATGAGAGTATTGAGAAACGCTTTGATTTTTGCATTGATAATGACGCTTGCGTTTGTTATTTCTGCTTGTGGCGATGAAAAAACGCCCGATGTAACAGTAGCTACCACGACAGATGGCAGTGTTACCACTACAGAGCCTGCATTGACTACGGAGGCAGTCGTTACAACTACTGAAGCTCCCGTTACTACCACTCTTGCTCCCATTACATCGCGCACGCTCGTGCCTCCGACAGATGTAGTTCTCCCCACCCCTGCAGTTTCCTATTTTGAATATCAGATACAGGTTCCCGTTTTCGTCGATGAGGAGAACAAGATAACACTTGAATTCACACAGGCAGACCTCGGTGTTGGCGACCTTATACTTGTAAACTCCAACCACGCCGTTGCAGATGAAGCGCTCTTGCTTGGCGAGATGGCTGAAATATACGGCAATCGCGTTAAGGTAGACGGCGCAAGCGTGTACGGAATTACAGGCTCCGATGTAAAGGCAGACAAGACGGCAATAGAGGCGATAAACGAGATGATCCTCGCATACAGAAAAGAGGGTGGCACGCTCTATCCCGTAATCTCCCAGTCGTATCGCTCGATCGCAGAGCAGGACGCTATCTTCAGAGAGGGCGAGCGTACCTACGGTGACGATACTCCCAAGTATTACTCCGTTCCTGGTTGCAGTGATTACCACACAGGACTTGCCTTCAGCTTCAAGATACAGATAGACGGAGCAAACTATGCACTCTCCTCAAGTCAGGCAGCCCCCTTCTACAACTGGCTCAAGGAAAACGCTTATAAGTATGGTTTTATCTTCCGTTACCCCGCAGACAAGGAGCAGTATACGGGTATAGACGGAACTGCAGTTCCTTACCAGATGCGCTATGTAGGAAAGGCGCACTCCATGTTCATGGAGCAGTATGACCTCTGCTTTGAGGAATACATAGACTACCTCCGTGGATACGAGTATGGCAAGTATCACCTTATAATGTACTTCATCGGCACACAGTATGAGATCTTCTTCGTAAGAAACGAGGCAGACATCAACTATGCAGAGATCGCATTCGATGCAGTTTACGAGGTGTCGGGAAATAATGCCGACGGATATATCGTAACAATATACCGCGATCTCACAATAAAGGAAGAAAAATAAAACCGCTCTTTGATCCAAGAGCATATAAAAACAGCGCCGTGAAAATCACGGCGCTGTGGCTTTTTAAATACAAGAAAAGGAAAGCGTAAATAAAATAAAAAAGAAAAGCGACTGCAGTTCGCTTTTCTTTTTTTTGCTCTTGTATAGCCTTATGAATTTCCAACAATGATGTCGTCGATATCAAACTCAATATCACTTGCAGTAATAATGTCAGCAGAAGAAATAGAAACTATTTCAAGTGCGGGCTTGCTATACTTATTTTCGTTGTTGACCATTGGAATATTCCTCCATATATAATCAAATAAACAGTAAACTAAAATATCACATTGTTATTATACTACAGTAATATTGTTTTGTCAATAGGTTTGTCGAAAAAAATTTAAGATTTAAAAATATATTTCGCTCGTAGTAAGGCACGAGCAAAATTACATCTTTAATTCTTACAAGCGAAGCCCTTGATTTTGTCAAAGGAAAGTCCGTATTTCTCGGCAATGTCTCTCGCATAGCTCTTTCCATCAGGCTTTGCTCTCTTTATCTTAAAGGAGCGCTTGCCCTCCTCGATGCCTGCCACAAGCGTGTCGATGCGAACTCCTCCACTCTCAAGCGAGCGTTCATTTATCTCGTCTATAGAAGCAGCAAGCTCGTGCAGGTGAGTAGAGAATATACCTCTGCATCTGCAAGCGCCAAATGCGGCGAGTATCTCTGCGGCAATATACGAAGCCTCGTAAGAGCCTGTAGAGGAAAGCGACTCGTCGAGCAATATAAGGCTGTCCTCCGTAACCGTGCGGAAAATCTCCTCAAGTCTTGCACATTCTTCACCGAGCCTACCCTTGTCTATGGTGGTATCAGCGCCGTCAGGGAAGTGTGTAAAAATAGCATCTACAGGGCTTATCCTTGCCTCTTTTGCAGGCACGAAAAGACCTAACTGCATCATCGCCTGAGCGATACCAAGCGCACATGTAATGACAGATTTTCCGCCTCTGTTAGGACCTGTAAGTACATAAAATCTTCCGTTGTCGTCAAAGGAGAAGTCGTTGTCTACGACGTCCTCGGATATCTGGAGCGCAACATCGGGGTTGTAGAGCGCCACCGCGCTGAATTCCTTGTCGCCCATAGGCACTATCTCAGGCACACACAACGGACAGCCACGGTCGAGCAGGCGCTGCATTACCTCAGACGCCTTAGTTATAAATTCTATTTCAGGAAGTATCTTCAAAAGGAAGTCTGTGTTTTCAAGCACATATTCGTCTACGATAGCTCTCCAAGAGCGCACAGAAGTGCGGAATACCTCGTCAATAGCTGTGTTAAACGCGCTTATAAGCGCCTCACGACGATTGTCCGACTGTCCCTTGCCAAAGGGTGCAAGAGGGGCAATACACGTCATAGAGTCGTTTTTAAAGCTCATACGAAGTATCTTGTCGAGCATCTTTCCCGACTTGAAGGGCTGTGAGTTTATGGAGATTACACCTGCCTCGCAGGGACGGAGCTGGGTGTCAAGATTTACACCCACTGTAATGCTCTTTACCTCGTGCACTCTCTGAGCAAGCTGGGAGAGCTTTTCGTTGAGGTCGCGGTAATACTCACTTTCAGCAAGAGTGGTTATCACATCACAGAGACGGCGGAAAGCCTCGCTCTTTATCTTGTCGCGGACAGAGCAAAGTCCTGTGAAAAGCGTGTTGATACAGCTTACATAAAGCTCTATCTCGGTAATGCTGTAAAGGTAAGAATCAGCGCTTGACGTGGAAGCGTTTACGTCGAGGCGACGAAGCTCGGTCACGTCTGCGAGTATCGGGAGCACCTTTTTGAGCGTCTCGCTGAGCTCCGGTGTATCAAGCATATCGCGTATGGCGTGCTGGCGGTATTTGATTACCTCCTCGTCATATGTGAAAAAGTTTCTGATACTGCTATTCTTGAGAGAAAACACTCTCGTAAGTCCTATTTCCTCACATACTCTTTCGCTTATGTTAGGCAAGTCGGCAAGAGAGGAGTGCTTTATAAGGCTCTCATTTGTTGGATATATAAGGCTCAAAAATGTATTTTCCAATTTAAAAACCTACCTTAATAATTTATATAAGACAGTATATCACAAAAATAAGTGAAAATCAACACTAATTGAGAAAACAATAACGAGGCAGTAAAACTGCCTCGTTGAAGTGCAAGATTATTTACCTTTATTTGAGTATCCGTACTTGTAGCCGTAGCGGTATTTGGAGCGGAAATATCCGCCTGTCTTGAGGTTTATGTCGTTGAGTACGATGCCTATAATGTTTGCATCGACCTTTCTCATAGACTCAATAGCGTCGGATACCTGATGGGAGTCGTCATATCCGCATCTTACTACGAATATATATCCGGTTATCAGCTTCGTGGGTACGATACAGTCGGATACGACCGTTATCGGAGGGAAGTCGAGGAATATTACGTCGTATATCTCTTTAAGCTCGGAGATAAGGCGCTCCATATTCTCACTTGCGAGCAATTCCGCAGGGTTCGGGGGGATTCGTCCCGATGTAAGTATATCGAGATTTTCGATATAGGTGTGATTGATGTGCTCCGAAAGATTGACTTCAAGTCCTGCAAGGAACTCGCTCGCACCCGATGTATTGGGGAGAGCGAAAATCTTGTGAAGTGTAGGACGGCGCAAATCACAGTCGATGAGTATCGTCTTCTTGCTGAGCTGTGCAAAGGACTGTGCAAGGTTTGAGATGATAACCGACTTGCCTGAGCCACCAAAGGAGCTGGTAATTCCGTATACAGGGCACTTCTCGTGCTTGCCTGTATAGAGAATGTTTGTACGTATAGTCTTAAATGACTCGGAGAGAGCAAAGGGTGAGCGCTTGTCTACAAGCACCTTCTCGTAGGGGATTTGCTTATTGCTAGCCATTATTTTGCGTCCTCCTTCGATTTCTTTGATTTCTTCTTTTTCTGCTTGGACATTTCACTCTCGATTGTAGGTACGCTACCGAGCAACGGCAGACCAAAGGATGCGAGATCCTCCTCCGAGCGAATGTGATTGTCAAACACGTTGATAAGAATGAAGAAGACAGTGCTTAACATAAATCCTATCATACCGCCTACGATCACGTTATTCGTGATGTTTGCGTTGTCAGGATTTATAGCCATAGTAGGTGGATTAAGCACCTTTACAGAGCCTGCCTCGACAATATTGATAATTTCCTCGGGAGCATGATCCTTGACAGCCATAGCCACCTTGTATGCAAGATTTGCATCGGTTGTGGTTATCTTTACATAGAACGCCTCTGTGCCATCAAGAGAGCCTGTGCTTATCATGGAGCGCACGCGGGAAATCTTGTTGCTTCCTGTGATTCCGGCCTCCTCTGCAACAGACTGCAAGAACGAGTCACTATGCTTGAGAACGACTGTGTAGGAGTCTACGAGTGTCTTTGCCGCCACGAGCTCGTTTCCGAGCTGGCCGTTCATACGGTCGGAAAGAATGTAGAACTTAACTGTAGACGAATATTTCTTCGTCACAAATTTGGTTGTATATACACCGGCTGCAATGGAAAACAAAAGTGTGAATATCAGTATATATATCCAGCTTCTTCTGAGTATATCAAAAATTTTAAAGATGCTTATCTCTCTTTGATATGTATTTGAATTTCTTTCTTCCATATACATCTCCTTCTTTGTTTTGAGATGAGAGGGGGCAATTGCGCCCCCATGCCTCATTTATTAGTTGGCAGCGTCTACAATAGCGGTAAACTTGTCTGTCTTAAGAGAAGCTCCGCCGATAAGACCTCCGTCAATGTTTTCCTTTGCGAGCAATTCAGATGCGTTTGCATCGTTCATTGATCCGCCGTACTGAATTGTGATCGCATCTGCCGCTTCTTTGCTGTAAAGCTCTGCGATAACACCTCTGATGATAGCGCAAACCTCTTCAGCCTGCTCAGGAGTAGCAGTAAGACCTGTACCGATAGCCCATACAGGCTCGTATGCGATTATTATGTTCTTGAGGTCCTTTTCCTCAATGCCTGCAAAGTCGAGCTTTGTCTGCATTGATACGATTTCCTCTGTGATACCTGCCTGACGCTCGCCGAGGAGCTCGCCAAGACAGAGAATAACCTTCAAGCCTGCTGCAAGAGCTGCCTTTGTACGAAGGTTTACAGTCTCGTCTGTCTCGCCGAAATACTGACGGCGCTCGCTGTGACCTACGATAACGTATTCAGCGCCGACCTCGCAGAGCATCTCTGCGGAGATCTCGCCTGTGTACGCGCCACTTTCCTTGAAATGTACGTTCTGCGCGCCTATCTTGATGTTCGTGCCCTTTGCAGCCTCTACAGCTGTAGCTATGTCAACGAACGGAACGCAAAGCACGATGTCGCACTTGTCCTTGCCTGCAACCATGGGAGCAAGCTCGGAGATAAATGCCTTTGTCTTTGCGGGAGTCATATTCATTTTCCAGTTTCCTGCAATTACTGTTCTTCTCATTTTTTTCAGCCCTCGCTTAATTATTTGTTGAGAAGGCATGCAACTCCGGGGAGCTGCTTTCCTTCAAGGAACTCAAGCGAAGCGCCGCCACCTGTGGAGATGTGTGTGATTCTGTCAGCAAATCCGAGCTGCTCGCAAGCTGCAGCAGAGTCACCGCCACCTACGATGGTGATAGCGTCAGAGTCAGCAAGAGCCTGAGCTACTGCTATAGTACCCTTTGCGAGAATGGGGTTTTCAAATACGCCCATAGGACCGTTCCATACTACTGTTGCAGCAGACTTTGCAGCTTCAGCGAAGAGAGCCTGTGTCTTAGGACCAATGTCAAGACCCATCTTGTCTGCAGGGATAGCGTCAGAGGAAACAACCTCTGTTGAGATCTCAGCGTCAATGGGGTTCGGGAAGTCGTTAGTGATTACTGTATCGATGGGGAGAAGGAGCTTAACGCCGTTTTCCTCTGCCTTTGCCATCATGCTCTTGCAGTAGTCGATCTTCTCAGAGTCGAGAAGAGAAGTACCGATGCCGTAGCCCTTTGCAGCGAGGAATGTGTATGCCATACCGCCACCGATGATAAGTGTGTCTACCTTTGTGAGAAGGTTTTCGATAACGTTGAGCTTGTCGGCAACCTTTGCACCACCGAGAATAGCGACGAAGGGACGAGCAGGATCAGCGAGAGCTTTACCCATGATGCCGATTTCCTTCTGAATGAGGTAACCGCAAACTGCAGGGAGGTAGTCAGCAACGCCGGCTGTAGTAGCGTGAGCGCGGTGAGCAGTACCGAATGCATCGTTTACGTAAACGTCAGCAAGTGAAGCGAGCTCCTTTGCAAACTCAGGATCGTTCTTTTCCTCGCGAGCGTCAAAGCGTACGTTCTCGAGCAATACTACGTCGCCTTCCTTCATAGCGGCGATCTTGGCCTTAGCGTCAGCACCTACGATATCGTTTGCAAATACTGTATTAACGCCGAGCTCGTTGAGCTTGTCAGCTACGGGCTTGAGTGTGAACTTTGTAATATCCTTTTCAGCCTTCTTGAGAGCGTCAGCCTTAGCCTGTGCCTGCTCCTCTACGGGAAGCTTCTCAATAGCCTTCTTTTCCTTCTTTGTAAGACCAAAGCCCTCTGTGAAAATGTTGTGGGGCTTGCCCATGTGAGAGCAGAGAATTACCTTTGCGCCCTTGGAGGTAAGATATTTAATTGTGGGGAGAGCTTCTACAATTCTCTTATCGCTTGTGATAACGCCATCCTTGAGCGGCACGTTGAAGTCGCAACGAGCGAGAACTTTTTTGCCGGATACTTCAATATCCTCAATGGTTTTCTTGTTGTACATGAAATTTATCTCCTTAAATATAATATTTTCATACAAAGATAGTATATCACATATTGAAATGGTAGTCAATACGCATTTGTTAAAAAAATATTTATTCTTAACGCTTTTTTAAAGAGTATCAATGTAAAAAGGTTTGATTTTTCCAAACATATGTGGTATAATTGCAATATATGGATAAAATTTGATATGGAGATGTAAATGATACCTGTAGATAAAGCGCATTTTGAATGTGAGCTTGTGCGAGTCTTCGAGCTGAATGGGATAGCAGACCTGCTCGATGAAGAAAAGACGCAAAAGCTCTTTGAATTTACACAGATAATGCTTGAGGAAAACCAGAAATACAACCTCACCTCAATCACCGACGTTGATAAAATAATACTCCTTCACTATGCGGACAGCCTTATTTTCTGCTCCGAGTTTGAACAGGGCAAGACAGTCATCGACGTGGGCTGTGGCGCAGGCTTTCCCTCAGTACCCCTCGCCATCTGCCGTCCCGACCTTCGTATAACGGCGCTCGACTCGACGGCAAAGCGCGTGAATTACGTCAAGTCCGTCAGCGATAAGCTCGGGCTTGACATAAACGCCGTCTGCGCTCGCGCCGAGGATGCGGCAAGGGCAGACAAAACCGACACCCTGCGTGAAAAATTCGACTACTCCACCGCACGCGCAGTGGCAAATCTCCCCGTCTTGTGTGAGCTTTGCATACCTATGACAAAAATAGGTGGCGCGTTTGTCGCTATGAAGGGTAAAAACGGAGAAGAGGAGCTCAAAAGCTCGCAAAACGCTATAAAAACGCTTGGCGCTACAGTTTCGAGGACCAAAAAAACCACGCTTTGCGACGGCTTAGGCGAGCAGCAGGAGCGCACTCTCGCCGTAATAAGCAAAACCGAGAAGACCAAAAAGGAATACCCCCGCGCATACGCCCAAATATGTAAAAAACCGCTTTGATACGGAATTTTAAATAAAATGAAAACTAAAGTTTACAAGGAGAACATTATGAAGCTCAATTACAAGCGCACCTTGCTCGTAGGTATGGCATTTTTTCTCATCTCTGCCTTCTGGCAGGCATATGATGCCATAATCCCGCTTATTCTTACAAACCACTTCGGACTTCCACAGTCCGCTTCAGGCGCAGTTATGTCTATAGACAACGTGCTTGCGGTATTTATGCTCCCCATCTTCGGAGCTATATCGGATAAGGTAAACACCAGATACGGAAAGCGCACGCCCTTTATCTTCTTTGGTACTATCGTGGCGGTTATTTCCTTCGTCTGCCTTACACTTATCGACAATTATCAGCTTGCTCGTGTTATCGAGGCAGGTGTGCCCGAGATTTCGCAGGGTATGATGGAAAGCGCTGAATACATCGAGGCGGTAAGAAAGACGACAGTCGAGCTTACTATTGCAAATCCTTTGCCTCTTATCGGCTTTATAGCTACCTTGCTTCTGACACTTGTCGCTATGGCGACCTTCCGCTCGCCCGCAGTTGCGCTTATGCCTGACGTTACTGTCAAGCCCCTGCGCTCAAAGGCAAATGCGATTATAAACCTCACAGGCACCGCAGGTGGTATAATCGTGCTCGTGCTCGGCACAGTATTCGCTACCTCGAAAAATCAGTATATGGAATACACTCCCTACATTATAGCAGTCGTGTGCGTAATGCTCGCAGGCTTCGTTATATTCCTTACCTGCGTCAAGGAGAAAAAGTGGGCAGAGGAAATGGAGGCGCAGTCGCTTGAAATTGAGCAGAGCGAGACAGCAGAGCAGGGCGTAGGCGCTTCAAAGCTCACTCGCCCCGAGCTCAAGTCGCTTTTGCTTATTCTCGCTTCCGTTGCCTTGTGGTATATCGGATACAACTCCATAACAAGCAAATACTCCGTCTACGCTACAAACATCTTGGGCTTTGACTTCAACCTCACGCTTATCATTGCACAGGCGGCGGCTATAGTCTCCTACATTCCCGTAGGTATCATATCCTCCAAGATAGGCAGAAGAAAGACTATACTCGCAGGCGTTACGATACTTGCTACCGCTTTCTTCTTCGGAAACTTCATTGAGCCTACCACACCCGAATTTATAATGTTCCCCATATTCATTTTGGCAGGTATAGGCTGGGCGTCTATAAATGTAAACTCATTCCCTATGGTAGTCGAGCTTGCAAAGCACGGCGACGTTGGAAAATATACAGGCTACTATTACACCGCATCAATGTCAGCGCAGATAGTCGCGCCTATTCTTTCAGGCTTACTCTATGATGCATTTGGTATGAGACTTATGTTCTTTGCATTCGGCACATTGTTCGTCGCACTCTCGTTTGTGACAATGTTCTTCGTGCGCCACGGCGACAACAAGCCGAGTGTGGCAAAGAGCGCTCTTGAGAGCCTCGATGTAGACTGATACGGAGAAAAGTATGATATATATCATAGTTCCTTTAGCGATATTCGTCATCGTCTATCTGATTCTGATATGCCCGAGGGCAAAAAGGCAAAAGGATACGGCTCTCCTCTGCGAGTATGCCCACAGAGGCTTGCATGGTGACGGAGTGCCAGAAAACTCGCTTTTGGCGTTTGACTTGGCTGTCCGAGAGGGGTGTGGCATAGAGCTTGATGTACAGCTTTCTCGTGACGGTGAGGTTATGGTGTTTCACGATGACACCTTGACACGAATGACAGGCGTTGAGAAAAAACTGTGCGAGCTCGATGCGAGTGAGCTTTCACAGCTTTCGCTTGCCGATACAGATTACAAAATCCCCACCTTCTCCGAGGTATTAAAGCTGGTCGACGGCAGAGTACCTCTGCTCGTTGAGATGAAGGGCGAGGACACAAACACCTCACTCACGCCCATTCTCGCTGGCATTTTGCGAGAATATACAGGTCCATACTGTATAGAATCCTTCAACCCCCTGCTCGTTCACGATATGAAAAAGCATCTCCCCGATGCATATTATGGTCAGCTTTACACCGATGTTTGTCGTGAGAAAAAGAAGCGCTCACTCCTCAATATTGCGCTCACTCTGATGGCGACAAATTGCCTTTCCCGCCCCGACTTTATATCCTACAATAAAAACGACCGCCACTCGCTCCCCGTCTTCCTGACGACGAAGCTTTTCCGCGCTCGCAAATTTGTGTGGACTGTAAAAGGGGAAGAGGAGCTGTCATTGGCAAGAAAATACGGAGAGCTCGCAATATTTGAAAGAAAGTAAATGAAGCAAAAAAGACTACCCCGAATGCCGAATAGCGTTTTGGATAGTCTTTTCGTTTTGTCTATATTATTCAAGTATGTTTGTTGTTATAAAGTCTACGCCCATCTCGACAAGCTCTTCAGCCCTTTGTTTGTCGTCTACCGTCCAGCAGTTTACGACCAAGCCTGCCTCATGAAAACGCTCGACAAGCTCGCGCGTCAGCATGCTTGCCCTAATATCTACGTCAATGCGGTCGCGTATGAGGTTTTCTATTATTTCCTCTGTCGCCTCGCCAAAGAGGAATTGTACTGACTGGTCGGGAAGTACGGCTCTTATCTTTGGTAGGTTTTCATATGCGAAGGATATAAACGTCACGTTTTCAAGGTAGTCAAACTCCTTGATTATGTCTATTATCGCCTGTATCTCCTCGTCGGTAAAGCGGTTCTTAAGCTCAAGCACACAGTGCTTTTCATACTTCTTGCATATGCTGATATAGTTTTGCAGAGTCGAAGGAATAAGGTCAAGGCGTCCCTTTGTGCCGTCCTTGTCAAAGAGCACCACATTCTGCGATACCGAAAGCGATACCGTCTCGACGTTAAGGTTTTCGCCTGCCACTCTTTCGAGCGTCTGGTCGTGGTTGATGATGAATTTTCCGTCGCTTGTCCTGTGTATGTCGGTTTCTATTCCGTAGTAGGAGCGATTTCCCGCCGCTACAAATGCCGAGTTGGTGTTCTCTCGCTCAATTCCCGACAGACCTCTGTGCGCCACAAGGCGAGAGTGCTTTTTTTCTATTTTTATGGTGTTCATATACATATCCTCCAAAAAGTTTGTCAATGAAATGTAAAGTTATGTTAGCAAATATGGCAAAAATCAGCCTTGCTTGCGACTGTCCTTGAGCTGTATGAATATGCCGAGAATTATCAGCGCAAGTCCTGCGACAGAGAGTGGCTGTATCGGCTCCTTCAATATGAGAGATGTCCACACCAGCGACAAAAACGGGGTGATATAAGCAAGGTTTGAAATCTTCGCAGTACCACCTAACTTGAGCGCCAGCGCCCATGTTACAGTAGATAGCGCCATAACGAAAAATCCGTTCCAGGCAAAGCCGAGCAGGTGAGGTATTCCCACGTTAAACTCCGATCCTATCAGCAGATTTACGATAAGCGCCAGAAGCGAGGATGTAAAAAACGAAATCATCATTGAAACTTGATAGTCATAGTTCCATTTTCTGTTCAATGCAGTAAATGAGCCATATGAAACTGCCGCAAGAATACACAGAGCAACTCCGATAAGCGACTTTGCATCAAAGGAGAAAAGCTCCTTGCCCGCTACAGTGACTACTCCCAAAAAGGATAGGCAAAATGCGATGCACTTCCTCACAGTCACGCGCTCGCCGAGAATAATGCAGGCAAAAACGACACTCATTATCGGCCATAGATAGTTAATAATAAACGCTTGGGAAGCCGCCATTCTCGCCGTTCCCGAATAGAGAAAAATGTAGTAAAGAAAAGTGCCGGGCAGACATATAAGGATAGTGGTTATGTAGTCACGCACCGAGTAAGACTTCAGCAGCTTTATCTTGCCCGTCACCACGTTTGCCAAAAGCAGAGCAATAGCGGCAAAAAATGCGCTGAACGTAAGCACTTCATAGCTCGACAATGTGGTAAGTAAAAGCTTTGATACCGTCGCTATCGTAGACCAGAAAAGTATAGACGTTCCTGCGTATAAAATTTCTTTTTTCATAAAAGCAAGCTCCAATCATAGAGAAAATGCAAAAGCGACGTTTTTTGTCGCGCATTTCAAATACACGCGACCACATTATAGCACAAACATAGAAGTTTTGCAAGTTGAAAGTTGAAAATTGAAAGATGAAAGTTGGAAGTGGAAAGTTGGAAATCTCCGTGAGGGCGAAGGCTCGCTTCATAGGGCGAAGCCCTGCTTCTTTTTTCATGCACCGAGGTGCGCTTCATTGCAACTAAAAACGAATTTTTGGTTGCGGGGGTGGGATTTGCTTGCCCTTCCTGAAATATGCTCGTTCTGTGTCGCAATCATAGATTGCTTCGAGAACTCCCTATTTCAGTTATTCGCTTCACAAAAACAGTCGTTTAGACTGTTTTTGCTCGCTCACCCACGACCTCCTCCGGAGGTCGCTCGGGCGCACAAATCCCCACGCCACATAAAGAGAAAAGAAAAAAGCATCCATAAAGGATGCTTTTCTCTTTTCTGGTTGCGGGGGTGGGATTTGAACCTCACGACCTCCGGGTTATGAGCCCGACGAGCTACCAGGCTGCTCTACCCCGCGATATTATGGTGCCGGAAGCCGGGGTCGAACCGGTACGAGATGTTAATCTCACGGGATTTTAAGTCCCGGGCGTCTGCCAATTCCGCCATTCCGGCCTGAAAACAAACTCTCGGCTTGCGTTGCTCGTATATTATAACACTTCAAAACGCTTTTGTCAAGCCTTTTTGGCATTTATTTTGAGTTTATTTTATTTTTGGGGGATTATTGACAAACAAGATGCCAAATGCTAAAATTATATTGTAAGCATATCTTGCTTCTGTTACGTAATAAATTATATTCCGAAAAATGAGAAATATTCACAAAAAGGGAAATATGATAAAATGATAGAGAAAATTTCTACAAACAAAGCTCCTCAAGCGATAGGTCCTTACTCACAGGCAATAAAGTCAGGAGATACAGTTTATACATCGGGACAAATCCCACTTGACGCCAAAGAGGGAATAATGGTCGGCGAAAGCATAACCGAGCAGGCAGAGCAGGTAATGAAAAATCTCAGCGAAGTGCTTTTGGCGGCAGGAAGCTCACTCGACAATATAGTAAAGACGACATGCTTCCTTTCCGATATGGCAGACTTCGCTGCATTCAACGAGGTGTATGCAAAATATATCACCTCCGCCCCTGCACGTAGCTGCGTAGCAGTAAAAGCCCTCCCTCGCGGTGCTCTTGTCGAGGTAGAAGCTATTGCTATAGTTAAATAAATATCAGTGAGAGATTTTTCCATTTCTCACGAATAATATACGAATACAAAAAACGCTAAACCCCAAAGGAGATACAATATGAAAAAATCTAAAAAGATAGTCCTCGCTTCACTTGCCGTGGTGCTTATCACGCTCGCCGTGCTTTTCGTGCCTGTACATAGAGCCACGTATAGAGACGGAGGCACCCGCGAATACGTTTCTCTCACATATAAAATTGTTGATTGGAACAGGCTTTACGAGGGTGGCGTGTACGAAAATACAAAAATCTATTTCGGTGCTGACCGAAAGGCAAGCATTGACGAGCTTTGGTCTCGTGAATATAGTCCACGCAATAAAGAATACACAGGCGAGTGGATAGACAAATCCGCAGCAGAGCATTACGAAACAATCGTTTTCCCCGACATGATAATATCGGAAATATACTCAAACTGCTTTTTCGTTTACCCCGCTATGCCTATGCCTTATACAGTTAAGGTGAATGGTACACTCGGTGAAGAGTGGTGTGTAGGCGACCAGATAACCTTCGGATACGAAAACGTGTATTATGAAAGCAAGAGCCTTCGCTATGAGGCTGACCTGACCTCCCCCGACAGCGTAAAGGAGGGTGAGTGGAGAGCTCAGCCTGGTATGGCGTATAAGCCCGTCATTTACCTCTACCCCGAAGAAACAACCGACGTCACCGTCACACTCACACCAAACGGTGATTTTACCTGCACTTATCCCATCTATGACGGTGCTTGGCGTGTTACGGCACAGCCCGATGGTACACTCATCGACAAGAATGGACAGACATATAGCTATCTCTACTGGGAGGGCAATATATACGCCGATTACGACCTCTCATGCGGATTTTGTGTCAAAGGCACTGATACGGCAGAATTTCTCGAATGGGCGCTCGACACACTCGGCCTTAATCGCCGAGAGGCAAACGAGTTTATCGTATTCTGGCTACCTCTTATGCAGGGAAATGCCTACAACGTGATTTCATTCCAGACAGACGCCTACACTTCAGCTGCGCCACTTGATGTCACTCCTGCGCCTGACACCACCTTGCGTGTGTTTATGACCTATTACCCCTCCGACACCTTCGTCGACGTGCCCGCACAGACTCTTGCGACCACGGAGCGAAACGGCTTTACACTCGTCGAATGGGGTGGCACAGAGCTGAAATAATGCAAAGAAAAAAGACGGAATAGGTGACTTCTCATAAGGATGTTAGAAAATATCCAATGAAAAGCCGATTGAGAGTGCCTAACGAAGAAAATCCATCATAGACAGAAAGTCTGTGATGGATTTTCTTTTACTTTTATTGTCCAAAATATGAGTTGCAATAAACAAAGAATAGTAACAGTGAAAAATATTGATTCGGTCTAATCGCAAATGTGTTTCTGCACACAATTATGTATTTGAACCTACTTGCTCGGTGACACAGAGTCCAAATATGTATTTTTTTACTTTGTCAAAATTAGCTACTAACCCGCGATATAAAGCGGATTTCCAAGAATTCATGTCATGAAGTTCGGAACTCTCGCACTCATCGATTAATGCGAGTTTGAGTACTTCAGGATTGCTTTCTATAACAGTTTTCTTCCACATATGAATGCTATTTGCGACTTCACTATTGGCGTGGCTACTATATAATTCATGCAGATCATAAAAATCCAAGTGCTTTTCAACCCTACTGCGAATTCCCACATCCCAAGTGTCCGGACAAGCTATGTAATAAAGAATCTCGAGGTTGTCTCCAACTGTAACTTGAAGCCAAGGCTCATTAGGAACATCATCGAAATACAAATGTACTGGGGTATTTTGAGAATCATATGCTACATCATCGCGTTTATCCATATTGCAGTCACGGCAAGAAGGGATCAAATTACTTGGTGTAACCGCAAGTGTTGGAAATTTGCTTTTAGGCAGATAATGATCAAGCGTTTTGACCATTCTTATACCACATATTGGACATATACTTCGTTCAGCTTGCGCCTTAATAGCATTATAATACTGTCTTCCAGGGCTATCTTCTTTAGCAAATTTATCTGTATAGACTTTCGACAATGTATTTGGGGTGATATTGCTTGGCAAAGAAGATTGTTGGTATTCCTCCAATTTCGCAGGAACTAATCTGTCATATAATACAGAATCACTTCCAACCATACATTTGCATTGTAACAGGGTTGTTACTTTTTGTTTATCTCTATACCCAGAAACACATATTTCAAAAATATCTTCTGGTTTAGTATTTGGTAATGGTTTGGGTAATTTCTTCATTATTCATCCTCTGGCTTACGTAAAGCAAGCAATGTTCTTAATAGCAATACCGCTTCATTTCCAAGCTGATTTTCAAAATCGTCCAAAATTAGTTCGTAGTCCCCAATTTTATTAACAGCATCGGAAATCAATTTATGATATCCTGAATCTGTAACTTCAAGACCAAATACTTCGTTCGTTAACGTACCAATGCTTGCCCCAAATGTTTTTATTGGTAAACGTTCGGCTAATAGTTTTTGATCTAATCGTCTTAGCGAAAATACACAATTATTTGGAACCTCTTGTAATACAACTGGAGAATGGGTAGATACGATTGCGACACCATTTCTATCAACTAACAAATCCGAGAGTGCGCGAATTAAGGCTGATAGCAATGGTGGATGCAGATGATTTTCTGGTTCATCCATGAAAATAACACTTTTTTCAACTATTTTGTCGACGCAGCAAGTGATGATAAGTAAAACTACCTTGTGGCCAGAACTCAATTTTGAAAATATCTGTTTTATATATTCATTTTTAGAAATAATAGAATCTTCGGTGTCAGAAAACATATCATTTGAAGCTATAGATTCCAAAGGCATTTCCTCAAATGTAATATCACTCTTTAAAATTTTAATGGCTTTTAACCAAAGCATTCTTTTTCTTGCGTTCATCATGCAATTTGAAAAAGCGTCCAAAAACTGTTTTTCAATAGATTGGAATAGATCTCCCCCATGTTTGTTTAAACCGATATAGGAATACGGGATATCTGATTCTTGAGTATCGATTTCCGAAAAATCATCAAATGGACTGAAAGCCACGCATAAAACATTTGAAAATTTCGCAGGCTTTGAAACTCTACCAATCTTTGCATATTCAAAACAACCATGAGAGTTATCATGGTAACGAATACTGTGAATCATATTTTTAATTAGAGTAGTTTTCCCCGTACCATTTCTGCCAATAAGAACATGAATATTGGTTGGTGGATTACTGTTAGGATCAACAGCAAAAGACAACCGCGAGGCGGATTGCTCGTCATCATTCGTTTGAACCGTATAAGAAAAATTATATTTCGTAAGTCTGGCACCACCATCTGCGATTCGGTGTAGTTGCTCCTTCACTGAATTGGTTCCTATACTTCTCAAGAGCGATGTTCTCATAGAGCTCTCTCCAAGAACTTTTTTAAAATGCTTCAAATCAAAAGCTACATCTTGTAGTGCAGTTAATATTTCGACTCTCTTGCTATCTCCCAAACTTGAAATGTTAGCATAGTAACTTTCATCTTGTCCCAATGAAAAATAAGTATTGTCAAGTTTAGAAAAATGTTTGGGAATTATGTCAAATGTAACAGCAGGCTCAGTTCTTGTAATAGAATTTGACACTTCCTTTGTTTGTGGTTCCATACCTATTACGCCAATTTTCACTTGCCCAATTAGTATAACATTTCCGATACTTTCACAATATGATGCATCAAATGTGGTTCTAAATGAAAAATCATCCCAATTATCGCGACGCAGGTATAATGTGTCACTACGATATTTTATGAGCTCACCTTTATCATAAACTTGAACATCCATAAATGCCCCCCTATATTATCTTATATCAATTTCAGATTTTCTAATCTCGATGTTATAACCATAATGAGATAAAAATGCTTTTAATTCTTTGGGGTCTTGTGTGCATTTGGGACCTAAGATTATTTCTTTAATTAATTCTGGCTTTCTTTCCCCTAATACAGATAGCTTGAAAGGTAAATACCCATTAATACCATTGCGCATTAGCGCAAATTTTATATCCTTATTCAATATTCGAAGTGTATTCGCAACATGACCATATCTTTTTTTGGCTTTTTCTTTGGATTCAGTCAGTCGAGAAGAAGGATGCCCCATATATATTCGATGGAAGAAATCATAATATGTAGGATCGAAGAATAAGCGGTACTCTTGCTCTACATAAAATGGTTCTTTTTTAAATAGCATTTGCGCTTGATTATAATGATCAATGAAATAAATTCCTTCCATTGTCCATTTTGCCACTGGACAACCATTAAAATTATCCCAATGAACCTTATCAATTTTGCCTTCTATAAACTTGATTTTTTCTTCTTCTGTGTATTTTACGGCATCAAAATCAAAGGTGAAATCGTATTTCTCTTCTAAAGTTTTCTGCATCAATTCTACATCAAAGCATATTGAAACTCCACCCAAAGAATCTCCATAACGTTCCCATTGACTCAAGTTGTCTCCAGCCAATGTGAACGAAAGACCATAGGTGTTTCCGTATATACCGTTTTCTTCAAGCATATATGGCTTTCCGTTGTATGGATCCTTGCCCAACTTACTGACGTATGCATTATACTCATCACAAGTTAGATAAAACTCGTTCGGATCATTAGAGTTTTTTAGATTGGAAAGCCACAGTTCTTCATTTGTGATAATTGAAAAAAGTGTTTTTATGGATGTGTAGTGATAATATTTCATTTGCTCCATTTATGTGTTGCCTCCAAATTAAATCTCTTATGCATTAATTATATCATAAAATCATGAATTTTTCAATGAAAGAGACATATGTTAAGCTCGCCTTATTTGAAATTTTCTCAAAAATATGTTATAATATAAAAAACCCAAAAAACTTTCAAAAAATGTGAGCCATTTAGAAAAAAGTAGCGACTATTACTTATGAAGGGCCTTTCAAATAACAACGAAGGAGGTGTGTTATGGAACTTCAAACAAAATCGAACTCTGTTATGGGTGACGAGAAGATTGTTGACCTATATTGGCAACGTGACGAGCAGGCAATCAAGGAAACAGATATCAAATACAAAAAGTTCTTGCTTTCGGTGGCGATGAACATTGTCCACGATATGTGCGATAGCGAGGAATGTCTGAACGATACATATGTCGGAACATGGAATGCGATCCCTCCGGCAAGACCCGTGGCGTTACAGGCTTTTCTCGGATCAATTATGCGGAGAACAGCAATCGATCGATTCAGAGCAAACAAACGTCAAAAGCGCATCGCATCGGAATTCACGGTTTCGCTTTCCGAGTTTGAAGATTTCATAGCAGATGATGGCGATATGACCGCAGGAATAGAAACCAAAGAACTCGCCAAAACCATAAGTAATTACGTCAGATCTCTCCCCGACAGACAAATGTTCATTTTCGTCAGCCGATATTATATTGCCGATCCCATTTCGACAATCAGCAAGGAACTTGGCTGTAGTGTTTCAACCGTTAAGCGAGAGATCGAAGCAATCAAAATTGGGCTCAAAAAGCAACTTGAAAGTGAGGGTTATATAGTATGACACAAGAAAAACTCATAGATGCTATTACAGATCTGGATTCCGATATTCTTGAACGGTATTTCGCAGTGAAGGCAGATCTGGCGGAGAAAAAGAAGCCGAAAAAGAACGATTGGGTGAAGTGGGCTTCACTTGCGGCTTGTTTCTGTTTCGCTATTATGGTAGCGGTTATAGGCGGACAATCGAGCAACATATCGTCGGTAGCAGTAATTAACTATGGGGCGTTCATCTTCATTCCTGTATTGATTGTATCTTTTGTACCGTTATGCCTGTTTTTCGTGAGGAAAGAAACCACCCTTAAAGTTTCGTTTATTACGAGTGCCGTTTCCTTGGTGGCAGTTAATATACTGAATGTCCTTTGGGTATATCTGTATTCCCATTTTGGTAGAATAAATATTCTTGGAAACCTTCCGATTATTCTGATAAGTTCAAACGTAGCAACAATTATATCCATTGTATCAGTTACTTTACTTGGTAGGAAAATCAAAACTTGGTGGATGAAACTAATTTTGTGGATGATAGTATCGATCGTTGTTATCATTTTGGCTTGTATGGTACACAATATCACTCTTGGGTTGATTCAAGGGGATATGATAACCATAGCGTAAAACGGAGGTAAATATGAAACGAATATTATTAACAATACTTGCAATAACGCTGTGTCTGACCATATTTTCGGGTTGTTCTAATGATAAAACTAAAAACAACGTTGTAAGGCCATCACAACCATCGCCGAGTTTAAATATTGTGGCTGAGTTGCCATCCGAAAATACCAAGCCTTTGACCGATTCATTTGATATTCGAGTGGGCTATGGTCAAGCGGCAAACTGGTATAATTACGCCACTATGGAAATCTACGCAACAGATTTTGAAATAACAGATTCACAAGGAAATATTTATAGAGATAAATACACCTACACAATTAGTGATTTTACTAATGAAAAGTTTTTCATTGCTGATACCACAAATTTTACCGATACTTGCTATTATGATACTTTTACATTTAAGTACATCGGCGAGAATCCTGAAGCCTCCGGTGGTATTAGCGTTTGGTTAACAACATTACAACACGGAGAACCCTCTACTCCAGCCGAACAAAATCAAGGACCGGAAGGTGTGTTAGTTGAGTTTTTCTATAAAATAAAAAATCAACAGATTATTCTTTCAACAGAAAAATAATAAGCCGCCGATCATTCGAAGACTACCACCAGGAAAGGATTTTCATATGTATAATATTAATAACCCTTCTGATAATTTCAAATTCTTTTATAGTGCGTTTTCTCCCGACAAGTATGGTGGGTCTATGGGAAGAGCAGCGGAACAAGCCGTTGTAATATATGATGTTCTATCAATGGAGGAAAAAGAATTCATTACCGAATGGTTTTTAAAGCTATTTGCACAAGAAAGCGATTATTATGGAATCCCATATCTTCAGGTCGTTGAAAAAACCAAAGACAAACGGTTCGTTCCCTATATTAAGGCATATTATAAAAGGCTTCAAAAAAGGCATAACAAGGATGTGGAAGCGACTATCAACGGACATCTTGTTCGTGCAAAATCTGACTTCGATAAAGAATTGATGATGTGCAAATATGTAATAAAAAAGCTAAAATAAAGCCATCATATTTACTTTTCAGGAATTTTATGGTATAATTACTTTAAATAGTTATCTACTCGATAAACTTGAATTTAGCAAGGAGATAATATGGTATGAAAAGGAAAATCATCATTTCAAGTGTTTGTTTTGTGATACTTCTTGCAATAATTATTTCTGTTTTTTTCTACTATCACCCTACCCATTATAAGTACAATGACCGTTTTATTATTGGAAATACAGCAGATAAAATCATTGAAAGATATGGGGAGTTTTCGCAAATTAGATATAGTGAAACTGGCGAATTAACCTGCGGAATATATATGATTCATGATAACACTCCCGAACTTATTATGAGTTACGATGATTCACTTTGGTATGAAATTTATTTTATAGATGGACTTGCAGCAAATGTAAAGTTACAAGAAGGTAGACGCGGAGGTTGATTATAGCAGCAGAAAAAAGCTGCCGATCAATCGACAACTACCACAAGGAAAGGGGGAATTTTTATGAAAAAGAATCTTATAATAAATACTCTACTCTATTTCATTCTGTATAGTATATCGTTATCAGCAGCATGGTTTGAATTCGGTTTGGAATATCCAACAGTTGATGGCATTGGATTCATTTGGCTTTTCCCAGCGGTTTATTTAATACTGTTTCTCATATCCATACGTTTTGTCTTTGCAAGAACAGACAATGCTATGTCGTATTTGAGAATGGGTGTAAGCACAATTGGTTTTATTTGTGTTTCATGGGGAATATCTGCATTAGCAAGTATCGGTAAAACAGAATATCAACTTCGTGAAATTCTCTATCCTGCCTCTTTGTTTGCGATTTCGCTTTTGATATTTGTATTGTATATAGGTGCTTTCAAGTTACTACGTACAAATAAGAATAACAATACTGTTAAGATTGCAGATTAGGAGGTCAACACAATGAAAAAAATAACGGCTTTAACATTAGCTGTGGTAGTACTTTTGTGTTGTTTCATTGGATGTTCTTCGAAATGGACAGATGAAGATGTCAAAAAATCCACCAAGATAGAGATTACGAAGTATGATATCGAAAACCCCAATATACAAGTTATTTATACTATCACGGATAAGGATGCAGTCAATAGCTTTTGCGATACCTTTTCCAATCTTGAGGTGACAGATACCCACATAAGAAAAGAGATAGGAAAATCATACTATGTGCGCTTTCTCGGTAACGGCGGAGAAATCGACCATATCACTGTAATTACAGGACATAATACTCTTCAAGATAAGCACGGTGATCTTTTCAAAATCACCGGTAAAATAAATATCGAAGATTATATAAGCGGAGTTATTGAAACTGCGCCATCGGAAATTGTGTGGGATCCTAACGAAAACTACACTGTTGATTTACATTATCCGGTTACCAACTGGACATTTGGACAGGAAGATGAGCCACCGACATTTTCGTGGTCGCTTCGCAAATGCTTCACCAAGGAACTTGTTATTGAGATTGATTTGAACCAAGACTCCTATACGGAGATAACTGTCAATGGCAGTTTTTCCTCTTGTCGTTTGACGGAAGATGAATGGGAAACAATCAAAGCAAATGCACCGACCGTAGATGGGCTTAAGAAGGTTCAGTGGCGTATCAGGATTGATCCTAACTACCATATTGAACTGGCCCCGTTCTATACGGATTGGAACTACTTCTGGATTGCAAATGAATAATTAATAGTCAAATGCCCTCGTTCCGAAATGGAGCGAGGGCTAAATTTTTTGTAACGCTAAAATTTTTGTAAAATTCCGAAACATTTTGTTCCAAACCTATTGACAAAAGAAAAAATATGTAGTATAATGTCAAATGGAACAACTTGTTCCAAGGAGGCGCTATGAGTAGAACTACTGATTCGAAAAAGCAAATCATCCTTGATTACATCAACGAATACTACGGAAGCTACGGTGAAACGCCCACGGTGCGTGACATCGCAGCCGGAACAGGAATTGCCGTTACCAGCGTGCATCGTTACCTTTCTGCTATGAAAGAGAACGGTGAGCTTGAATACAACGGTCGTCGTTCCGTAAGCACTCGTCGCATGGAGATGGAGCAGGTCGCTTACGCCATGCCCGTGCTTGGTTACGTAGCCTGCGGTGAAGGTCAGGAAGAAACCGAACAGGTCATCGAGTACATTCGCATGCCCGAATCCTTGGTTGGTAAGGGTGATTTCTTTGCGCTGATCGCAAAGGGCGAATCGATGATCGACGCGGGTATTCATCCCGGCGATTACGTTATGATCCGCAAGCAGAACACCGCAGAGATCGGTGACATTGTCGTTGCTCTCGATCAAGGTGTCAACAACCTTAAAGTCCTCGGCTTTAATCATAACAAGGGAGCATACTTCCTTCGCTCCTGCAACGAGGACAAAGAACGCTATGGTGACATCTATCCCGAAGAACTTCAGATTCAGGGAGTTGCCGTTTGCGTTGCCCATAGGCTGAAAAAGATGCTGTAACCTTTTCTTTTCACATAACAGCACTTGGCCGCTGACAATTGAATATTGATTTTTTATCTATCGCGTAAAAAACACGATATCCATCCTCCCGACCGCTTAACCGGGAATCAAGGGTAGGCATCTGTTGCGTTAGAGTGTACATAGGAAAACCATAAGTTTGGGCTTATGTTTTTTCGTTATGCTCTGCAACAGATGCCTACCCTTTTTGTGTTTGCAAAAATAAGGCTGAAGAAAAAGAGCCACATATCGAGAAACGAGGTGCGCAACTCATTTCTCAAACAAAAATTTATTTACGAAAGGAGTTTGCTAATGCAAAGCAACCCACACAAGCTCACCGTGATAGACGGTGAAACACTCATGAACAAAAGACTTCCGCCGACGAAGTTTTGCGTCGACACTCTGCTGCCACAAGGACTATGCATCCTCGGTGGCTCACCCAAGGTCGGTAAATCGTGGCTGGTGCTTGACCTCTGCGTCCACGTCGCCCAAGGAACGCCCTTGTGGGGGCTTGACACCACAAAGGGGCAAGTGCTCTACCTCTGCCTTGAAGACAGCGAGAGGCGAATTCAGGAGCGCCTGAACACCATCACAGACAACGTTCCCGACGGAATGTATTTCGCAACCGGATGCACCTCAATCGAAAGCGGAGTCTGCGATTGGCTTCGGGATTTCAAGCATCAGCACCCGGCAATCTCACTCATTGCCATCGATACCTTTCAGCTCATCCGTACGCCCACACCCGACGTTTCCTACGGTGGTGACTACGCCGAGCTTCGCGTCCTCAAGGAGCTGGCAGACGAGCTTGGCATCTGTCTTCTGCTCGTCCACCATCTGCGGAAGATGAACGATAAGGATCCCGTCAACAAGCTCTCGGGTAGCACAGGGATCTCGGGCGCGGTGGATGCCATCTTCGTTCTTGACAAGAACGAGAGAATCGAACGGCTGGCTACGTTCTATGCTTCGGGCAGAGATATCCGTGACCGCAAGATCCAGCTGGAGCTTGACAAGGACACCTGCGTCTGGACACTCATTTCCGACAGCCTGACCATGCCCGAAACAATGCTCCCGGATGAATTGGCATGCGTATATGGATTCGCCATGGGATCCAAGGACAATGAATTCGTAGGCACGAACACAGAGCTGGCACGAATGATCTCCATCGTGATGGAGAAAGAGGTCAATCCCAAGGGGCTTAAGCAAATGATGAACCGCTACCGTTATCAGCTGGAAGACCTCGGTGTTTTCTTTGAGAGCAAAAGGAGCAACGGACAAAAGTACGTTGTGGTCAAATACCGTCCTCCCTCTGACGGTGACTCAAGTGCCTCAAGTGACTCTGTTTCTTCTGCTCTCACAGATTCCGTCCCTTTCGTCCCTTGCGTTCCTGCGGAGGATTTGGGATGAATCTGCTTTATGACGAGTTTCGCCTTTGTGTTACGACCGCCCATTTGGGCGGCCGCAAAGGCATCGGGCTAAGCCCATACCCCTATCATTTTAATACAGAAAGGACTTTATAATGAACAAACAAAACAAAGATTATTTCATTTCTTTTCGCGTGACTGCTGAAGAAAAGAAGTGGATTGAAGAACATTCCTACGGCAATTACCGCCTCATCAGCGACTTCGTTCGGGACTGTGTATTCGAAAAAGACATCGTTATTATCAACGGTCTCGATGAATTCTCGGCTCAGCTTCGTCGCATCGGCAACAATGTCAACCAGCTCACGAGAGCAGTCAACGCCGGATATGCAACCCAGATCAACCTGACAGAAACAAGAAAGGAGCTCAAAAAAATATGGCAATCGTTAAATTCGTTACTTCAGGATGCCCGATGAATAATATTTTTCCCTACGTGATGAACCGAGAGAAGACCGATGAAAATTTAATTTCGGGCATCGGTTGCTCACCCGACACGGTGCTTTCCGAGTTCACTTTTGTCAAAAAGCAATTCAAAAAAGAGGACGGCAGAACCTACGTTCACATCATACAAGCCTTCAGCCCAGACGATGATATTACGCCCGAAACGGCTCACGAAATTGGTCTGCGCTTCGCTGAATACTTCGGTGGCTTCCAAGCGTTGATTGCCACTCACAGAAACACCGACCACATCCACAATCATATCATTCTCAACTCTGTGAATATGGAAACGGGAAAGAAATTTCATCAAACTGCTGCCGA
>JAZRQS010000040.1:0-66213 GCA_045649925.1 Eubacteriales bacterium | reverse complement strand
CCCTTTTCTTTGCTTACTGCGTATCAAATATTGGAGATTGACGGCGTTGGGAGAGAGCTTTGGTGTAGTTGCGATCATGTACATCATGTGTGTGCAGATGCATTGGTACACTCATGATGTACATGATCGCGCCGAGCTTTTTCTTTGATTATTGCGGTGCAAATTTTAATTGCCGAACCTCTTGACAACTGGCTGAAGAAGAGTTACAATACGACGACCCTGGTGGATGGATTCGATAATAAAACGACCACATCAGTTGACCATAGATTCTCAAAATAAAACGATCCGCTCCCATGAGGCCGAAGCCATCAATTTGGGAGCCGATCTTTACGACCACATATCAGACCATAGACACGACCGGAGCACCTGGAGACAAGATGTCACGAGAGCGCGAAAGGTCATTTTTGCCGTAGCGGAAATGTCTAAAAAAAGATAAAATGACCAGAAAAATGTTCAATTCGCCCTTGGGGTGATAGAGGCCGCAAGTTCAAGTCTTGTCAGTCACACCAAAAAACGGAGACGTGTCCAATAAGATGGACTGCTCCGTTTTTTCTTTGTTTTCTCGCAAATTCTTGCGAAATCTCGCTACCGTCCATTCAAACTTTTGCGATGACAGCAAAAGCCATGTGCCATCAAAATCCGATTTTAGATAGGGGCTGACGAGCCCTGGAGGCGTCAAGCTCGGGGGCCTGCTTTGCCTCGTCCTCGATGTTTTTAGTGCCGTCAGCGTTTTCTATTTCATCAGGCATAACGACAAGCGCAATGACGCTCGAATGAGTGATAAACATTACCTCAGCATAGGCGTAATCGCCAATCTTTTCATAAAGCCTTCCTGCGCTGTACGTTCCGGCGAATACTGTGTTCACGCTATTCGCAACGTATCCGATGGTGTCTATAAAGGGAAGCTCAACGCGTATAGCGTCCTCGTCATACTGATTTTCAGGCTCTTTAACTATCTTAACGATTCTACCGACCTTAAACGGCTTCATGCCAAGATAGTTGTTCTGACCTGTAATGGTGATAAACATATTTTGCATTATCTTTTCCTCCATTTACTTATGGGATGTATTCGCCCTCTATACACATTCTATCAAACAAAGTGTCCAAAAAAACGGACTTTGGCTGGCATAATTTCCATATTGTATAAATTTTTCTTTTCACGAAGACATACACTCTTACCACTCAAGAACAAATCAAAACAAAAAGACCTATCCGAGCAGTAAAATTGCGCGGATAGGTCTTGTCTTTATTATTTGCTTTATTATTTGCTTTATTATTTACTTATTTCTTTCCTTTTTGCTTTTCAGCACCTGCTTGATGATCCATAGCTGTATGGATTTTGGGAGAGCGTTGAGAAGGAGCAGGAGTGGATTGCGATTTATGCTATACGCAAAGCGTGGGCTTCGCTTTTTGAGTATGCGAGATATTTTGTTGGCGATGCGAGAGGGGGATACGCTACGCGCTTCGACGCTATCGACGATTCTCTTGAAACGCTCGGCGTTACAGGAATATAGCCTTGTGCTTTGGCAAAATCGGTCTAACGCCTCAGTGGAGGCGCCGAGCATATCGGTAGATACTGCGCCTGCGCGCAGGACACTGACCTTGACGCCATTCAATTGAAGCTCCATTGCAAGCGAGTAGGCGTATTTATCAAGCGCACCCTTGCTTACGGCATAGACGCCTGTAAACGGAAGCGGATCAAGGGGCGCAAGCTCGCTCGTGGTAATAACGATTCGAGAGCCGTTTTTCAGCAGGCTGGCAAATGTCTTATTTACAAGATACACTCCTGTGAGATTTATCTTGAAAATCCTCTCAAAAGCCTCGCTACTCATCTCAATCAACGAGTCAAGCATATAGACGCCTGCAAAGTGGACAATGGCAAACAATTCGTCTGTCATTGTAGCAACTCGCTCATATGCTTTTTTTATACTGCTTTCGTCGGTGATATCGGCTTCGACGGGTATAATACCCTCCTGCTCATCACCTACAGACTTATCCAAGGCAAAAATGCGAAATCCCTTTTCTTGCAATGCTTTTACAGTAGCCTTGCCCATGCCTCCGTATGCGCCTGTAACAAGAATAGCCGGCTTCATCTTTTTAGTCAATCCTCTTTATCTTCCTTGTCCTTTTTGTGATAACGGAGACTGCAGACATCGTCGCCCTTGGCTATGCACTTGGGCAGGTCGAGGACACTTCCGTAGCATTCGCCGATGCCGTGGTCGCCACACATAGCGATGTCGCAGAGCATAGCTATCTCCTCATAGGAGCAGCCTGCATTCTGCCATGCCTTTACAAGCGGACAGTAGTGGAAATCTATGGAGAGCTTGTCGTCTGTGGACTCAAGTATATCCATCTCAAACACAAGCTGAGCAGGCTTTGTAAAGAGTGTCTTGCGAAGTCCCTTGAGGCTATCTGTCTTTCCCTTTTTGACCAAGCCATCGCCCTGTGAAAGTCCGCAACGCTTTATAGCGGCGCTACCGAAATCCTTTGGGTCGAGTCCTCTCTTCTTCGCCTCATCGCAAAGCAGATACAGCCAGAATGCTCTATGCTCAAGCTGTGCGCGTATTGCCTGAAGCAATCCGTTTTTGTATTTAGGTTCATTTTTTACTTTACTCATGGTTTTTTCTCCTTATGTATGTTATATCAAGCAAATTCATTACTTACAGCATCGCTTTTATCTCGTTTGCAAACAATACTTGTCATTTTTTGTCTGTCTCGGTCGGGCGGTCAAAAAATCCTCTACCTTGTATTATATGACTGCTGTATTTTCTACTTAACCGCATCAGCCCTGAAAGTCGAGATCGTCCTCGTCCTTGTAGCCGATGACCTTCGCGGGCACGCCTGCCACTATCGCGTTTTTGGGCGTGTCCTTGACTACGACTGCGCCTGCGGCTACCAGACTGTTTTCACGCAATACAATGCCGCCGAGCACCTTTGCACCACACGTAACCGAGACGTTGTCCTCAAGGATAGGCGCGTCGTCGCCCTTATATCCGATGGTGACCTGCTGATATACGCGACAGTTTTGTCCTATCTTCTTCGCGCTGATGATGGTAGCGAAGCCGTGCTGAATGTAAAGTCCGCCACCTATGTCCTTTGTGTAGATAAACAGGCTCTCCATCGGTCGCCAGAGCGCTCTCGCAATAATGAAATGCAAAAGTGACGCAGGCGTGTCTGACGGATGCTTGAGGCGATGCTGAATGAGGTTACGAAATTCCTTTTTATACGTCATATACCAATTCAGCGATTTGAAAAATCCAAGCTCTATCCCCTCGATTTTATTCCATCGCTCGACGTCTGCCCTTATCAGCTTTTTCTGATGGGAGGCGAGCGCGCACAAATAGACGGGCAACGTCCTCGGATAGTTGAAAACGGCTATCAATCTTTTGAATTTACTCATTTCTGTATCACTCTTTCTTTTTTGAATGCCTTCGTCGGAAAAAAGAACAGGTCTAAAAATCCTGTCCTTCTTGCAATTATCGACGCAAGCACGGAGAATACAAGACCACATACAGTGCCTACAGGCACATGGAGCCACCACTGTGTGATGCCGAGACGGAGCAAAACGATTCTCACACCTGCTGTAAAGATGGTGTGCAAAAGATATATCTGGAATGAATACTTATTGACAAAATCCAAAAATGTGGCAAACGGCTTTATCTTCTGTAGCATGGAAATTAACAAAATGCTCGAATAGATGCCGAAAAGCAGCATAAGCTCCTTGACGAGCGGGGATTCGATAATGCCTGCGCGAAGGGTTATAACACCGAGCGCAAGGTGGATAATTACCACCACCCACTTGATGCAGGCTTTAGCATTTGGAAATCGCTCAAAGTCTACAAAAGTGCCTACACCGAATGCAAGAGCGGAATAGAAAACCACATCGAAGCAACCGAGCGAGCCTCCAAGCAGTGGCACGCCGTAGGCGACGACGAGCGTAAGCAGGGTAATCTGCCAGTTCTTTAAAATGCCTGACAAGGCACACCATATGCAGAACAAAAAGAACAGCGCATACAAGTACCAATACTGTGCGACGGGAGCCTTCCAGATGAGCAAAATATCCCGAAGCGAGGACTGTGTATTTGCACTACCTACTATACTGTTTATGAATATGTAGACAGAGGAAAAGACGATATATGGCACGCCGAGCGAAAGCAGCTTGTTGAGTATAAAAGCGCCTTTTGTCTTGTGCCTTTTCCACTCACCTGTCAGGCGATACACAACGCCACTCAAGAACAAAAAGAGGGCGACATGGAACGACCAGATGAACATCTCCATTCCAAAGAAGAATGATGGTATATCAACACCCGCTGTGCGAATCCCTCGGATAACATGCCCGAAGAGCACCAGAAAGCAGGCGTATCCCTTTAGTCTGTCGACAAGAACATTTCGTCCCATTTCTCCCCCTTATCGCTTTTATGCGCTTTTATGAATTTTCCCGACTGTTGTCAAGCAGGTTTTCAAGCATAACGGCGGGCATAGGCCTGTAATAGTAGTAGCCCTGAAGCAAGTCGCAGCCTGCGCGAATGGCGGCCTCCTCCTGCGCTGCCGTTTCTACGCCCTCACAGAGCGTCTTAAATCCGATGCTCTTCGCCATACGGACAATGTTTTCAAGAATTATATATCCGTTTTCCGTAACGGAATTCTGCGTGATAACGCTATCTATCTTCACGATGGAAATATCGAGATTCTGCAGGTCGCCGAAGGTGGCGTATCCACTTCCGAAGTCGTCGAGCAGTACGGAAATTCCCTTTTCCTTAAGTGACGACAGATTTTCCATCATCTGATTCTTTTCTTCGTCTGTAATGTTCTTGTCCTCAAGAATTTCGACGGCAAGGCAGGAGGAATTGAGCTCGTACTTCTCTGCTATGCTGGTTATCTTTTCGACAAATTCAGGCTCTGACAAGGTAGAGCGTGAGAAATTGATGGTGTACTTATATCCCTCTCGCTGTTTTTTGTCATTTGATATCCACTTGCAGTTTTTCTCAAAGATGTAGTAGTCAAACTTGTTGTTGAGACCTACAGAATCAACGGCGGACAAGAAGCTGCCAGGCTGGAGAATGCCTGAGCTTGAGGAGTTGAGTCGTGACAAGACCTCTGCTCCGATAATCTCCTTTGTCTTTGCATCAATGACGGGCTGATAAACGAGGAAAAAGCGATTGTTGTCTATCTCGCTCTCAATATTGTTCTCTATCTTTATCTTCTTTTCGAGTGATTTTCCACTGCTTACATTCCACTCGGCATACGGCAATTTTTCATTCTTTGCGAGAATGCACGCCTGCTTTGCTCTGCCTATTGCCTCGTCAAAGGAAAGGTCCGAGCCGAATGCAAAGAAAGCTCCTATCTTTACCTCGATAATGTTTAATGCGCCTGCGTCGGTGAGACACTTGGTCAAAGAGGAGCTGAAGCCCTCCACTACCTCTCTTATCTCCTCAGGCTCATTGATGGAGTAAGCGACGAAGGTGCGCTCGCCATATGTTGATATGTAGCCGTTTTTGAGAGGGGAAAACGAATTGAGCAGAACGCTCTTTATGTCGGCATAAACCTTTTCCGTCCTTGCCTCAGAGTACAAGCTACGATAATTGTCGAGGGCGACATCGATATACATAACGCAACGCCTCTCACGGAATTTTCCCGATGTGGCAAAGCTCGTCTCCAGCTTGCTTATGCTCACAAAGGTGTTCTCCTCCTCGTAATTCGTCGTCTTTAATCCCTTTACTGCAAAATATACTATTATGCCACCCAAAAGGAAAAGGCTGACGACCAAAATGAAAATTATACTATACGGATATTCAAAAATTCGCATGCTCTATGCTCCTGTATCACTTTTGTGAAAAAATGGGGAATTCCAAGCTTCCTCCTGAATGAACAAGTCCGATTTTCTCGGCGCTTGCTATACACTTTTTGCCATCATTTACGGCACGCTTTTTGCGCGCGGGGATTTCTTTTATAAGGAAGAAGGGGCTGAAGGAAAGCATACCCTTGATTATCTTCGACTTTCCTATGCCACGTCTCTTGTACTCTGCAAGTATCTCGAGCATTGCATAATAGATGGCGTAGCTGTCGAGCTTGCCCGACTTGCGATTTGCCTTTTTGAGATAACGAAGGAATTTGCAGAGCTTGTCTACGTCGGTATCGTCGCAGAAATAAATTCCGTTTATATAGAATTTCTCCTGCTCCTCGCTCATGCACTCGAGCAGCTCGCCGTAGTAGCGCTTTTGTATGGCGATGACCTCGCCACGCTGACGCTCACGTGTAGTCTCGGTAATCTGCTTATCGTGAAGTCGGTATATCATCAGGTATTCCGACTGTATCTCCACCCTGTGACCTGCCATAACGAATCTCGACCAAAGCTCCATATCCTCTGTACAGGTAAAGCTCTTGTCATAGCCGAGCGAGCGGATTATCTCTGCCTTTGCAATAATGCCGGGGTGGAGTATCGGGTTTGTAACCAAGAGCAACGCCTTGATAGACTCATGGTCGGGCTTGCCTCCGCAACCACCCGAGGAAATAACTCCGTTTTTCAAGGTCATAAATCTGCAGGAGGAAAGTGCAATGTCGGGGTTTGCCTCCATAAATGCATACTGCTTTTCAAATCTGTCGGGCATGCAGATGTCGTCAGCGTCCATTCTCGCTATGTACTTACCCTCTGCCAAGGATATCGCCCGGTTAAGCGATGACGGGAGTCGAAGATTTTGCTCGTTTGTATGCACCTTTACACGAGAGTCAAGCTCTGCATAGCGCTTTAAAATCTCGCTGGTGCTATCTGTGGAGCAGTCGTTTATAACGATAAGCTCAAAGTCACGAAAGCTCTGTGCGAGCACGCTGTCTATCGCCTCGGCAAGATAGTCCTCTCCGTTATAAACACTCATAATGACGGAAATCTTTACTTCGCTTTTCATGAATTTTTCCCCTTTCTCAAACGCTTTATCTGCTTGCACAAGAACAAGAAGCAGAATGCCAAGCGTATCATTCCTCTTTTCATCAAAAATACGGAAATGCGCGATTTTATCGTAATATCGGTAAAGTGCGCTTTTTTTATCTCGTCCTTATGCAAGGACGTAAGTATAAGCCTCTTTATTTCGGAAAGTGACTTGAAGTGTCCGCCCTCTGCGGCTGAAGCAAGAATAGCAAAGCACAAAAAGCAGGAGTAGCGGGCAATCTGCTCTTCAAAGTCGTCAGGCTTTTTCATATCCAGCGCGCGAAGTCCGACTATAACGTCGGCAATCTGGGTTATCTGGCTGGTCTTGAAGTTTGTAGTCAGGGAGTCGCATCTGATGGTGTAGAGATACACGACCTTTCTGCTCATATAGACTGTCTCTGCCTCAAGATAGCAGGGGGTGCTGCAGCTGACGTCCTCACCAAGAGAGATGATGGGATTTACATTCAGCTGGTGCTTGGTGGCGAGCTCACGCTTTATCGCCTTGCCCCACAAGAAGTAGAAAAGGTTTTGCATTTTTTCATCGGACAAGAGCTTCGGGTAGATATATTTCTCTATATCAGCCTTGTTATAAAGCCCCTCACCGACAAGGTCGTCTACGACCTCCTCAGGCTCGCCGTTTATACAGCGTCTATAGGAGAAGGAAACAATGTCAGGGTGCATTTCCTCTATAATCTTGTGAGCCTCCTCAAGCGCATTTTCGTATATAGCGTCATCGCCGTCGAGGTGAAAAACATAGTCGCCACTTGCCACACGAATGCCTGCCTGTCTTGCGCTGACGAGACCTCCGTTTTGCTTGTGGATAACCTTTATTCTTTCGTCTGTTTTTGCATACTCGTCGCAAATTGCAGGGCAGGCGTCGGGCGAGCCGTCGTCGACCAGAATAAGCTCGTAGTCGGTAAACGACTGCGAAAGCACGCTATCAATACAGCGACGAAGATATTTTTCAATATTGTAAATCGGAACTATTACCGAGAAAAGCATACTCTTATCTCCTATCTTGCTCTGAGTAATACCATAACCTTTTGCAAAAGGTACAGTCTGTGCTTCATACAAAATGCAAATGCCGCCTGCTTTTTGGGAAGCTGATACCACGGGTAATCCTTAAGCGCACCTTTTATCGCCTCGTGCGTGCAAATCTCTGCAAGGCGAGCTTTAAGCGCGCGATATTTGATCTTGTTGTCGTGTGCATACAGAATTTCCTGTGAGCACAAAATTCTTCCGTATCCCTGCACGAGCCTGTCGAAATACAAGGCGTACTCCTCTGTTGCAAATGTGTCGCTTATGTGCTTTTCAAGCTCGGAAAGGAATATAAGGACCTTTTCAAATCGGTCGCTCCTATAGGACTTTGACAAGGAAGCGTCGTTTCTTCTGTAGCAGTAAAATGCGCCGTGAATTCCGACCGCCTTTTTCGTGCGCTTGACAAAATCCACCATAAAGAGTGTATCCTCGCTTATTATCTTGCGCTCCGAGAAAAACTCTATATTCCCGCTCAGCAAAAGCTCGCGCCTGAAGATATTCTTGCACACGCTGACGCCGTATCGGCTGTCGTCGGCATTTTTCGGGAGCGCACCTACCACTCCGAGAAGGAGCTCACGCACTCCCTCGTTTTCAAAGATGGTGTCCTCGCTGAAATAATGCTTTTCCTCGTAGTCACCACTTTGAGCAAAAGTGTTTCCGCCGACGAATGACATGCCCGAAATAGCGAGGTCGGCACCATAGCGACTTGCCGCCGAGTAGAGCGACTCAAACATCGTCGGCTTTACGTAGTCGTCGGAGTCGACAAAGCCTACGTACTCGCCAAGCGAGGCAGAGATGCCCGTATTTCTCGCAAGACCGAGACCACCGTTTTGCTTATGTATCACGCTGATACGAGAGTCTGTCTTGGCAAGAGTGTCGCAAAGCTGGGCGCACTCCGACTTTGAGCCGTCGTCTACTATAATTATCTCTATTTCACTAAGCGTCTGCGCTAAAAGAGAAGCTATGCACTGCTCAAGATATTTCTCCGTATTATATACGGGAACGACAATGCTAACCTTTGGGATAGACATTAGATTTACCTCTGTTCTATAAGGTCTTTGTATTTTGAAATCACGATGTCGCAGTATTCGCTGACACCTATAATCTTGTCTTTCATGGTTTCACAATTCTCTTTGAGGGTGTTGTAATATTCCTCGTCCTCAAAGCAGCGTCTGATAGCGTCGGCAACAGCCTCAGGGGTAGGCTCGTTTATAAGCGCACCTGTCTTGCCGTCCTCTACGAGCTCTGCCATTCCGCCACTGTTCATGGTTATAACGGGCACGCCGTAGGAATGTGTCTCAAGTATCGAGAGGGGGCAGTTTTCATACCATACCGACGGCAAAAGCATAACATGAGCGTTTGCCATAAGCGAGGTGAGCTCATCGCCTGTGAGGAAGCCCTTCATAGTAATGTTTGGCACCTCGTTGAGGCAGTCTCCGTCAGGACCGCTACCTGCGACAAGGAATGAATAGTCGGGGAGCATTTTTGCCGCCTCGTAGAGAAGCGTGACTCCCTTTTCCTTTGACAGTCTGCTGGCAAAGGCGACATAGGGCTTTTCGGGTGTGACCTTTTCGGGCAGGGGCTTCTTTTCTATAAAGTTGTGCAATGCCACAGTCTTGCCCTTATACAAATCCGACGCCAAAAGGAGCTTTTCCTCAAGGAATTTGCTCGGGCAGATATAAAGGTCCACCTTTTTATATGTTTTAAGAATTTTATACAGCTTTGCCTCAATGGCACCGATAAGGCTCTTTGCCTTTGAGTCGTGAATACAATTGTACTTAAAGCAATTGAGCTTTGAGCCGTTTATACATCTCTCGCAGGGCTTTACCTCACCGAAGCTGTAAAGAAGATGGTTAGGACATATCATCTGATAGTCGTGGACCGTCTGCACGAGAGGGATATTTCTCTTTTTCACCGCATAGATAACGGATGGAGTGAGCTGGAAATTGATGTTGTTCATATGTACGACATCGGGCTTGAATTCATCAAGCAGGCGTCCGAGCTTTTTCTTTGCCTCTGTCGAGAAGATTATTCTGAAGGGGTAAAGAAATTTCTCAAGACCTGCATCGTGGAAGTCCATATTTGTGGTATATAAGCCGAGCGAGTTGCCTACCGTATTCTTTTCGTCATACATACCGAAGTATTCCACCTCATGCCCCTTTGCCTTCAATTCCTCGGCAAGATTGAGCATATAGGTTTCGCACCCGCCTCTGGGGTACAAAAACTTGTTTACCATTAGTATTTTCATAAGAGAGAGTTACCTCCTGTATTTTTGTTTGCATCGGAAATATATCCAAACAGCTTTGTCTCAGCATGTCTTACACGCTCGTCAAAGCCCTGACCTATCATAATTACACCCAGCACGGTCGTGAGCAGAGGGTAGTTAAGAGTATTATCGGTAGAGGAAACGATAACGAGATACACAGTCAGAGCGAATGTGATTATCGCATTTTCCGTCTTTCCCCTTGCTCCGAAATAGGAAACCCTCAAAACTGTCATGGAAAGGAGCCAGAAAATATATCCAAAAAAGCCGAGGTCGATAAAATACTGTAAAAAGTCGTTGTGCACCGAGTTTACGCCGACATTCATATTGGTGCTGAGCTGGTATGTCAGAAATCCTATACCATTTCCTAAAAACTCGGGTGAAAATTCATAAAATTTATCAACGGCGTTGTAAATTACCACTCGTCCGCTCGTGTCAATTCCCGCCTTTTCTATAAGCGTGAATACGTCCATCTTGATAATGGCAACATAGCCTATCAGGACAAGCACGAGAAGGATAGTGAATATGGTCACCAGACGTGACGCCATATCCTTTTTCAATTTTGCTATAAGCTTGAGCCCCCAGCCAAACGCCAAGGCAAGCGCAATGGCTATCATACCGATACGCTTGAACGCTACTATAAAGCAGAACGAGGTAAGACCGAGCAATATGAAATAAACTGCGTCACGCCGTGGCTTTAGGAGCATATACACGAGGTAAGCTCCGAGACAGAACGCAAGCTCGTGTATTTC
This sequence comes from Eubacteriales bacterium, assembly GCA_045649925.1. Classification (GTDB taxonomy): domain Bacteria; phylum Bacillota; class Clostridia; order Oscillospirales; family CAG-272; genus UBA1740. The sequence goes on along the minus strand of JAZRQS010000040.1, from coordinate 55,238 downwards.
CGCCTGTACAATGACGTCACCCGTCTGTCCTGCAAAGGTAATGACAAGCGTCACAAGCTCGGAAAGAAACACGCCTATTCCGTTTTGCGCTATGATAGTCAAAATCATCATAATGTTCGCAATAAGTATAGCGACAAGGTTATACCACATTCCCTTTTCGCCAAAGATGTAAAGGAATGCAACAGATGCGAGAGTGAAGGAAATCATATTATTGTAAACAAAAGTTGCTGATAATCCTCTCGCAATGACCGATGTGTCGACCTGCCCGACAAACCATATGAGCAGTGATGCAACCACCGTCACGATAAGTGGAGCGCAGTAAACGAGAGTCGCCTTGAGTGATGCGACTCCTCGCGCTATGTTCGGCTTGTATAAAAAGACTACAAACGCCGAGCAAAACAGGACGAGGGCAAATGCGTGTCGATATGTGACGAATATTCCAAGCTGTATTACCTGTGTGAGAAAATAGTACATAAGCACAGCGACAGCCATAAAGTACGCCTTTCCGACTATGCGCACGTATTTATTTTCCGTTTCCATCTCATTTGCCCCCTTTCCTTTAGCTTTGTTTTTTCGTTTTAGTTTTCTTCGTTTTCTTTGTTTTCTGTATCAGCGCCGGACACGTATGTCTTTTTGCTCTTTATAGCCTCTGCGAGAAGCCTTCTCGCCGTCTGCTTGCCCTCAAAGGTCTCGGCAATACCCACGCTGAACTCTATTGCAATGTTGCGATACTCTTCTCTCTCCTCCAGCTTCAATGCAAACAGGCGAAGTATATCCTCGATAGAAATATAGTCTGTGTGCTTTGAAAGAATTACGAAGCTACCGTTTCCGTTGTAGATAAATTCGGCATTCGACTTTCCGTATGTTTCCTTCAAGTATTTAGCAAACATCTTGATAATGCCGTCGCCTGTCTCACGTGAGCAGGTGGCGTTTATGCCAGCCAGATTTGCTATATCGACAGTACAGTAAACAGTTCCGTCGTCAAGTATCTTCTTATCCATAGACGAGAGGAGCTTGTCGAAGAATGCGCGGTTGTTGAACTCGGTGATATGGTCGGTGTAGAATACATAATGAACTACATCGCCAAGTCTGCCGAGAATAATAGCGCCTCCACAGCATACGAATATGAGGAAGAAAAATGCAATGAATGTGTAGAGATTTACGTTTACGCTCTCCTTGACAGAAGCAGAGGAAAGCACCGAAATGTAGCTTGCGCCGAGATAGTAGTTGTACTCATCGTTTGTAGCTCTCGTCAAAACATAGAGCTCTGCCAAGTCATCAACAAGCGTCTTTATATCAGCCTCTATCTCGCCCCTGACTGTAGCGTAGTCAGCATTGCTGAGCTCTGTACAGGTAAGAGGTGAGGTACGGCATTCGCCGTTATTACATGCACCTGTGCACTCTGTGAACACGTCTATAACATACTGCGAGTATGCGGTATCTATAAGAAGATACTCCTTTGCCTCGCTGTGCTCTCTCCAGCTATAGAGGAGCGCATCATATGTAACTGTCTGGTCGCCCGCATTTGTGGGATTTCCCGCGCCATCGACGCTACTGTCGTGCACGCTGTCGAGAATGTACTCGGAGGAAATATTCGTATTTCCCGACTCTCTCATCTTGTCGACGTAGGCGTCGATGATGGCGAGTGTGTTGTTTACGATATTCTCCTCTGTCGCCGCTTGTATATTATTGTTGTCAATTCTTGTCTTATAGTCGGAAATAAGGACGGTCTTATCCTTTGTGACCTGATAGTTGTATATCTTTGCAAACAGTCCTGAGAGTGTAACCTGTCTCAAGTAATTGAACTCGTCTGCAAGGTCGTTGAAGGAAACGCCTGTCTTTGTTCCTCTGTAGTAGAGATTTTGCGACATTCTCTGATAGAGAGTGTTCAAGGTCTCGTTTATACCTGTGTCTATCAGCTCCACCATTTCGATATAATCGTAATTTCCGTTTTCGATATTATCGATTATATTCTGCGCAGGAGCTACATTTACATATTTCTGACTGTATTCTGCAAAATAGACGTCAAGCACCTCGTCGAGAATAGTCCTCGCAAATACAGCGCCCTCGCTATTCGTAGCAGTAAAGGATACTACATACGTGCTTGGCTCATATATGTAGGACTCGCCCTCCTTGAGCTTGGCTTCCTTTTGAGCGAGCTTGTCCTCGTCGGGAATGGCGGTTATCGAAATTCTTGAAATAAGGCTATCCACCGAATATGTGCCTGTAAGTCCGAGCTTGTTTACCACCTTGGAAACAACGGCAGATGACTTTATCTCATTTACATCAAACTTTTCGCCTGTAGGTGTAATTCCAAGCTCTGTCTGAGTGTCATTGTAGTGAATAATCTCAGATGCAACATAGGTATTTGAGCCCTTGAGCTTGTAGTTGATGACGAAGGTCGCCAAAACGCAGACAATGATAATGAACGGGAGAATCTTTTTCAGATATCTCATGAATTGTAAGCTTTTCATTTTTACCTCCTATGTCCGCGTTATACTTTCGGGTATTTTCTTGACAGCTCGTATGCCATCGCCGAAACGTAGGCAATGACGGCAAACGCGACTATCATTTTCAGCTCGTTGAACAGTGACCCGTCAGAAATGCTGACTGCAATACACTGATTCATCTTGTAGTCAGAATACTCTCGACCTGCCGTTATCGCCTCTACTGTCAGGGCGTCTAGCGTCTTGTCTATCGCAAGAATGAGAGCGTCTGCCTGTAAAGCGTACTGAGCTGTGTTGCTTGAATTCTGTATCTTCTCAATAATGAGGCTGTTGCTCATAAGCTCCTTTTCATTCTCTGCGATGGCGTCGCTGAATGTAGTAGCCAAGACGGAGATCTCGTCAATGCCGACCTTTGTCCTGCTCATATAATACTTGCCCTCGGCGTCTCTCGTGGGGACGAGAACTACACGAGTCATATCGTCGGAGTACATACCGACAGTCTCGTTGCAAATATTAAACGAAGCGACATTTTTCTGCTTTGTAAAGTCTATGTTCTGGTTCTGGTAGTTAAGTCTTTCAAGGTAGGTCTGCTCTTCTCTTACAAGACCATACTGCAAAATAAGGGATCTCAGATTCTGCTCTATCTGTGTCTCTTTAAACTGATATATCTTACCTGCAATGGAGCTGAAGGAAATGTTGCCCGAGGTGACGAAGCTGGGGGCCTTTTCTGCCATGCCGTACATATAGTTGAGCACGGAGGTCGCCTCCTTGCTGAAATACGCTACTACGTCCATATACTCCATCTTTGAATAATCGGGCTTTTCCGAGTCGCCTGTAAGGCTGAAATTGTCTGTATATTTCTCTATGTAATAGTCCTTATATGCGCTTGTGATAAGCATAATGACATTTTCAGAATCGAGGTGGGCTGTATCCTTTGATGCGAAGTATTCTACGACAAATTCAGTAGAGATGTGATAATTCGACTCATCGTTTACATCACCCTGAACATAGGGATAGACAGAAAGACACTCACGAAGCTCCTCTACTGTGACATCCTCAAATGCGCCGAGCTTGATGGCTCTTTCGATAACCTCGTCACAGATGATTTCCGTCATATTGAATCTCGTGCCGTTTGTATTCTGCGCTTGGGACGCCTCGGAATAGTTCAGCGCCACCACAGCCATCATATACTGCTTTGATTTCACGTGGTTGAATACTGCAAACACGCCCGTAAGCACTATGGTAAACACCAATACCCATACAGTAAGTGGCTTTACGCTCTTGAATATTTTGAACGACTCGCTCTTTGTCACACGCTTGGAGCGAATGTATATCGTTATTACTGCGATAAGCAAAAGCAAGCCGACAACGAGCAATGGGATTTTCTGCAAAATTGAAGAAAGCATACGAAGAACACTCCTTTCTATCAGAATTTGTTGATGTCAACAACGACTATTTCAGGCTCGTTGTTGATTCTGAAAATGTTTTTGTTTTCAAGACCTGAGGAAACTATGAGAGGTCTGCCCTCCACCTCGTATCTGCCGTAGACATAGTGTCCTGCTCGTGCGGGAAGGAGCCCGCCCTCGTGGGTGTAAAGTGCGCCAAGCACAGGCACTCTTACCACGCCTCCGTGGGTGTGACCGGCAAGCATAACGTCGCCCCAGAAGTCAGGTGAGAATTCCTCAAATACCAGAGGCTCGTGGATAGCAGTTATCTTCAGGTGTGTCTCGTCTACATAGAGAAAGTCGCTGAAGCTCTCTCCGCCATACGACCAGAATGCAGACGGGTTTGACGTAAGCACGCCGTAAATATCTACGGGCGTCTTGCCTACTGTCAGGGTAGCGCTCTCGTTTTTGAGCACTGTAACGCCGACTGCCTCAAGCATTTCTTCAAGGGTGTCGGTCATAGCGAGAAGCTGAGTGGCATCTCGGTTTTCATCGGTGAAGCCGAAATGGCTGTCAAGCGCCTCCTGTGTAAGAAGCGTGGGGTAATACTTTTCCAGTTCGTTGTTTCCGTATATGTAATAGGAGGGGGCGATTTGCGCAAGAGAAGCGCAGAGCCCGACTACCTCGTCAATAGAAGCATCGTCACCGATAGTGTCGCCTGTGAGCAAAATAATATCGGGCGAGAGCTTTTCTACTCTGCTGACAAGGTCGCTGTTTTCTTCTCCGTAGGTGCAACCATGCAGGTCGGAGATTTGTATTACTCTTATCTTGTTGTTGACCTTTAGACTGCTGACGCTATAAAACGTCTCTGTGAAATTTCGGTTTCCAAGATGGCTGAAGCCGATAACGGCAATTGACAGGGCGACAACGACAAAGAGTGCAGTAACGACAGAGAGGAAAGCAGTCTTCAGTCTCTGCTCTGCCTTTGTGCCTCTTATCTTTGCAAAGAGTCCACGCTTTATGCGCTTTATCAATGAGTGATACAGACGATAGGTGCTGTCTGCAACATCATTCCAGTTATACTTTTCGAGAATAAATTCGTCAACGCCGTCACGCATCGAGTTAACGAGGTCCTCGTCGTCGCAAAGGAGCTGAAGCTTTTCTGTGAGGTCAGACACGTTGCCCTTTTCGAAGTGCATCGCTCTGTCCTCGGTGACCAAGGTGTTTTCGGGAATGTCAGAGCTGAGCACAGCGTTTCCATATGCGAGCGCCTCCAGCAGACTGAGCGACATTCCCTCAATGTCGGAGGGTACGGCAACCACATATGCGTTGCTGTAAAGCTCCCTAAGAGGTGCGCCTGAAATAAATCCTGTGAAGATTATATTCGGGTTGTCGCCTGCCTTTTCCTTCAAGGAGGCTACATATTCGTCGGTGTCACTCGTGTCGCCTGCGATAACGAGCTTCTTGTCCGTCTTTATATTGTTGTAGGCGTCGATGAGATAGTGTATGCCCTTTTCTGCAGTAAGTCGCGACACAGTGCAGATATATCCGTCCTTTTCAAGTCCGTAGAGCTCGGTAATCTCCTCGGCTGACTTCTTTTCAGGGCGTTCAATTCCGTTGTGAATAAGTGTGGTTTCACGATTATAAGTATTCATAAAATACTCTCGGGCGCTTTCGCTCAATACGATGATCTCGTCTGCGCACTTTACCATCACACGCTCGCCAAACTTGATATATTTGGAGGCGAAGCTCTTGCCCCACTTTTCTCTCTGCCAGTCAAGTCCGTGAACAGTCGCAACGCATCTCTTTCCAAACATTCTGGGTATCCACATAGCCGCGCAGGGCCCCTCGGCGTGAAAATGTACGACGTCGTATTTTCCGAATGCGGCACGGATAGCGGCAGTAAAGGAGGCTATCATAGCCGAAATTCCTCTCGACTTTATAGTCCACGCCTTTTTCAAGGTAACACCCTTATACTGATTGTTGTCCACCATTCCGAGATAATCGGCTTCTATTTCATCGGAGGTGCGGTTGTAGCAGACAACACCTGCACCCATTTCCGAGAGCAAGGGACACAGGGTAGTCAAAACATTTTCAATTCCACCACGTCTTGACGGGACAACCTTGTGTCCTATCATAGCAATTTTCATTTCTTTTCTCCAATCTAATCCAATATGGCAAGTTTATCTTCCGGTAGCGCTCAGCATTACGATGGGTGTCTTGAGCATGATGAGAATGTCGCCGGGGAAGGTTCTGTTTTGTATGTAGTCGAGGTCCATCTCAACCCAGTCCTCGAAGGGAATGTCGTTTCTGTTTTTGGAAATCTGCCATGTGCAGGTAATTCCGGGGGTGACGTGCAGACGGAGCTTCTGGTAGTCGGTGTAGTACTCGACCTCACGAGGAAGCGGGGGGCGAGGACCTACAAGTGTCATATCTCCCTTGAACACGTTGAAGAACTGCATAAGCTCGTCAAGCGAGAGCTTACGAAGGATTTTTCCCACTCTCGTAATTCTCGGATCGTGCTTAATCTTGAATACAGGGCCCTCCATCTCGTTCTGATCCTTGAGCTGATCGAGGAGCTGCTCCGCATCCGGTCGCATCGTACGGAATTTATACATATAGAACTCCTTGCCGTGACGACCGACACGCTTTTGCTTGAAAAACGGGCCTGCGCTCGGATCGTCAATGACGATAACGAGGGCGATAATTGCCATCAGCGGAAGAAATCCGAGCAGAATTATCGTAGCAAAAAATATGTCGAAAAGGCGCTTTTTCTTCCAGTAGCCGGAGTATGATTTTTCTATCAGCGCCTCCAGCTTTTTTCTTGTTTTTTCATCGACTTTTTCTTTTTCAAGATATGGCATTTTCGTTCCCTTTCTTCTCTGTCGTTTTTATATCGTTTTGAGGCGAGCTGTTCATAAGAGCCTCATATTCAAGGTTTCGCCAAGGTGAGCAATAGAACTTTTTGAAATCCTCTCTGCTACCCGAAATAAGCTCAAGGTCATGTTGCGCATAGCCGGGGTGGAATGCGACCTCTATGTTTCTCTTGTTCTTCTCTGAAAGGTAGAGGTAATATCCCAAAAGCTTATCTACACGCTCTCGGTTTAATTTTCCCGACAGCATAACTCCCATAAAGTGCGCAGATGTGAAATCCATATCGCGTAAGTATCTGCGATTTATAAATGCGAGTGTCTTCAAAAGGCATTGCTTTATCAGCCCTGTCACGCTATAAGCCTTGTAGAGTGACGGCACACGAAGGTAGGCACGAATAGGCTCCGCGGGGATTCGCAGATACCTTACGTCAAGCTTTTCGTCACGAATGACCTGCATCAAAGTCTTGAATATCCATGGTATCTCGTAGGCGTGCTGATGGCAGTCGACGGAAATGCATCTGTCGCCCGTTTTTTCCACCCAGAAGCGAAGCTGATTTCGTATTTCTTTATACATCTGCTTCTCATACTCCTTGCGCTTGGGTGAAAATCCTTTCAAAAACAGTCCCACAAACGAACACTTGAAGCACCCGTTTTCGTCAACGAGCAAATCTATATCCTCTTTAGGTGACAAGGGATAGCCCTCCACTATATTGAGATGCAGGGTCAGCATAACGCCCTCCTTGCAGTTGAGCTTTTCCACAAAGTCCTCTATCTCTCCGTTTGGCAACACGCTGACCTTGTTGAGTATGCCTTCCCTAAGGCATTGCTCTATACATCTGTTGTATTCCTTGGAAATGCCGTAATCATCGGCACAATAATATACCATCAACGGCCCTCCATTCCGAGATAAATGACGATAACTCCGTCTATGACAGCGACAGAATCAGAAGCAGGCCAAAGCCCCATGCCCATCTCGTCCGCCCTTTCGACAAGCGCAGTCTTTTCGTCACCATATACAAACGTGTAGTCAGTTCCACAGTAATCATTCAATGCGCTACACAAAACACTCTGTCCCACTACCTCATCGTCAGCTCTCAGTATAAAGCCGTCGGTGGTGCCCGTCATATCGGGGGGAAGATTTACACTATACGGCTCGCTGTTATCGAGTGCGCCGACAACGAGAATTCTCTCACACTCTGATGCGCCCTCTGTCTGCTCTATGCGGTCTGCAATGCGCACAAGCACTCCGTATGACTTTTCATACGCCATATTCAGCTTGTGGTAGCTGACATTGGCAATTATAACATAGTTGAACACAAGCACAAAAACGACTGCGAGTATTCCCCACGCCTTTATGGCGTTCAGCCTCTCGCTCTTGAAGTCCTGCTTTTCATACTGCAATATCAAAAACAGATAAAAGACGACAAATCCCATTTTCATCAGGTTGTGATAGTCGACGTCGCTGTTTATAAATGCAAGCACGCTCGCACCTATGGGGAGCATAATCGTGCAAAAAGCGATAATCAAAAGCTTGGGGAGGCTTGTCCTGTTTTTTACTATATCGAAAATATACAACACAACAGTAAGCACCAATATAACACAGTTCAATACTGAAAAAACTGAAGCGCCGTTTGAAAAATCGAAGAAATACTCCACAAAGGAGGTCTTTACAGTATAAAGCGAGGCGAAAATATTCATGCTCGAAAGCGAAAGCGAAAGCGCTCCGCTTATGCCCTGATACTCTAAAAGCTCTGTATGTGTGAGCTTGAGAGCGAGCCTCATTATCACATAGTAAAGCACCATGCCGACAATTCCTGTCGCAAGAAATTGTAAAGTTTTCTTTACAAGTGTAATTACCCTTGTATCCTTCCTGATGCCCTCTGTAATCAAGTAGCAAAGCAAGAGCATAACAGTGACAGTCACATATGCCTGATAGATGCCTGCAGAAAGCGTGATACAGATAGCAGAGGCGATATATCTCGGTTTTTTCTCCACAAGGAGCATACCTGCAAGGCAGGAGAGCAAAAATGCGAATGCATAGCCGTCAGCGACATAGTTGTATGTCAAAACCGACGTTACTGTCGGGAATGCTATAACTGTCGCACCGATAAGCGCCGATGTCGTGCTTTTCTCGACTGAAAACATTCTGCATATACATACTGCGCCAAGTGCGTGAAGCAGAAGTGCGAGCAACCCTGCCACCCACGGCAAATCATAAAACGACGAGGGGGCGCACACCACAGGCAAAAACCATCTGCCTATCGCCAGCATATTCTGTCCGTCATAACGGAAGACGAGCGAATCCCAGTTTGGTAGCCAGCTTGTGAGCTTGTACATATGAGTGATAAGCCCGACAATCAATGAAAAGATAAAGCACACCTTCCATTGAGGCTTTATATTCTCTTTCATTTTTATGAACAATGTTTCCGGCATATTACCACTCCAACCCCTTAAATTTGTGCAAAAACTTGCCATAAAGCTTATTATACATCTTCACTCCTATAATGCGCTTGATACGTGTGGTCCTCTTTGTAACATCGGAGGTCCAAGATGCGCAGTAGTGGTGAATGGAATAAGTGTTTTTCGTAATCGTCTTTACGCCTGTGTAAAAATCCATCGGGCAAAGGTAATCCTGTGGCAAGAATTTCATTCCCCTGAATATCTGGTCGGTGTTTTCGGTGTCCATACCGATACGCTTTAATGCGCTCGTATTTCTGTCGGGACAAGGGGTGGTGTCGAAGCTACCATCCTCCAAAACAAACGGCAAATCCTCGTAGTCCTCCAGAAGCGAGGCTATTATCTCATTCCCTGCCTCTGCGCCAAAGCCAAGACCTGTGGCAACGATGCCCTTCTCGTCAAAGCCCATAAAGCCGTCATAGTCGAGCAAAGGGTCAAGCGACTTGATAAGCTCAACGTCGGTGTCGAGATATATTCCGCCGTGGTCGTATATAATCTTCAGTCTTGCGAAATCGCTGACAAACGCCCACTTCCCTGCCTCATACGCCTCTCTCATGTATCGGCTTTGCATAATGTCGAAGTTTTCTTCATTCCAGCAGATAATTTCATAGTCGGGGCAGTATTTCTTCCAGCTCTTTATACATTTTTCGGCTATTGCGGGCATTTTTCCGTGACCAAACCAGCAGTAGTGTATCACCTTTGGAATGCTCATTTCTTTATCCCCCTTAACTCGAAAATGTTTTTAAACGCCTGACGGCAGAAAATGAAGTTCACCAGAATATATGTGGGCACTATCCAAAGAGCGTGGACAATTCCCTTCAAGACGAGTGCGCCAAACGAGAGCCCTGCAAAGCTATCGACAAAGAAGATAGCCATTACCAAAGCGAAGACTGCGCCGTTTACAAGCCACAGCTTGTAGGTACGGAACATAGAGCAGGAAAGCACACGCTTGTTTGCATAATATATCATCATAGTGCCTCTGTACAGAAGCGCAACGATAGTTCCGACTATTGCTCCGCATATGCCCCACAAAAGAATTGCCACAACGGAAACTACTATGTTAATAGCCATCTCGATAACTGCATGGGAGCGCGTTTCCTCAAACTTGCCGGAATATTCAAGCACGTGGTTTGAGGGGAGCTTGCCGTTTGACAAAAGGTTCATTAAAACGAACAGGAGCACAAGATACACGTTTGTGTAGTTGGCGTCATCTATGCCCTGCGTGTATATCTGAATAAGAGGCAGAAGGAACACCGCCATAAGTGTATAGATAACGAAGGTCGCCATTATGTAAAATGTCTCGTAGACATCGTAGACCTTCATAAATTTTTCCCTATTTGTGTGGAACAACTGACCGAGTGCAAAGCTGATGCCCGAGGTAATGCTCGTTATAAACATCTGCACCTGCGAGAAAAAGACGTTGTAGATAGTGTAGACGCTTACCACCTTGAAGTCGCACAGGAAGGAAAGGAGCAGAATGTCTGTGTTGTTGAACACCATGCCCGAAATCTGATGCACGAGCACCGACTTTCTCTGAGATATCGCCTCAAAGTCGGGCTCAGCCTTGAGCGACAGCCACTTGTATCTGTGCTTCGCCTGAATATATACATATCCAAGCTGAGCGAGAGCGAGCAAGCAGTAGACAAGCTGGATAAGCACGAGACTGTCGGTGAGCAAAAGCACGACTATCTTGCCGACATTGGCAAGAAGCTGGAGCACAGTCTCTGAATTTGTAATTATGTATTTTCTGCCGTCTACCTCGAGAAGAACTCGGTATTTCGCCTGAATGAAATAGCTGAACAGGTTAGGCAGAGCCGTCAGAATAATGATAGTAAACAGCTCAAGGGTGGGTATGCTCGTGGGTACAAAAAAGGCATAGACGACCGCAAGTAAAATTACGATCGCCGAATAGATGACACCCGTCTTGATATAAAAAATGTTGGTCGCCGAGAGGATAGCACTGGATCTTCCGTGATCACCCTCTGCGACAGGCTTATACAACGCCTGCATGGTGGCAAGTCCTATACCTGCCTCCAGCAAGGTCATATACACGAATATTTGCTTTATGGTGGAAAGAACTCCGTTTACCTCCGAGCCGAAGTTTTCAAGATACAGTCGGGGCAAAAGGAAGCCTATAGCGATAAGAATGACCTGATAGGCAAAGCCGGACAGCAAATTATATTTTATTCTGTTATCTTTTGTTGACATTTCGCTGTCCTCCTTGTAGCTCTATCAGACCTTGTTGCAGATATAATCCTGTGTTGCGTTTTCCTTTGATATGATTTTTGCGGGATTTCCGACGACCACGCTGTGCGGGGGGACGTCGGTGTTTACGAATGACAGGGGGGCGATAAGCACGTCCTCACCTATATGAATATTTCCTACTACCACCGCATTTGCGCCTATCCAGCAGTTTCCGTCAAAGGTGGGAGCGCCCTTGCGCTTTCCTCGGTTTTCGCACCCGATGACTACGCCTGTGCTGATATTCATATTCTTGCCGAGCTTGGCATCGGGATTTATAATAACTCTGCCACTATGACCGATGTAAAATCCCTCTCCTATCTCGGTGCGGACAGGTATCTGTATCGCTGTCCTGTAGGACATAAGCTTGAGAGCGACTGTGTAGTAGAGCTTCAAGGGCAGGAATTTGCACCCATTTGCTCGTCTGAAGAGCGCTATGTAGCGAAGCTCTGGGGGGCGGAGCATTCTCTTGGCAAGTGACTCGCCCTCCTCGCCGTAAAACCTGTATAAATCCTTTTTAAAAACCTTGTTCATAGAAAATCTCCCGATTTTTGAAGAAAATCAAAGCCCTCTCGTGTATTCCCTTGCAAAGTCCTCCGCCTTATCCTCGGGAAGTCCCTTTGAGTAGTACCAGCCCTGCACGAAATCACACTCGCTTTCGCTGACGAGATTGTTTTGCTCATCAGTTTCCACGCCCTCGCAGACGACCTTGAGGTTGAGATAGTGAGAAAGTGAAACTATGCCGTAGAACAGCTTTTTGCCACGCTCGGCATTTGTCATAAGCAGTATCTCTCGGTCGAGCTTTACTATGTCGATAGGATACTCGCAAAGATTTACAAGCGAGGTGTATCCGCTACCTATATCGTCGAGGGCAATGCTGAAGCCGAGCTCCTTTGCACGCAGAATGTTCTTGATAGCGACGTCGAGATTCTTTTCAATAGAGTCCTCGGTTATCTCAACAATGAGCTTGCTCTTGTCAAAGGAGTAATGGTCTGCAATATCGTTGAGCTTTGAAACGAAGTCATCCTCCGATATCGTGCATCTCGTGAAGTTGCAGGATATGGAGAGCTCTCCGAATTCTGTGTCCGCCCATTGCGAGAGCTTCTCGCACGCGCGCTCAAACATGTAATAGTCAAGCTTTGTGATGACGCCTGCTCTTTCCATTGCGGGAATGTATTTGCCAGGGAAGATAAGCTCGCCGTCGGGCCTTTCCCATCTTGACAACGCCTCAGCTGACGTAATGCGCTTTGTCTTGTTGTCAACGATGAACTGCAGATACATTTTGAATTCGCCGTTTTTAAGTCCGGCTTCAATTTCTTCAAGCAATGCAGCATCGCTGTTGTGTAAATTGTAAAGCTCCTCTGCTTCAAGTGCTCGTCGTGCCCTGTCCCTGCTCTTCTTCAGCATTACGGAGAGAAGCACCACCGCTGTCGCCAAAGCAAGACAGCAGGCGAGAAGGATCCATGTGTATATGTTGAAATTCATTTCTGTACGTTCCTTTCAAATCGTAGGTATGGTTTGGAGGGAATGTCGTGTGCAGCCACAAAAGCTGTACAAAAAACAAAAAGCTGCAACAACAAAAGGCCACACGAAGACCTCGTATCATTGCAGCTGGACTGGCATAGTAAAAAACCTTAGCCTCTTTGCTTTGCGTCATCGGCTTTCACCGATTTTGCTCAATATAAAATACAGTACGTATTCTATCACAATGACCCGGTCTTGTCAAGTGCTTTTGTCTTTATTTTTTTGCAAAAATCCACAAAGTTTCCGATACGGAATCCGTGTCGCTGAGTCGGTGAACGCTTAAGGTCACCATCTCGCCATTCAGCTTTTTGTACGTTATTCTCGGTGTCTTGCCGTCTGCAAGCTGTTGTCTGAGTGCTTCGTAATTCTGGAAGCTGAGCAGAGCTCTGTGGTAGTCCGACTCCGCCGAGTCTGCCACATAGTTTGCAAACAGGCGTGAGAAGTTGTCCTCGGTTTCATTGTAGTTCAGATATGCCGGCATAAGCACTCGATGTGCGCTGTCGGTGTCGAGAGAAACCCTGTATATGCCGTTGTAGCTCTCCTTGAGTATGGAAAGCATAGCGTCAATTTCGGGAATACCCGTCTTTACCTGAACATATTCGTTTTCGGAGGAGTTCTTTATCCTTTGCTCTTTGTCCTGATAATACTTTGCCTTGATCTCGTACATTCTGACTTCAGCCTCTCGCACCATTTCCTCGGTGTTGGTGTTCTGGCTTCTGAAGGAAATACCTATCGCCACGTGGTAGCCACACTGGTCGAGCTGAGCAAGGAAGATGTCTATCGACTTGTTTATATCCTCCTGTCCGAGATTACGGCAGAATACCAAAAACTCGTCTCCGCCCATTCGGTAAACTCGCTGACCGAAGAACACGTCCTTTAGTGTGTGAGCGATATACAAAAGCATTTTATCGCCCTCGGCGTGACCATATTTGTTGTTATGGTTGTGGAGCTCGTTTACATCGACGTAAATGCAGGAAAAGTCAAATGGTCTTTCCTCATTTATGATATGCAGATCATTGTTATATGCCACACGATTCAGAGTGCCCGTGAGCGAGTCCGTCGTTGCGGCAAGTCGTGTCTTGTTGAGTATATTGCTATTGTCGAGTGCGATAGTGAAGCAGGCAGAAACCTTTTCGGCAAGGTAAGATGCGTCTGCTCTGCGTTCAGGGTTTATTACGGCAAGAATAGTGATGTGATTTGAGTGGTTTATCGTAGCCAAGAAAATTATCTCGTCTATGCCACAATCCTTCAGCATCGCATAAACGGAGGGTGCGGTCTTTTCAAGACGGCTGTCCTGTCGCAGACTGATAGGCTTGATAGTGCCTGTGTCGTGCGCAGTAAGGGTGGAAACATAGCGCAAGAGCTCTGCCTTCAAGACTGTGCTCTGCTCACCTGACAAATTCACTCCGTCAGCGTCCTTCGAGCTGTAGTGATAGTCCTCTCCGTTTGTGTCAAAGAAGATGGCCGACCTTGACCTTGTAAATGCGGCAACCTCCTTCAGCGCCTCGGTAATGTTGCTATTATTTCCCGATGCCTCAATGAGCATCTTTCGGATATTTGATGCGCAGTCAATTACATTGCTTTCCTTGCGCTCTACTCGTGTAAGGGCGGTAGTGAAAACACCCATAGCGAGCACTATTATCGCAATTACTATGAAGAATATCAAGGTAAGGGTATGGGTTTCGGCATACACCTGCGAGTCGTATCTTACAAGGGCGATTTTCCAGTCGAGATCCTCAAGGGTGGAATAGTGCATAAGCACGTCCTCGTCTCTGTATGCGGACTGGAAGGAGGTAAAGCCCTTTTCCGATGTCGCAAACTCCTCGTAGGAGTAGTCGCCGTTATATTTACGATCACGCAAAAATGAGATGTTGCCGGGCTCTTTATGTATCGAGTCGACTATAAGGTCGCCCGCCATATCGTAAATGAAAAGCTGAGCGTCAAGCTCTGTCGCTATTCCGATATATCTCTGCTCAATGCTGTCGAGCTTGATAATTCCGTACAAGATACCGACAGTTTCTCCGTTTGCTACTATCGGGACGGAAATTCTTACGCGCTCGTAGTTGACGTTTGTAATATCTCTCACACGACCTGAAACATATGAACCAAGTGCAAGCTCGTCTTCAAAGGAAATATCCTTGAGCTCTGTCCTGCCCACCTTGGTTACAAACGTATTGTCGGTATTGAGAATACCTATATTGTCGATAAGACCAATAGGCTTGAAGGACTCGAACAAAAGGCTGTAGTCCTCTCCGTCAAGATAGAGCTTTGATGCAAAGCTAGCCATTGTCGACAAATTTTCACGGTCGGACAGCATCTGCAGAGTGAGGTCGTCCTTTATCTGCTTTGTCTGCACGTGCAGATTTTCCATCGCTCTGTTTTCGGCGTCTCTATACAGATATGTAGCAAGCGAAGCAAACATCACACAAAGCAAAACAAACGTGCATATCGTGTATAATATTGTTCTCCCTTTCTTCTTGTTAAAGAGATCTCTTGACATATTTATACCCTCCTGTTATTGAAGATACTACTCGCATGCGCGAGATTATTTTACTATAAATATAATAATAATATATATATTGTACATCTTTTCACAGCGTTTTTCAATGCTTTTTGGGGAATTTTTGCATATTTTTTTGAAAATTCATGAATATTTATAACATTTCGGGCTGTCACAACGCCGCGCAAGTCAAACCAGATAAAAAAACGGCTTGTCCTTCCCTTGTGTGTGGGTCGGGCAAGCCTGTATTTGTGTTAAGCTTTTTCGGGATAGCGCCTTTTCCTTTTCCGTCTTTACGGCCGGTAGGCGTCGATAATTTCGATTATGTCCTGTCTGTACATGTTGCCACCCAAGACGTCGCCGTTTGGAGAAACGGAGAGGCATCTCACGTCACACACGTTTTCTATGTACGGATTTTCGACAGCCTTGCCGTCAAAGTATTCAGATAGGTATTTTTTTGCGTTTCCTTCAAAGAAAACGATGTTTCCCTCACCTTCAACAAGAGCTAAATCGGCAAGGCTATCGAGGATTTCTCTCGTTTTCCGGTTGTACTCATTGTCGTCAGCCTTGCTCACCAGCCATGCAGGCTGAAGCCGTGTCGGGACACCGAATTTTTTCAGCTCTGTGGCAAACGCTCTCACAATATCAAGAGGTATCGTCTCCTGATGAAATGCGTCGACGGAGAGGAGCAGGTCGTTTACTCCACTGTCTGCGAGGCGACGGACAAGCTCTCGGATTTGTGCTATGTCGCTCGAAAAATATCCGTTTGTGATCACCTGTCTGTGCGGAACACCAAGCGACCTGGCAGTCGCCATAATCCCGCATACCGCATCGGGGTGCAGAAGTGGCTCTCCACCGAATGTCATAACAGTTTTTATGTCGTATTTTTCTGCGACCTTGCGCAAAAAATCAGACGCTGCACGCGTGTCAATGCGCTCGCCACAATGCTCTGCACTCCCCTCTGAGCAATGCTTGCATCGTCCTGTGCAGGCATAGGTTACGACAAACTCTATTTTGCATAGGTTTTTAAGATACGGGTTCATATTTTCACTCCATCACGCCAAAAGCCATTAATGTAAATATTACTTTACATCATTTAACCATTCCGTAGCCACCTGCATACTTATTTACGTCGTCAACAACGACAAAAACGTTGTTTTTGCAAAGTTTTCTTGTCTTTTTTATAACGGAGACCACGTCTCGACGAGGCAACACGACGAATATCATATTCATTTTTTCGACAGAGCCGTGACCCTCGAAAATGGTGTATCCACGGGAGTTTTCCTTGAGGTAGGCTATTATCTTTTGTGTGTTTTCATCGTTTGCGATGAGCTGAATGCTTGACGTGCCGAGCGCTATCTTGCCCTCAAGAGTTGAGCCGAGGAAAAGACCTACGGCGTAGCCGAGGCTATAGAATGCGAGCAAAAACAGCTTGTCTCCGAGGGTGCTTATGATGGTCGATATGACAAGTCCCCATACAATGCACTCGAGAATGCCGAGCCCTGCCGCCTTTAATCTCTGTCCCCTTACCATCATACAGGTGCGCAGGGACTGTATCGTTATCTCCATTATTTTTGCACAACACACGATAAGGCATAGCGCAACGGGGTGGATAGATGCTAAAAATTCCGACATATTTTTCTCCTTTTTTACACTTTTTATATCAGTTTCAAACGCCCTGCATTTTTTTCGGGGTGTTTCGTTTGCCTTTATTATTGTATCATATCGCAGAAAAAAAGTCAACGAAGCCGTCACGCTATTCACAAAAATCTGCACAGGTCGGGCACATAACGAGGTGCGAGCATTTCCGCACCTTGCATATTCTGAATACAAGCTGAATACAATTTTATTGAACAATAAAAATCACGAGGTAGGATATGAAGCGTTCAATAGGACTATGGCAGCTGTGTGGCTTTGCAGTCACTTCACTTTTGGGTACTGTGTTGCATTTTTTATACGAATGGCTGGGAGATAGCGTGTGGGTAGCGCCATTTTCGGGAGTAAACGAGTCGACTTGGGAGCATATGAAGCTACTGTTCTGGCCGATGCTCGCCTTTGCATTCGTCGAGAGCTTTTTCTTTCGCGAAAGACGAGACTTCTGGTGTGTAAAGCTACGTGGCGTTCTTCTCGGTCTTGCCCTGATACCCGTCTTTTTCTACACCTACAACGGCGTGATAGGAAAATCTCCCGACTGGCTGAATATAGCAATTTTCTTCATTGCCGGAGCTATCGCTTATGTGTACGAAGCACGCCTGTTCAACTCAGAAAGGCTGTCCTGCAAATCCCCAAAGCGAGCTGTCGCTATACTCCTCTTCATCGCCTTTCTTTTCGTGCTTTTCACTTTCCGAACACCCGAATTAGAAATTTTCCGCGACCCCATTAGCGTGATGTCCTAACGGACAATCACGCAATCAAATCCGTCTACGAGAACCCCCAAAAAGCCATAGGCTTTTCGGGGAACCCCTATTCGACGGGTGAAATCCACCTTTGGTGGATGAAATCGCTTTCGCGATGAAATCCTGCTTCGCAGGGTTGTATTTAGACGGATTTGACTTCATCCAAGGCATTGCCTTGGACTTCATCTGAGCAGAGCGAGGATTTCATCGTTGCCGCGCAACGATTTCATTAAACAAAAAAGAAAAAAGAGAAAACATTTCAGTTTACCGATTTGTTTTCTCTTTTTGTTGATATAAGGGGTTAGGGTTAGCCTATCAAATCATATCAGGTTAAAGCAACCGAACAATGCAAATATCGCAGAAACGCCGATACAAGCCGATGAGAAGAAGAACAAACGAGCGAACATCTTGTTTCGTCCCTCAGTGGTAGCAACCTTTGAGCCGGAGTATGCCGCAAGCATAAGTCCGCCACAGCTGGAAAGTGGGCTGAAAGCCGCCGCATTTGCGCCGATGCATATACCGATTACGAGCGCAACGGGGCTGACACCTGCAAGTCCCTCTGCAAGAGCAGGGGTGGTGGGGATAAGGGTAGGCATAACGACACCCGATGCAGAAGAAACCCAAGACATAACTCCTGCGAGCACTGTGATTATAGCAGTCGCAGTCTTTTCGCCCATAAGCATACGAAGTCCGTCAGAGAGGAGGTCAATTCCACCGAGCTTGGTAACGAGAGAAATGAGCATACCAACGCCGGTTATCATAATAAGGGTGCTCCACGGAATCGCCTTGATAGCCGCACCCTCATCGGCAAAGCCGAACAAGAGCAATACAATAGCGACGGCGAACGAGATAAGACCGATATTGATGTCAAATATTGTGGCGAATGCCGCTACGACTATAATGCCGAGCAGTGTTGCATAATGCTGGAGCTCAAACTTGTCGTCATCAAGCGATGCATTTGCGCTCTCGCTCTGCTCATACTTGTGCCACTTGAATACGAAGAAATAAAGGACCGTCGCGCAGAAAATCATAATAACAGCCATCCACAAGGTGATGGGGAGCGCAACGCCTGTAATTCCGCTCTTCTCTGCCACCTCTACGGCAACGATGCCGGAGGGGGTGATGGGTGAAAGTCCACCTGCAAATGCGCCAAGCGAGCCAAAGAGCAAAAGACCGATAGGCTCAATGCAGAGTTCTGCGGCGAGCGCCATACCGAGCACTGCCATAAGTGCAGTGGTGGATATAATTCCAGGTCCGACGCCTGAAATCACAGCGCCGAGCAAAAACAAAACTATAGGAATGAGCTTTACCTTGCCACGACAAAGCTTGATAGCCTTTCTCGCAAGAAGCTCGAGTGTGCGATTGTTTTGCGCTATGCAGAACAAGAACATAATTCCGAGAAGCATTATAAACAGCTTTGAGTCAAAGTAGCTGATAAGCTCCTTGTCGGAAACGCCCACTATTCTGGCAAGCACGAGAGCGAGAGCGATAGAAACCACGCCCGTGTTCTTTTTCATCACACAGCCTATGGCAATTGCCACCGCCAAGAATACCAATGATAAAATAGGATATAGCATTGTAGTCGTCCTTTCGTAGTATGCGCCTGTCAGCGCAATCTCTAAAACATCTAATATTCTATCACACGAACAGAGAAAAGTCAATACGGAATTACTCTTTATACGGCTCTTGCCGTGCTTTATTTGTGTATTAACGGAGGAAATTGTATTTTTATTTTAAGGCAATGAACGATTTATCACTTGCAATACCACTTTTCTTATGGTAAAATCAAGAAAAACGACTTTTTTAAAGGAGACGCCTCTATGAAACTTGGAAGCCGTGAATATATGAGAAATCTCGTAATAAGCGACGAGGAGTTTGAAAAGTACACAAAATTCTGCAACGAAGCTCACAACAAGGACTACCTCTTGAAAAGAGCTCGACTTTTCGGATTTGACAAAAACACAATGATAGCTCCCGGAGCTTGCGTATCTGTGCCGATAGAAAATGTGGGCAAGAATGTATTGTTTTCTTTCCATTGCTATGTAAACGGCAATGTAACCATAGGCGACAACGTGCTTATAGGCCCTCACTGCTCGGTGACGGCAGGCGACCACAAGTTTGATCCTGTGACAAAGGCGTTCAACACTCTGCGAAACGACAAGGATTTCGATGTCAGCATCGTCATCGGTGAGGGTAGCTGGCTCGCACATGCAGTCAGCGTTACCTCCGGCGTAAGAATAGGCAGAGGAAACCTCATCTGCGCCGGTGCAGTAGTTACCAAGAGCACCCCAGACTTTGCCATAATGGCAGGAATTCCCGCCCGTCAGGTAGGCGAGATAAACCCAGAGACAGGCGAATACACTTGGTATTCTCGTCGGGCTAAAAAGGAGCACGAGGAGCAGAAATGAGTGAATTTTCTCAAAAAAGATCAAAACCGAATGAAATTTTCCCATTCCCTGAAGAAAACGAGATAGTATTCGAAAATCCCCCCTGCCTTTCATGGATAGCCGACAAGGAAAACAACGGCGCAGGCTACACCATCACGCTGAATGGCAAGAATGGATTTTGCCGTGAGTACCACTCCGACAAGTGCTATTTCACACCGAGCGAGGTGCTCGTGTCAGGCGAGTACGAATGGAACGTGACTTCCAACGGCAAGCAAAAAGGTAAACAAAGGTTTACAATAAGTGACGAGGCAGTAATATTCATGCGCCCGACTGCGCGCGAGCTTTACGACAACATAGACGAGAGCGTGCACCCTCGTGCGCTGTTTTTTGCCGAGGACATTCCCGACATTGTCTGCTCTCACGCAAAGGACATAAAGGTCCTCAAAAGAAACATAACAAAGGCGATTTCAGACGGAATTCCGCTCCCTCCATACGACCAATCCTTTGAAGTAAACGACTCGGAATATAAGTATTTGCACATAAGAAATTACACAAATGTAATACGCAACTATATGGACACAAACCTCATAGCGCTCGGTCTCGGCTGGCGTCTGCTCGGCGACAGCGAGGCGGCTATGCACGGCAAAAAGGTCATTCTCGAGATAGCGTCCTGGGACCATCACCACCACTACCTGACTGTCGTCGGCCCCGGTGGCGACGAGGCGGCATTGAGCGTGGCGAGAACTCTTGCCGTCGCATACGACCTGCTTTACGATGTGCTTTCCGAAGATGAGCGCAGGGAGGTTTTGAAGGCTGTCGCTATATCAGCTCACTACTGCTACGAGCGAATTATAGCGGACAAGTTTGAACAGCACCCCGGAAGCTCGCACACAGGAAGAATACCTGCTTATCTTGGGCTTATGGCAGTTATGCTAAAGGGCTATGAGGACGAAGAAACCATACTCAGATACCTTGAAACCGCTATGCAGATATATGGAGGCCTTTTCCCGCACTACGGAAGCACAGACGGCGGCTGGGGCGAGGGCGTATTCTACGCCACAAGCTACACGAAGTGGTTCCTGCCATTCTTTTCGTGTGTGGAAAGATATACAGGCAAGAGCTATCTTGACAGGCCGTTTTACCAGAATTACAGCAACTTCCTTTTGCATTTTGCGGATGCCGACTATGAAAATCACCCCTTTGGCGACGGATACTGGTGCTCGAGCGAGGACGAGGAGTGGCCGGGATTTTTTGCCCAAAACCCGTACAGAGTTTATGCAGATAAATTCGGACCTGCCGAGGCAAAGGAAAAGGAGCAGGCGCTCCCCACGCCCGAATTCTTCAAGCTACACCTGCTCGACATATTCCTGCCGAAAACGAAAACGCCCGCGCGCCATCTCACAAGATGCGCCCGTCTTGCAGACGCGTTTGAAAAAACAGGAGTTTTCAGCATGCGCTCCTCCTTTGAAAAGCAGGACTGTATGACAGTTATGGCGAGGGCAAGCAGATTTGGCTCTGCAAGTCACTCCCACTCCGACCAAGGCTCGTTTGCCCTGTTTTTCGAGGGCGTGTCGCTCATTTCCCCGTCGGGATATTACGGCTGTGGATGGGGCAGCAAGCATCATTTTGAATGGACAAACACCTCGCGCGCTCACAATACGCTGGTAGTAAATGGCGAGGGACAGCCCACCTTCAGCGAAAAGCCTGTGGGAAAAATCGAGTATTGCAAGCAAGACGGAAGCTTATTTTCCGCCGAGCTCAATCTTGACGATGCATACGAGTCGCTTAACTCGTGGAAACGCCTGTTTACCATGAACCCAAGCGAAAAAACTCTCGTTATAGAGGATATAGTCACCTCTGACGGTGATGTCACTCTTGACTTTTGCCTGCATACGCTCGGCGATGTAGAGACAAAGGACGGAAAGGTGCTTATTCATCGCAAGGGAATTACACTCACAGTCGAGGCGGTAGAGGGCTTGACAGATAGCATAATCCTGAGCGACAAATTTACTACCGAGCTTTACGAGGGCGCAGACGGGTATAAAAAGCTCGCTATGCCACACCAGAACCACATAACGCTGAATACCAAAAAATCAAGCAAGCACTACATAAAAGTAAAGTTTAGTGTTCAAAAACCAGGCATTTTCGCTTGAATGTGGTGCTGATAGATGAAAAAAAGAAAGCTATTTGCCAAAAGCAAATAGCTTTCTTTTATGTTGTGTCGATGCCCTGCTGTGACATCGCTCACATCAAAAGTATATCGGACAAGAAAATCATTCCACTGTGGGAAGCAAAAATCCGAATCTCGTGGGGGGAATGTCGCCCTTGCCGAGAGTAACGACTTTGTCGGGCGTATCGGGAATCCAGATGCCATCTCCCACTATTATGAAGAACTTTATCGCCGTCTTGCGATTCCACTTTTCATTCGGAATCTTTACGCAAAGCAGGTGCTCTGCTCTGTCACCGTCGATCTTCGTTTCCATTCTCCACTTGGAAAGCTCGTTTCGTATCATTTCCTCACCGTAGACGGACTGATGCGACAAAACGCCGTCGCCGAGTCTCAAGCCTGTTTCAGGGTAGTACTTTACAAGACTTTCGGGGCAGAAAAGCTTAAACTCAAAGCAAGTGAAAATGGGGTCATCCTTTACACAGCTGATAGGAATTTTTATCTCATCGCCGTCGACATAGAGTCCGACTCTTCTGTGCTCGTCAAGGTCAACCATCTTCATCTTGTCCTTATCAAAGGCGAGAGGATAATAATCCTCACCCTCGGCGTAATAGTAGCCAAGAGGCTTTTTGCCTGACTCTATTCTTTCTCTTATCTCCTTGAAATCGGTGTCAAAGAGGCGTCTGAGCTTTTCTATTCTTGCCTTCAGCTTTTCAGGGAAGAACTTGAAGCCCTCTGCCTCGGAGTGATAGCCTATTCTCGGATCAAGCTCGCAAAGTCGTATCATTTTCTCGGAGCTTTCAATTTCGTTGTAAACAATTGTTTCCATTTCTGCGAGTGTTGTGAGGGCGTCTGCGCTTTCTGTACCAAGCGCCTCTCTCAAGCGATAGAAGGCGAGAATGTTTCTTCCCGACTTCATAAGCAGGCCTATCGCCTCCGAGCAAACCCGGTGCTCGTCATCGTCAGACATAGGCAACATCTCGACGCCACGTGACCAAGACTCGCTCATTCTGTCTGCGAGCGTTATAGCCTCGTCGAGCGTATGTCCTTGGAAAAGGCACTCGCCTATTCTGTCGCCGTCGGGCACATCAAGGAGCAACCACGAGCGTGAAAGGGCGTTGTTTTTCGGTATAGGAGAAAGCTCCCACGCAATACCATCGTGCATAGGGCCGTAGTAGCTGAACATTATGTTTGTGGGACAGTTTCTGTATCCCCTCTCAAACTCCTCCCAAGCGCGACCGATGGCGTCTGCCTTTGACTCACCGTAAAGGCGTGAGGCAAGCTCGCGCACGAATGCCGACTTGTCAGAGAAATCCTCAAGGTAGGAAAGCTCGGTCGATGCGCGATTCATAAGTGAGGGGTAGTTTCCGAAGTACCAGCACTCCATAATACCCGAAACGCCGAGCGCTCTCGCCTCCTTGTATTTGTCAAAGAGGATACCGGGGGCAGGGATATAGGGCACGGTCGCCATCTCGTGCGAGGTGCAGACCTGCATTTTTGCATACGAGCGCTTTCCGCTCGCCTTTGCGGTGCGAGCCGACAATGCAAACATGTCAGACGGACCGGGATAAGAGAGCCAGTAGTCCCACGCAATTCTCTTTCTGCCGAGCTGGTCGTCGAGTCCTCTGTCCTCGAAGTTCTGCATTATTACAATGTCGTCGGGAGTTTTCTCTATGTACTCGCAGATGTCCTCGTCGGGCCAATATCTGTGGTTGTAGGTCCAGCTGACAAACTCTGCTCCTGTACCTGCTCTGCGAAGTCCTTCCTTTATCATATTCACGCTGTTGGCGAGATTTTCGCCTCTTGAATACTTGGAGCATCTGGGGCAGTTCGCATATTGCATTACAGAGGCGCAGGTGGTAGGACGCTCGCCTGCCGTTATGCTGATATATCCCGCAAGGTCGGGAATGGACTTGAAAATATACTCAATGCAATAGATAACATGCTCTCTTGTCTTGTCAACTCTCGGACAGAAGGGGCGTAGTGGCATTCTCTCTCCATTGATGTCGTCAAGGCCGAGCATATCACGATAGGGCTCACGCTTATCCTTTGGCAAGCCGATAGGCTCAATGGCAAAGATGTAGACCTTTACTCCGTATTTCTTGCATCTTTCGACTACACGACGGAGCTTTTCCATTCTCGCCTGACAGCTTTCCTCATCGCTTGGCATATAGGGCGAGCTTACAAGCTGGGCAAAGCTCGTATATATCCACAAGCCGTTTGTGCCGTTGTGCGCAAGTCGGCTGAGGTAGTTTTCGGGGTAATAGTCTATCTCATCGAGGAGCTCGTCGCCAAACTTGGGAGGACGATTTGTGGGGGAGAAAAATCCACGCGTGATTCGTCTCGTTATTGCGCAGGTGCGCACACGCTCTCCCAAGGGCAAGAACGGGCCCTCTCGCTTTATCATTTCCTCCTCAATATAGTAAATGGCGCGTCGTGCGCCCTCGGAGTCGGAGGAATAGATGGTACAGCCGTCGCACTCTACCACAATAGAGTAGCTCTCCTCTGAAAATCCGTCCTTGTACTCAATATTTACAGGGTATTTATCACCACACACACCCGAAACACGAAGAAATGTCTCAAAATCACTCGTCGCACTTTCAAGTGTTTCCTTCCATTCAGGGTTGCACTTTCCTATGTATGCGCCATTCGCGCAAGCCTCGCCGGCCTTCTTTTCTCTTTTGCCGAAGCCATCAGGCGCCTTTGTATGCAAGGGGCTTTTGAGCCATTCGATAAAGCTCGGCTCAGGCTGTTTGTAGAAAAACTCATCTATTCGCATCTGACGATACCCCCTAAAGCTGTTGATATAGCTGTTGATATAAATTTTTCGTTATTTTTTCTTTATACTGATATAGAGCGCAAGAGACAAAAGCGCAAGACCTACGAGCAAAATGAAGGGCGCAATATATCCACCTGTAGAGGTCATTATTGAGGAGCTGAGGGTGACGACAAACGATGCCAGCACCAGATTGAAGTTCATAATACTGAAGTTGGTCGCAAAGTGCTTCGGTCCATAGAAGGAGGCAGTAAACGCTGCCGATACTGTAGGAGATGTGCCGTATGACATACCCGTAAGGCAGAGTCCGATAATACCCAGAACAAGCGACGAATTCAGGAGCGCAACAAGCGTGACTGCCGCCGCAACCACGGTAAGCACTCCTGCGCCTATCATGGTAATGCGTCTGCCGAGCGTGTCAAAAACGATACCCGTCAGAATTCTGCCAAAGCCGTTGCATATTGCGAGCACGCCGACGAGCGTAGTCGCAAGAGAGACCGATGCGCCAAACGAGAGCGCTAAATCACGAGCAAGGCTTATCACAGTGCTTCCCACAGCGGAGAGGAGGGAAAGTCCCAAAAATGCACGCCAGAAAGTAAAGCTTTTCAGCATTTCTCCAGGCGTTGAGCTCTCTGCCTCACCTTCGTCACCGAGCTTCTTCTTTTGAGGAAGCGAAAGCGTCTGCGGAGGAAGTCTCAATGTAAATGCGGCAAGCAAGAGCCCCAAGCCTAGCACGATGCCAAGCAAAACATAGGTCCTTCTCCAGCCGAAAGCGTCCAAGTCAAACAGTCTGCTCGCCACCTTTCCAAGCATAAAGGTGCTGAAGCTGTAGCTCATCATAAGAGCGCCCGAACACAAGCCCTTTTTGTCCGTAAACCAAGCGGATATAGTGGAAACAAGCACATTGTACGCTATTCCTATTCCTCCACCTGCCATCAGGGCGTAGGTTATGAAAAGGCAGATGACGGAGGGAGAGTTTATGACACCTGTAAGGATTATACCACCGCTTGAAAAGAGTGCGGCGAGCATAATGGATTTTTTAACCCCCATAAGACGAGACAGTCTGCTTCCGACAAATCCGCCAGTGCAGAAGAATATCGCCGTAAAGGTATAGTTGAGAGCGAGCATTGTCTCGCTCCAGCCGTATTGCTCCGAAAGCGGCACCTTAAGTATCGACCACGCATATATAACTCCTGCGAAGAGCATTGTTATGACACCTGCAAGGAGTATGCTCCATCTCTTGTTTAATTGTGAATTGTTATTTATTTCTGTATTACTGATATTGTTTTCCATAACATTCCTTTTTCCTTGTACTATAGCTATTGATTTTCCTTGTACTATAGCTACTGATAATTATACTTTACATAAATGAATTTGTCAATATAAAAGCAAAAAAGCAAGTAATCAAAAGAGATTTTCTTCCCCCTTACGATACGCATCTCTCCGAATATGCGCTAAATATGCGTCAGCTTCCTCTCGGCTCGTAAAAATCACTACGCGCTTATCAGTATTTTGTGAAAGGAGCTGTAATATCCCCGGACGCACTCTCTCACGAAAGCTCTCGACAAAGGTGACGAGCTCCTCGCTCTCCTCCCTTTCAACCCACGGAATGTCGTCGCGCCTTTTACCTATCCTCCTTCGGATACCGTCGAGGCAGACGGAGGCAGGGTAGTCGAGGAAAAAGACGGTGTCGCACCTTTCAAGACGGTGGGCGAGCGTGGACTGATAGTTTCCGTCTATTATCCACTCGTCTTTTTCAAGAGCGTCCTGCAAGCGACGAAGAAAAAGCTCTCGCTCGACTGTCGTTCCGTCCTCACGCCAATACATCATATCGAGGTGATAGAGCGCGAGTCCTGTTTTTTTATGAAGCTCACGTGAAAACGTGCTTTTGCCACTGCCCGGGCATCCTATAACCAACGCTCTTTTCATATTTTCCTCCCCGTTTTCTATCCTTGCCGTGCCCAAAATCTCATTCGGACAGCGCTTTTTTATCAGTTCATTATTATTTTATTACTTTTGCTCGTGAAAAGCAAGGACATATATAAAGATATATTATAAATATGTAAAAAATTGCTCTAAATTTGTTTCATTTTGTTGACAAATTTGAAAAAATGTGCTAACATAGAGTATATTATCGAAGGCGTGTAAAATGTAATTATTTATGGTTTGTAAAAGCCCCCGGCTTTTATAGATATAGCAAGATCCGCAGACACTTCTACGGACCAAAACAATATTAAGGAGGAACATTAAAATGTTCAAAAAAGCGTTATCCCTTATTCTTGTAGCGACATTGCTTTGCACAATCGCTATCTCCTTCGCATCCTGCGGTGACGTTCAGGACGAGTTGAAGGGCATGAGTGAGTCCCCTCTCGCTATCCCCACACTCGAGGCTGACTTCGAAGTTCCCGCAGATTTCAAGATCGGATTCATCTGCTTGCACGATGAATCCTCCACCTATGACCTCAACTTCATCAATGCTGTTCTCAGATATCAGGAAGCTCTCGGTCTTACCAACGAGCAGGTTATCATCAAGAGAAACATTGAAGAGACCGAGAAGTGCTACGAAGCTGCTGTTGACCTTGTAAGCCAGGGCTGCAAAATCATTTTCGCTAACTCCTTTGGTCACGAGCCCTACATTGCACAGGCTGCTGTTGACTACCCCGAGGTTCAGTTCTGCCATGCTACAGGCGTAACTGCTGCTGAAAAGGGTCTTGCAAACTTCCACAATGCTTTCGCTTCCATCTATCAGGGTAGATTCCTTGCAGGTATCGCTGCAGGTCTCAAGCTCAACGAGATGATCGAGGCGGGCGAGATCACAGCTGACGAGGCTAAGATGGGCTACGTTGGTGCTTACACATATGCAGAGGTTATTTCCGGATACACATCCTTCTACCTCGGCGCAAAGTCTGTTTGCCCCACAGTTACTATGGACGTACAGTTCACAGGTTCTTGGTATGACGTAACATCTGAGAAGAACGCTGCTGAGGCTCTTATCGCAAGAGATTGCGTACTTATTTCTCAGCACGCTGACTCCATGGGCGCTCCTGGCGCATGCGAGGCTGCAAACGTTCCTAACGTTTCCTACAACGGAAGCACATACGAGGCTTGTCCCGAGACATTCATCGTTTCTTCCGCTATCAACTGGGCTCCCTACTACATGTACATCACAGAGTGCTACGTTAATGGCGAGGACATCGCTGCTAACTGGTGCGGTGGTATCGACGAGGGCTCTGTAGTTCTTACAGGTATCAACCTCGACGTCGCTGCTGAAGGCACAGTTGAAGCTATTGAGAAGGCTATCGCTGATTTCAAGGCTGGCACACTCAACGTATTCACAACTGATAGCTTTACAGTAGCAGGCAAGACTCTCACAAACGAGGATAACGCTAACATCGCAGACGGCTACTTCCACGAGTCTGAGGCTATCTCTGCTCCTTCCTTCGATCTCAGAATCGACGGAATCACTCTTCTTAACGAGAAGTATTAATTTCATACGGGACTTATCCCGTTGCCTGTCAGGCGGAGCCTTACCGCTCCGCCTGATACTTTTTTTAAAATATTGCGCGGAGGAAACAAGTGAAAACTACTGCTGCTCTTGAATTAAAGAACATATCCAAGCGATTTGGCGACAAGTACGCCAACAAAAATGTAGACCTCACTCTTGAAAAGGGTGAGATACTCGCAATTCTCGGTGAAAACGGAAGTGGCAAGACGTCTATGGTGAATATGATAGCGGGCATCTACTACCCTGACGAGGGAGAGATATTCGTAGACGGCGAGAGCGTCGTTATCAAATCTCCAAAGGACGCGTTCAAGCACAAAATAGGAATGATACATCAGCATTTCAAGCTTGTTGATGTCTTTTCCGCAAGTGAAAATATAGTTCTCGGCATAAAGGAAGCTGGCAAATTCAAGCTCTCCGAGGTAGACCGCCGTGTCGCCGAGATAAGTGAGAAATACGGATTTCAGTTAAATCCAGAGAAAAAGATACACGAAATGTCTGTCTCCGAAAAGCAGACTGTCGAAATAGTAAAGGTGCTCTACAGAGGCGCAGATATTCTCATTCTTGACGAGCCCACCGCAGTGCTCACGCCTCAGGAAATAGAAAAGCTTTTCGACATACTCCGCCGTATGAGAAACGACGGCAAATCCATAATAATCATCACCCACAAGATGCACGAAGTGCTCTCTCTGTCTGACAGAGTCGCAGTAATGCGCAAGGGCGAGCATATCGCTACAGTAGAGACCGCAAGCACCAACGAGCGTGAGCTTACCGAAATGATGATGGGTGAGAAAATAGAGTTGAACATTGAACGCACAGAGCCAAAAAACGTATGTGACAGGCTCGTCGTTGAAAATATATGCAGCAAGAACTCCGACGGAATTACCACACTTGACAACATTTCCTTTACTGCTCGTGCAGGAGAAATACTCGGTATTGCAGGAATTGCAGGCTCCGGCCAGCGAGAGCTCCTCGAGTCAATTGCAGGTCTGTACCACATTGATTCCGGTAACATAATCTATCACAACCCCGACACAAACGCAGAGGAAAATCTTCGTGACAAGACACCCTTGCAGATTTCCGAGCTTGGCGTACGACTTTCTTTCGTGCCTGAGGACCGTCTCGGAATGGGACTTGTCGGCAATATGGACATAGTAGACAACGTTATGCTCCGTAGCTACAAGCGTGGTCGCTCCGTATTCCTCGATAGAGACAACCCCCACGATCTCGCAATGGAGCTCATAAACGACCTCAACATTATAACCCCCGACGAATACACGCCCGTACGCAGACTTTCCGGTGGTAATATACAGAAGGTGCTTGTCGGACGAGAGATTTCCGCCGCACCCTCGGTATTTATGGCGGCTTATCCCGTACGAGGGCTTGACATAAACGCCTCCTACTGTATCTACAACCTTTTGAACAAGCAGAAGGAGCTCGGCGTCGCAGTTATCTTCGTAGGTGAGGACCTCGACGTTCTTATTGAGCTTTGTGACAGAATACTCGTCATCGCATCGGGACAGGTCACAGGCATAGTAGACGCCCGTAACACGACCAAGGAAGAAATCGGTCTGCTTATGACCAAGCACAACGTACAAGGAGGAAGCTCTAATGAGTAATAAAGCAAATATGCATAAAAACACAGAGCCACTCTTTCATATAACCAAGAGAAGCAGTGTAAGCCTTACACGCTCAATTCTTGCAAGAGCCCTTGCAGTCGTTGCATCCTTCGTCATAATGTCGATAGTAATGCTTATTCTCTCAAAGGAAAACCCGATAACCCTCATCAAATCAATGTTTGACGGCGCATTCGGAACTCCGCTTCGCACGTGGGTGCTTTTCAGCGATACGGCGATACTGCTCGGTATTGCACTTGCTCTTACCCCCGCATTCAAGATGAAATTCTGGAACTGTGGTGGTGAAGGTCAGGTAATGGTCGGCTCGCTCATATCAGCGATGATGATGTTTTTCGTCGGAAGCAAGCTCCCCCTCCCTGTTCTTATAGGTCTGTCGCTCGTGCTCTCTGCAATAATCGGCGGTATATGGGGACTTATTCCCGCCATCTTCAAGGCAAAGTGGAACATCAACGAGACGCTTTTCACTCTTATGATGAACTACATAGCAATACAGTTTGTCACCTACTTCCTCAAGCTGTTCGGAAACGCACAGGGAAATCTTGAGCCTATGCCTCAGTTTGCTATACCCAAGATCTTCAACGGCTCATACTTCCTCAACATCGTGCTTGTCTTGGTAATATGCGCAATAATGTATATCTATCTTCGCTTCAGCAAGCAGGGATATGAAATCTCCGTCGTAGGCGAAAGCGAAAACACAGCAAAATACATCGGTATAAACGTTCCCCGCGTTATCGTTCGCACAATGATACTTTCGGGTGCGCTTTGCGGACTTATCGGATTCTTGCTTGTTGCAAACGGAAGCTGCTCGGTCACGACCACTATCGCAGGTGGACGAGGCTTTACTGCAATTCTCGTTTCGTGGCTCGCTAAATTCAATCCGCTTTATATGATACTCACCTCCTTCCTCGTAGTATTTTTGCAGAGAGGAACGAGCTTTATGGGTGAGATATACCGCCTTGACACCTCAATGGCTGATATATTTATAGGCGCGGTGCTCCTGCTCATAATCGGATGCGAGTTCTTCATCAACTACAAGATCAACTTCAGAAAAAGAAGCAAGGAGGTAAATAAATAATGGCAATTATAACCTTTCTTGTAAGCGCGATAAAGTTCGGTATGGTACTTCTCTTCGGTTCAACGGGCGAGACTATTACCGAGAAATCAGGACACCTCAACCTCGGCTTGCCCGGTGTTATGTGTGTCGGCACTGCCTGCGGATGCGTGGCAGAGGCTATACTATTTGACATCGTAGGTGGCAGACGTGGAATGGAGCGCGTATCCGTACTCGCAGTCCTCGTGCCTATACTTGCTACGATCATAGGTAGCGCACTTATGGGACTTATCTTCTCCTTCCTCACCGACTCGCTTCACGCTAACCAGAACGTTACAGGTCTTGCAATGACTACGCTCGGAGTCGGTATTTCCGACTTTATGATAGCGTCAGTCGAGGGCTACAAGTTCACAGCAGGC
This sequence comes from Eubacteriales bacterium, assembly GCA_045649925.1. Lineage (GTDB taxonomy): Bacteria > Bacillota > Clostridia > Oscillospirales > CAG-272 > UBA1740. The sequence continues at coordinate 23,476 of JAZRQS010000040.1, read as the reverse complement.
GCAAAGTTCTTCAATGCTACTCTCCCCTTCGCAAAGAGCTTGGGCTGGTTTGGAAAGCTGTTTTTCTCCTACGGAATAATGGTTTACCTCGCCATTATAGTGGCGCTGATTACGTCGTTTGTATTGAACAAGACGAAGGTCGGACTTCACCTTCGTGCCGTCGGTGAAAACCCTGCTACCGCAGACGCAGCAGGCATCAATGTAAACAGATACAGATACTTGGCTACCTGCATAGGCTGTGCCGTTTCAGGTCTTGGCGGTCTTATGTTCGTCATGGACTACCTCAACGGAAACTGGGAATACGTAATAGACGCTATAGGCTGGCTGTGTGTAGCGCTCGTTATATTCACAACCTGGAAGCCTACCTTCGGTATATTCTGCTCAATAGTGTTCGGTGCATTCTATGTAGCGGCAGAGTATATCCCCGGCATCTCCCTTGCGAGCAAGGAAATATTCAAGATGCTCCCCTTCCTCGTAACCATCGTGGTTCTTATCATCACAGGCATAAAGAACAAGAAGGAAAACCAGCCCCCTGCGGCGCTCGGTCTCCCCTACTTCCGCGAGGAAAGATAATCGCTGTAAACATTTATTTACATGCAACAAAATCAAAAAGGACAGAGAATTTTTCATTCTCTGTCCTTTTTGTTAAAAGCTATACTGGTAGCTGCCGACAAAAGCCTCAAGTCGACAAGTCTATGTATCGCTTACTGCTTGCGGAAGATGATGGTCTTTGTCTCAGCGTCCATCGCATCTACTATGGCGAGCGACTCGAGGTGATAGCCGAGGTTTCTGATGCTTCTACCGCCGAACTGGAAGCCCTTTTCGATAGCGATGCCTATTCCCTCTACGCTTGCACCGGCAGACTCTGCAATAGAGATAAGTCCCTGAAGGGCGCAGCCGTTTGCCAAAAAGTCGTCGACGATAAGTATTTTGTCATCGCTTGACAAAAATCTCTTTGACACCATAACCTGATTTTTGTTCTTGTGGGTAAACGACTCTACCTCTGCGGTATATACGTCGCCGTCAATGTTTATGCTTTTAGCCTTTTTTGCAAACACCATAGGCACGCCGAAGCTACGTGCAACTGCATATGCAATAGCGATACCCGATGCCTCAATGGTAAGCACCTTGGTTATCTGTTTATCTGCAAAGCGCCTGTGAAACTCCTCGCCTATTTTATCAAGCAATTCCACATCCATCTGGTGATTGAGGAAGCTGTCTACCTTAAGCACGTTTCCCTCTTTAACCAAGCCGTCTCGCATAATGCGTTCTTCCAAGAAATTCATATCGTCACCCGTCCTTATTTTTAATAAATCTATTATACTCTACTTGTCGCTATTTGTCAATTTATTTTTCTTCGATGCCTGCAATTCCACCGACGTCCTGCATAATATATTTTGGTCTGTAGGGGAATTTTTCAAGGTCATCAAGCTTTGTTACACCCGAAAGCACGAGCACTGTATCTATCTCGGTTTCTATTCCTGCTATAATGTCGGTGTCCATTCTGTCACCGATGAGTATAGAATCCACTCTGTGACAGCCGAGCTTTTTGAGCGCATGGCGCATCATAAGGGGATTAGGCTTTCCTATATAGTATGCCTTTCTTCCTGTGGTAAGCTCGATAGGAGCTATAAGAGCTCGGCAGGGAGGGACTATTCCGTTTTCCGAGGGGTCTGTGAGGTCGCTGTTTGTACCGATGAGCTTTGCGCCGTTCATTATAAGGCGTGACGCCTTTTCTATCTGCTCGTAGTTGAGAGATTTGCTTGAACCGAAAACAACGTAATCGGGGTTTATATCGTTCATGCTGAAGCCTGCCTCATACATAGCGTAGGTAAGGCCCGGCTCGCCTATAACGTATGCAGAGCCGCCCTCGCACTGACTTGCAAGGAAGGAGGCTGTAGCCTGAGCTGACGTGTAGAAATGGCTCTCATCGACGTCAAGTCCCATTCTTGCGAGCTTTTGTGCGAGCTCACGCGGAGAACGACCGGAGCCGTTTGTGAGGAAGAGATAATTCTTGTCATTTTTCTCAAGCCATTCTATAAATTCCTTCACATGAGGAATTAGCTTGTTTCCGTGATATATAACTCCGTCCATATCGCATATAAAGCCTTTTTTATGACGGATAGCTTCGTAATTGTTCATATCGGTCGCCTTTCGTTTGTTTTTGTTTATCCTTGCTTGCTTTTTGCTTTAGCTTTTAACTGCTTCGCATTGCTTTCTTTCCATGTGATTTATTTTATCACATTTTATTTATGTTTTCAATACGTTATGGCAAAAAAACGCCGTCGAAATAATTCGACGGCGCTTTATTTATTACTCTTTTACTTCTTCCTCTTTGGAAGCAGTATCTACGAGCTTGATAAGAGCCATTTCAGCTGCGTCACCACGACGGGGACCGAGCTTGAAAATCTGGGTGTAACCACCTGCTCTGTTCTCATATGCGGGAGCGATCTGGTCGAAGAGCTTCTTTGCTACATCTTCCTTTGTGATATATCCAAGAGCCTCTCTGTAAGAAGCAAGTGTGTTCTTCTTAGCGAGAGTGATCATATCTTCTGCAAGGGCACGAACCTCTTTTGCTCTTGTGAGAGTTGTCTCAATCTTGCCGTACTCAAAAAGGTATGTTACCAAACCTCTAAGCATCAGGTTTCTATGAGCAGTAGGTCTGCCGAGCTTTCTTGTTCCTGGCATTAGTTTTACCTCCTATTTAAATTTCAGTCGTCGGATCTCTTAAGATCGAGGTCCAATGAATGAAGCTTCTGTATAACTTCTTCAAGCGATTTTCTTCCGAGGTTTCTGACCTTTATCATATCTTCCTCGGTGCGATTTATCAAGTCCTCTACTGTGTCTATTCCGGCTCTCTTCAAGCAGTTGAAGCTGCGGACAGACAGGTCAAGTTCCTCAATGGACATCTCAAGAACCTTTTCCTTTTTGGTTTCTTCACGCTCAACCATAATTACTGCGTTCTTTGCATCATCTGACATGTTTACAAAGAGGTTGAGATGCTCGTTGAGAATCTTGGCTCCATGAGAAATTGCTTCTTTTGCCGATATTGTTCCGTTTGTAAGAACTCTGAGCGTAAGCTTGTCATAGTCTGTGATGTTGCCAACACGGGTGTTTTCAACCTTGTATTCAACCTTGTAAACAGGTGTGAATATAGAGTCGGTGAAAATAGTGCCGATAGGCGCACTGACGTTGGGTCCAAGCGTAGACATATAGTTCTGCTTGTTCTTGTCCTGAGATACATAACCTCTGCCACAGCCGAAGGTAAGGTCCATAGTGAATCTCTCACCATCGCTTACAGTAGCAATGTGATGCTCGGGATTGAGGATCTCGATCTCGGCATCAGGCGCAATGTCGCCTGCTGTAACCTTGCGAGGTCCAACAACGTCTATTCTTACAGCCTTGGGGCTGTCTGTATGAAGCTTTGCTATAATTCCCTTTACGTTAAGAACAATTTCGGGAACGTCTTCTTTTACACCCTCCACTGTAGAGATCTCATGCTTTACGCCTGCTATCATGATGTTGGTAGCAGCATATCCGGGCAATGAGCTGAGCAGTATACGGCGAAGAGAGTTTCCGAGAGTAGTGCCGTAGCCTCTTTCAAGGGGCTCTACGATAAATTCTCCCTCGCTGCCGTCTGCATTAAGAACAGTGGCAGTAATATTCGGTTTCTCAAACATCTGGTAATCCTCCTAAATTCAATTTTTGGATACTTTATCCATAAAAGATAAGTGTATAACACAATTGATAAGCTGTACAACGACGTAGTCCGACTGCAACAGTCGCGCTCCGCTGTATATACAACGTATCGGAGGCGACTATTACTTGGAGTAAAGTTCGACGATGAGCTGTTCCTCGAAGGGGAAGTCGATGTCTTCTCTTGCAGGGAGATTGACAACCTTAGCTGTCAAGCTTGCAGAGTTAACGTCGAGCCACTTGGGCTTAAGCTGACCTTCAAGTGCTTCAGCAAGTTCCTTAATCTTTACAGAATCACGGCTTGACTCCTTAACTGAGATCACGTCGCCAGCCTTAACGAGAATGGAAGGAATATTTACCTTCTTACCGTTGAGTGTGAAGTGACCGTGGAGTACGAGCTGACGAGCTTCCTTGTGGCTCTTTGCCATACCCATTCTGTAAACTACGTTATCAAGGCGGCGCTCAAGAAGAATGAGGAGGTTTTCACCTGTCATGCCTTCCTTCTTTTCTGCCATTTCATAGTATCTTACGAACTGCTTCTCAAGAACTCCGTAATAGCGTCTTGTCTTCTGCTTTTCGCGAAGCTGTCTTCCGTATTCTTCAACCTTCTTGCGGGCAGCGCCATGCTGACCGGGGGCTGTGCTTCTGTGCTCAAATGCGCACTTGCCGGATGTGCAACGTTCGCCCTTGAGGAAAAGCTTTGTTCCCTCTCTGCGGCAGAGCTTGCAGCTTGGTCCTGTATATCTAGCCATTTCTTTTTACCTCCCTTTTAATTAAACGCGACGGCGTTTAGGCGGACGGCATCCGTTGTGAGGGATGGGTGTTACGTCCTTAATCATTGTGATGTCAAGTCCTGCGGTCTGAAGAGCTCTGATTGCAGATTCTCTACCTGCTCCAGGACCTCTTACGTAAACCTCTACAGTCTTCATTCCATGCTCGATTGCGAGCTTAGCAGCCTGCTCTGCTGCAGACTGAGCTGCGAAAGGAGTAGACTTTCTGGAACCCTTGAAACCGAGCTCACCAGCACTTGCCCAGGAAACTGCGTTACCCTGTGTGTCAGTGATTGTAACAATGGTGTTGTTGAAAGTAGAACGAATATGTGCAGAACCTTTTTCGATGTTCTTGCGCTCGCGGCGCTTCTTGATAACCTTCTTAGGTGTAGCCATCTTGTTCTCTCCTTATTTCTTCTTATTTGCGATGGTCTTTGCGGGACCTTTTCTTGTTCTTGCGTTGGTCTTTGTTCTCTGACCTCTTACGGGCACACCTTTTCTATGTCTGATTCCGCGATAGCAGTTAATCTCAACCAATCTCTTAATGTTAAGCGCAACTTCACGACGAAGGTCGCCTTCTACCTGGTAGGAAGCTTCTATCTCGTCACGGAGCTTTGCTATTTCCTGTTCTGTAAGATCCTTTGCGCGAGTGTCAGGGTTGATGCCTGTCTTTGCGAGGATATCACGAGAACTCTTCAAGCCGATACCGTAGATATAGGTAAGTGCTATCTCTACGCGCTTGTTGTTTGGAATATCAACACCAGCTATACGAGCCATATGGATATTATCTCCTTTTTAAATTTCTTTTTGCCTTTTAGGCTTGTTTGTTTATTGCGCGTGTATTAGCCCTGCTTCTGCTTGTGCTTGGGGTTCTCGCAGATAACCATCACGCGGCCTTTTCTCTTGATGATTTTGCACTTTTCGCAAATCTTCTTGACGGAAGGCTTAACTTTCATTGTTTTATACCGTTCCTTTCATCAGAACTATTTTACTTTTTTCTCCAGGTGATACGTCCCTTTGTGAGGTCGTAAACTGAAACCTCAACAGTTACTGTATCTCCGGGAAGAATCTTAATATAATTCATTCTCAGCTTGCCCGAAATGTGTGCTGTCACTATGTGACCATTCGGGAGCTTTACCTTAAAGTTGGCATTGGGCAATGCTTCGATTACCTCGCCATCCTCAAATTCTATAAGATCGTCCTTTGGCAGAATAATCACTCCTATCTTGTCAGATGAAATGCTTTCGCATCTTCTTTTATTTTACGTCGGTGAGCAGTATAGGTCCGTCTGGCGTAATGGCTACCGAATGCTCGTAATGAGCAGACAGCTTACCGTCAGCCGTGACTACCGTCCATCCGTCACCAAGCACCTTTACCTCGGCAGTTCCCACATTTACCATAGGCTCTATGGCAAGCGTCATGCCGTTGTATATTCGCACTCCTCGTCCTGCCGTTCCAAAGTTTGGAACCTCAGGATCCTCGTGCAATTCAGCTCCTACTCCGTGTCCGACGTACTTGCGCACCACCGAAAATCCCGCTCCTCTGACGTAGGCGTCAATTGAGCTTCCTATATCACCGATACGGCTCTCGTGAGTGGCGTGCTTGATACCCTCGAAAAAGCTCTCGCGGGTAACGTCTATAAGACGCTGCGCCTCTTCACTTATCCGTCCCACCGCAAAGGTGCGAGCGCTGTCACCGTTGTAACCGCGATAACATGCGCCAACGTCTACCTTTACAATGTCACCTTCACAAAGAATTTTCTTCTTTGATGGTATTCCGTGAATGACTTCGTTGTTTACGCTTATACATGCGCTTCCGGGGAAGCCTCCGTAACCGAGAAACGTGGGTCGGGCATTACATTTTTCGATGTACTCTCGTATTTTAGTGTCTATCTCCTTTGTGGAGATACCGGGGCGTATAGCCGCCTCGGCTACGAGAAGTGCCTCGCCTGTAATCCTTCCTGCCACCTTCATCAGTTCGATTTGTTCCGGATTTTTTAAACGTATCATATAGTCATCTAACTCCGAGGGCTTCGAGTGTCAATGCCGAAGTGTTTTCCACCTCGTCCTGACCTTCAACGAGCTTCAATATACCCTTTTCGGCATAATAGCTCTTGAGCGGCTCGGTCGTGCTATGATAGACCTCCAAACGGCTTTTTACAACCTCGGGAGCGTCATCACGACGAAGCGACAACGGAATTTTGCACTTATCACAGTTCACACCGTCCGCCGAGGGATTGTGCTTTATGTGATATGTTGCGCCACACGCATCGCAAACTCGTCTGCCACTCATTCTCTCGATAATCGTTTCATCGCTTACCTCAAGGCTGAGCGCACAATCAAGCTTCACGCCCATTGCATCGAGCGCCTCTGCCTGCGGAACCGTACGGGGAAATCCGTCAAGGATGTACCCGTTACTGCAGTCGTCCTGAGCCAAACGCTCTGCGACGATGCCGATAACGACCTCGTCGGGAACGAGCTGTCCCGCATCAATATATTTCTTTGCCGCCATGCCTATGTCGGAACCCGACTTGATAGCGGCTCTGATGATAGCTCCGGTGGAAATGGTAGGAATACCAAGTCTCTCGGAAACTATCTCTGCCTGTGTGCCCTTACCGGCGCCGGGAGCTCCGAGAAATATTATTTTCATAACTTTCTCCTCTACGCAACTCAGGAAAGGAATCCCTTGTAGTTTCGCATTGTGAGCTGTGCCTCAAGCTCCTTCGCAAACTCGAGAGCAACACCGACTACGATAAGAAGTGATGTTCCACCGAATGTGAAGCTGGAAGCGAGCGACTGGATCGTGGTCTTGTCTGCACCGCCAAGGACGAAGTCGAGAGCGGGAGAAAGCACGAGCGGGTTGGCAATTATCGGCAAAATTGCGATTATGCTCAAGAAGAGTGCGCCGATAAGCACTACCTTTGAGAGAATCTTTGAAATGAATTCCGCTGTCGGTCTGCCAGGTCTTACACCAAGTATCATACCGCCGTTCTTCTTGAGATTGTTTGAAATCTCAACGGGGTTGAATGAGAACGAAGCGTAGAAATATGCAAACAGAATGATGAGCACGAAGAGCATTACAGGATAGAACCAGCCGTCTGCCTCGAAGAATCTGTAGAATCCTCCCCAGAAGCCTTCTGTCTTGTCGTTTACTCCGAAGAGCACCATTATTGTCGCAGGGAACGAGATGATAGATGAAGCGAAGATGACGGGCATAACGCCTGACATATTCAACTGGATCGGCAGATGAGTGTTCTGTCCGCCGTACATCTTACGTCCAACGACTCTCTTTGCATACTGAACAGGTATTCTGCGTTCGCTTCCTGTTACGAAAACGATGAATACTGTTACAGCGATAAGCGCAACAACTACCAAGAGTGCAAGCGCTATAGCTATCAAGCCTTCTGCAACGCCAGCTGCAAAGCCCATTCTTGTTACCTCAAAGAGTCTGATGAACATAGAGGGCAATACGCTGATGATGTTTGCAAAAAGGATGAGCGAAATACCATTTCCTATTCCGTTTTCGTTTATCTTCTCTGCGAGCCACATAACGAGTGAAGCGCCCGCGCAGAAGCAAATTACAATTACGGAAGCGTAAAGGAACCAAGTACTGCCTCCGCCTACTCTTGCTGCAGGGAGCAACATTCCGCTGTTTGAAAGAAGAGCGTAGTAGCCGATAGCTGAAACAACTGCAAGCGCTACAGTAACGTAACGAGTGATGTTGTTTATCTTCTTCTTGCCCTCCTCACCGTTCTTAGCAAGACGCTCAAGAGCGGGGATAGCAACTGTCAACAGCTGAACAACGATGGACGAAGTGATGTAGGGTGAAATACCGAGCGCGAACAGGGTAGCTGCGCTAAGTGAACCACCGGACAAGGTGTCCAAGTATGAGAAAATGGTGTTTCCAAATGTTGCATCAAAGTTTGATGCGTTAATGAACGGCACGGGAATTACTGTACCTACACGATACAAAAGAAGAATGAATGCTACAAATATGAGCTTCTTTCTTACATCGGGCAATTTCCAAGCATTTCTGATTGTCTGAAGCATATTAGAGCACCTCAGTCTTTCCACCCAATGCTTCTATCTTTTCCTTAGCCGTTTCTGAAAAGACTGCTGCTTTTACAGTGAGTTTTTTAGTAAGCTCGCCTTCGCCGAGAATCTTGATTCCGTCGCAAACGGACTTGATAATACCGGAGTCGATAAGAGCCGCTGCGTCAACCACTGCGCCGTCTTCAAAATTGTTAAGCATATCTACGTTGACAATAGCGTAGCTCTTGCCAAACTTATTGTGAAATCCTCTCTTAGGACTTCTTCTGTACAAAGGAAGCTGTCCACCCTCAAAACCGGGCTTAACTCCTCCGCCAGAACGGGCATTCTGACCCTTATGTCCCTTTCCTGCCGTCTTTCCGTTTCCGGAAGCAGGACCTCTACCTTTGCGGAAGTTCGCCTTAGCGGAGCCTTCTGCAGGTGAAAGTTCATGGAGCTTCATAGGTAATCCTCCTTTTCGTATTTCGCTTATATTGTTTCAACCTTAACAAGATGTCTGAGAACAGTAACCTTGCCATTAGTTGCAGCATCGTTTGTCAAAACGATGGAATCGCCGAGCTTCTTCAAGCCGAGAGAAGCGGCTGTAGCCTTCTGATTGGGCTTAGCGCCGATAAGGCTCTTTACGAGCACAACTTTAATCTTTTCCATTACGTTGTCCTCCTATTAACCCTTAACATTCTCTACGCTGATTCCACGAAGAGCTGCTACTTCCTCCGCAGTTCTGAGTGCGCGGAGACCCTCGAATGTTGCCTTAACAACATTGATAGGATTGTTGGAACGGAGGCACTTAGCTCTGATGTTCTTGATACCAGCAAGCTCAAGAACGGCACGAACTGCGCCACCTGCGATAATACCGGTACCAGGCGCAGCAGGCTTAAGAAGAACCTTACCTGCACCATAGATTCCCATTACCTCGTGAGGAATGGTAGAACCGTTGAGAGATACCGTAATCATATTTTTCTTTGCATCCTCGATTCCCTTACGGATTGCGTCCGGAACCTCGGCTGCCTTTCCGAGACCAAAGCCTACATGACCATTTCCGTCACCTACTACCATGATAGCAGCGAAACGTGCGATACGGCCACCCTTAACGGTCTTGGAAACACGGTTTAATGCAACGAGCTTTTCCTGAAGGTCGAGCTCTCTTGCGTCGATTTTATTTGCCATGTTTTTTCTCCTTAATGATGTTTTCAAAAATTAGTTTTTGAAACAGTGTACAAACCGGAATTAGAACTGGAGGCCGCCCTCACGAGCTCCTTCAGCAAGTTCCGATACACGTCCGTGATAGATATAGCCGCCGCGGTCAAATATAACCGTGGTGATATTCTTTTCAAGTGCTCTCTTTGCAATGATGTTGCCTATCTGTCTGGCAGCAGCCTTGTTAGAGCCTATACCCTCAAAAGATTTCTCAAGGGTGGAAGCAGATACGAGTGTTACACCTGCAACGTCGTCTATGATCTGCGCTACGATGTTAGCGTTTGAGCGGTAAACTGCAAGACGCGGTCTCTGCGCTGTTCCGGAAATCTTTGCTCTAACGCGAAGATGTCTCTTAAGACGCTGCTTATTGCTATCAGTTCTCTTAACCATTGTTTCTTTCCACTCCTTTCATTATTTACCGGTCTTACCGGCCTTGCGGCGAATTCTTTCACCAACGTACTTAACGCCCTTGCCCTTGTAAGGTTCGGGAGCTCTCTTAGCACGGATGTTTGCCGCAACCTGTCCGACAAGGTGCTTGTCGATACCGGTTATTGTAATCACGCTGTTACCTGCCTGGTTTGCGCTTACTGCAAACTTGATACCGTCAACAGGCTCAATGATTACGGGGTGAGAATAACCGAGGTTCATGTTTATCTTGTTACCCTGCATTTCTGCTCTGTAACCTACACCAACGATCTCAAGAGTCTTTGTGTAGCCCTGAGTAACACCGACAACCATGTTGTTGAGGAGAGCGCGAGTAAGACCGTGGAATGCACGATTCTGCTTCTCATCATCGGGGCGGGCAACTGTAAGTACGCCGTCCTTGCACTCGATTATCATGTTGGAATTAAACTTATCAGAAAGAGTGCCGAGAGGACCCTTTACTGTTACTTCATTTTCCGCACCTATTGTTACAGTAACGCCGGCGGGAATTGTGATAGGGTTCTTTCCTATTCTTGACATTTCAATTACCTCCGATTACCAAACAAATGCGAGGATCTCGCCGCCGACGTTCTCACGTCTTGCTTTTTTGTCTGTCATTATACCTTTAGATGTGGATACGATAACCGTACCAAGACCGTTCATAACCTTCGGAATATCCTCGCAGTTGGAGTATATACGAAGACCGGGCTTGGAAACTCTGCGGATACCGTGAATAACCTTCTGCTTGCCCACATACTTGAGAGCAATTCTGATTATTCCCTGCTTGCCGTCCTCAACGATCTGATATCCCTTGATATAGCCCTCGTTAAGAAGTATTTCGGCGATTGCCTTTTTCATGTTTGATGCCGGAACGTCAACAGTCTCATGGCGCGCATTGTTCGCGTTTCTGATTCTGGTGAGCATATCGGCGATTACGTCTGACATTTGCATTTTATTATCCTCCTGTATGCAAGTTCATTTATGCTTGCTACCGCTTGAAATTTGCGGTGGCTTATCGGTGGTAAAAGCGCTTCGCTTTCCTTCCGATAGATGAGAGAATTTTAATTACCAGCTTGCCTTCTTTACTCCGGGAATCTCGCCCTTGTATGCGAGCTCACGGAAGCAGATACGGCAGATTCCGTATTTGCGGAGGTAGGCGTGAGGTCTGCCGCAAATCTTGCATCTGTTATAAGCACGGGTAGAGAACTTAGGCTCTGCCTGCTGCTTAAGAATCATTGACTTCTTAGCCATTCTTTCCTTCCTCCTTATTTAGCAAAAGGAGCGCCCATAAGTGTGAGCAATTCTTTTGCTTCTTCGTCTGTTGTTGCTGTTGTAACAAATACGATATCCATACCACGAATCTTGTTGACCTTGTCGTACTCGATTTCGGGGAATATCAACTGCTCCTTGATACCTACAGAGTAGTTACCACGGCCGTCGAATGCATTGGGGTTGATACCCTTGAAGTCACGAACTCTGGGAAGAGCAAAATTGAAGAATCTGTCCATAAATTCATACATACGCTCGCCACGGAGTGTAACCTTTACGCCTATCTTCATGCCTGCTCTGAGCTTGAAGTTTGCTACCGACTTCTTTGCAAAAGTGGGAACAGCCTTCTGACCGGAGATAAGTGTGATCTCTTCGATTATCTCGTCGATAACCTTGGAGTTGTCCTTTGCATCGCCTGCGCCGACGTTGATAACGATCTTATCAACCTTCGGAATCTGCATAGGGCTCTTGTAAGCATATTTGTTCATGAGCGCGGGAGCAACTTCGTTCTTGTAAAGTTCTCTAAGTCTTGACATTTTAAGTTACCTCCCTCATATTTTCGCTCCGCACTTTGTGCAGAGGCGAATCTTTGTTTTCTTTCCGTCCTTGCCGTCTTCATAGCCGACCTTGGAACGTGTGGGCTTACCGCACTTCTCGCAGAAGAGCTGAACCTTGCAAGCGTACATAGCTGCTTCGGTCTCAACCTGGCTGCTTACTTCTCCCTGACGGCGAGCCTTAACATTCTTCTTTACCATGTTAGCGCCCTCGACAATTACCTTGCCTTCCTTGGGAGAAACTGCGATTACCTTACCCTTTTTGCCCTTGTCATCACCGGAGATAACAACGACGATATCATCTTTCTTTATATGAAGCGTATTCATTTCGTTTACCTCCGATTAAAGTACTTCGGGAGCGAGTGAAAGGATCTTTGTAAATTCCTTATCACGAAGCTCTCTTGCTACAGGGCCAAAAATACGTGTGCCCTTAGGTGTTTTATCTTCCTTGATTATTACTGCTGCGTTTTCATCAAACTTGATGTAAGAGCCATCAGCGCGGCGAACGCCTTTAACGCTTCTTACAACAACAGCCTTAACAACCTCGCCTTTTTTAACTACCCCGCCGGGAGCTGCCTTCTTGACAGCTGCTACAACGATGTCGCCGATATTTGCATATCTGCGGCCTGAGCCTCCGAGAACTCTGATACACATAAGTTCCTTTGCGCCCGTGTTGTCAGCGACCTTCATCAATGTCTGTTGCTGAATCACTTTATCGTTTCCTCCTTGTTTCGGTAAGCGTTTGACCTACCTACTGTTATTAAATGAAACTATTATTTAGCCTTTTCGATAATTTCAACAAGACGCCATCTCTTTGTTCTGGAAAGAGGTCTTGTTTCCATTACAGCTACCTTGTCGCCGATAGCACACTCGTTGTTAGCGTCATGTGCATGGATCTTAGCGGTACGCTTAATTATCTTACCGTATTTTGCATGGCGAACGTTATCTTCTACAGCAACTACGATGGTCTTGTCCATCTTGTTGCTTACAACCTTACCTACTCTTACTTTTCTAAGATTACGTGTTTCGGTCATTTTCCTTTACCTCCTCAAGCGTTCTTTTCGCAAAGCACTGTCATTACACGAGCAATGTCACGCTTTACGTCTGTGATTTTGTGAGGATTATCAAGCTGATTGATCGCATGCTGAAAACGAAGATTAAAAAGCTCACGCTTGAGTTCAGAGAGCTTCTTCTCGAGCTGCTCTGTGGACAATTCTCTGATTTCCTTAACTTTCACGGCTTACTCCTCCTTCGCTTCCTGATCTGCACGGGTTATAAACTTACACTTGATAGGAAGCTTATGCATAGCAAGACGCATAGCTTCTCTTGCAATGTCCTCTGCAACTCCGTCCATTTCGAACATTATTCTGCCGGGCTTAACTACTGCAACCCAGTACTCAGGTGAACCCTTACCGGAACCCATTCGAGTTTCAGCAGGCTTCTCTGTGATAGGCTTGTCGGGGAATATCTTTATCCAAACCTGACCGCCACGACGAGTATATCTTGTCATTGCGATACGGGCTGCCTCTATCTGGTTGCTTGTTATCCAAGCGGGTTCTGTAGCCACGAGGCCGTAAGAACCGTTTGTGAGTACGTTGCCGCGAGATGCCTTACCCTTAAGTCTACCGCGCTGTACTCTTCTGTACTTAACTCTCTTAGGCATTAACATTATTTGTTGCCCTCCTCTGCTTTTCTCTCCGTACGGCGATTGTTGAAGCTGCGAGGAGCTCTGCGCTCGGAATTGTTACCGTCGCGGCGGTTGTCACCGTTGCGGCGGGGACGTCTGTCCTGACGCTCTGTTTTTCTATCGGCTCTGGCTGCGTTCTCTGCAAGAACCTCGCCTCTGTATATCCATACCTTTATACCGATTTTGCCGTAGGTTGTATTTGCTTCCCAGAAACCGTAATCAATGTCGGCTCTGATTGTCTGAAGCGGAATTGTACCCTCGTGATAGTGCTCTGTTCTCGCAATTTCTGCGCCAGCCAAACGACCGCTGCAGGAAACCTTGATACCCTTTGCACCGAGGTGCATTGTTCTGCCTATAGCCTGCTTCATTGCACGGCGGAAAGAGATTCTCTTTTCAAGCTGCTGTGCGATGCTCTCTGCTACGAGCTGAGCGTTGAGGTCAGGATTCTTGATCTCAACGACATTTACTACTACGGGACGGCCGACCATCTTCTCGAGCTCTTCTCTGAGCTTCTCGATCTCAACGCCGCCGCGACCGATTACCATACCGGGCTTTGCGCAATGAACAAATACTCTTACACGAGACTTGTCACGCTCAATCTCGAACTTAGGAACGCCTGCGCCCTGGAGCTTCTCTTTGAGATGCTCTCTGATGTTATAGTCAGATACGAGTGTATCGCCAAACTTCTCATCGCTCTCGAACCATCTGGAATCCCAGTTCTTGATTACGCCTACACGCAAACCGTGAGGATTTACCTTCTGTCCCATTGACTTATCCTACCTCCTTCTCAGATTCTTTCTCTTTTACTACAAGAGTAACATGACTTGTTCTTTTCAATATTCTGAATGCTCTTCCCTGTGCTCTCGGCATAACTCTCTTGAGTGTAGGGCCGGGGCATACAAAGCACTCGGATACATAAAGATTAGATACATCCATATTGAAATTGTGTTCTGCATTTGCTACTGCGCTCTTCAGAAGCTTTACGAGGTGCTCAGATGCTGCCTTAGGTGTATTCTTAAGAATAGCCATTGCAGTCTCTGTGTCCTTGCCTCTGATAAGATCGAGAACGATCTTTACCTTGCGCGGAGCAATTCTGACATATTTAAGATGTGCCTTTGCTTCCATTTAGGCTTTGCCTCCTCTCGCTATTATGCGATTAACGATATTTTTATTATTTTCCGTTGTTCGATGTCTTGGAACCTGCATGACCCTTGAAGGTACGTGTAGGTGCGAACTCGCCAAGCTTGTGACCAACCATATCCTCGGTTACATATACCGGAACATGCTTTCTGCCGTCGTGAACAGCAATTGTATGTCCGACAAATTCAGGGAATATGGTGGATGCACGGGACCAGGTTTTAAGAACTTTCTTTTCGTTCATTTCATTCATGGCAACTACTCTGTCGAAAAGCTTCTGCCCAACGAAAGGTGCCTTTTTCTGACTTCTGCTCATTATATGTGCCTCCTTCTCAAATTTCTAAGCGACATCACTTGCTGTTTCTGCGCTTAACGATGAACTTATTGGTTCTCGCCTTCTTGTTTCTCGTCTTATAGCCGAGAGCAGGCTTACCCCAAGGAGTAACAGGACCGGGACGACCGATAGGTGAACGTCCTTCACCACCACCGTGAGGGTGATCGCAGGGGTTCATTACAGAACCGCGTACTGTAGGGCGGATGCCCTTGTGGCGTGTCTTACCTGCTTTACCGAGCTTAACTGTGTCGTGCTCAATGTTACCAACCTGTCCGATTGTAGCCTTGCAGTCAAGTCTGATTATACGAACTTCTCCGGAAGGAAGTCTAACCTGTGCGGAGCCGTTTTCCTTTGCCATCAACTGTGCTGCTGTACCTGCAGAACGAACGAGCTGAGCGCCCTTGCCGGGGTAAAGCTCGATGTTGTAAATGAAGGTACCAACAGGGATAGCGCTGATAGGAAGTGTGTTACCGGGCTTGATGTCTGCATCAGCGCCGGAGTATACAATGTCACCGTCTGTAAGGCCTGCAGGAGCGATTACGTAGCTCTTCTTGCCATCTTCATACTGAAGAAGTGCAATGTAAGCTGTTCTGTTAGGGTCGTACTCGACACCAACAACTGTAGCTGCGCCCTCTGTCTGACGCTTAAAGTCGATGATTCTGTATTTCTGCTTGTTACCGCCACCGTGGTGACGAACTGTTATCTTACCGTAGCTATTGCGTCCAGCATTCTTCTTCTTTGTCTCGATAAGGCTCTTCTCGGGAGTAAACTTTGTTACTTCATCGAAGGAAGGAGCTGACATGTGTCTGCGGGACGGAGTAGTCGGCTTATACTTCATGGTAGGCATTCTCTTTTATCCTCCCAACTTAATTCATACTGTCAAAGAACGCAATGCTCTTTGAGTCAGCTTTAAGTGTTACTATTGCTTTCTTCCACTCACCTGTGAAGCCCATGTGAACGCCAAGTCTCTTCGGCTTCTTCTTCATGTTTATTGTATTTACGGTGAGCACTTCTACGTCGAACATAGCTTCAACTGCTTTAGCAATCTCTGCCTTTGTCGCGCTCTTCATTACCTCGAAGGTATAGCACTTTTCGCCGATGGCGGTCATGCTCTTCTCTGTAATGATAGGCTTTATAATGATGTTTTCGATAGCCTTCATTTCG
This sequence comes from Eubacteriales bacterium, assembly GCA_045649925.1. Taxonomy (GTDB): domain Bacteria; phylum Bacillota; class Clostridia; order Oscillospirales; family CAG-272; genus UBA1740. Next base: position 7,196 of record JAZRQS010000040.1, on the reverse strand, counting down.
CATATACCTCCTCGATCTTCTCTACTGCTTCCTTAGCTACGATGAACTTATCGCAGTTAAGAATGTCGTATACGTTGATAGAATTGTAAACAGTAGTCTTAACTCCGGGAATGTTTGCGCAGCTCTTTACAACGAACTTGTCAGCTGTGGGAAGCACGATAAGTGACTTCTTCTCAGCGCCAAGGTTTGCGAGCATTGCGGACATAGCCTTTGTCTTGTACTCTGTAGCAGTGATAGCGTCAACAACGATCATGTTGCCTTCAGCAACCTTGGAAGACAATGCGCTGAACATAGCAACTCTCTTTGTCTTCTTGTTGAGCTCGATGCGGTAGCTACGGGGCTTAGGACCGAGTGCGATACCGCCGTGTGTCCACTGGGGAGAACGTGTAGAGCCCTGTCTTGCTCTACCTGTACCCTTCTGCTTCCAGGGCTTCTTACCGCCGCCGGATACTTCGGTACGAGTAAGAGTGGACTGTGTGCCCTGTCTCTGATTCATAAGATATGCTCTTACTGCGGCATGGAGGACTGCGCCGTTTACTTCTGCGCCGAACACCTTGTCGGACAAAGTGATTTCTCCAACTTCCTTGCCTGTCATATCAAATACTTTCATATTTGGCATTTACGTGTTCCTCCTTCCGTTATGCTTTAACCGAATCGCGAATGAATACGTTGCCGCCCTTTGCACCGGGAACTGCACCCTTAACTGCGATAAGGTTCTTCTCTGCGTCTACTTTTACAACGTTCAGGTTGAGAATTGTTACCTGCTCGTTACCGTACTGTCCAGCCATCTTCTTGTTCTTGTAAACACGGGAAGGTGTAGAGTTTGCACCCATAGAACCTACCTGACGATGTATAGGACCTGTACCATGAGTCATTCTCAATATGTGATGACCCCATCTCTTTACAGCACCTGTGTAACCACGGCCCTTGGTTATACCTGTGATGTCGACCTTCTCGCCTGCGGCGAAGGTATCGGCTGATATAACGTCACCTACGTTAAGAGCGCTGATGTCATCGAGACGGAACTCCTTGAGATGTCTCTTGGGTGAAATGCCGGCCTTCTTGAAGTGGCCAAGCTGTGCCTTTGTCTGATGCTTTTCCTTAACATCCTCAAAAGCGAGCTGAACTGCCTCGTAACCGTCTGTCTCGTTGGTCTTCTTCTGTGCTATTGCGCAGGGACCTGCTTCGATAAGTGTTACAGGGATTACGTTGCCGTTTTCGTCGAAAATCTGGGTCATGCCCAACTTTCTTCCGATAATTCCTTTTTTCATTTTTCCTCCTAGTTATTGGTTGACATTTTGAATTTTCCGTATTAGCGGAGATGCCAACTTGACCAAAAGTTTTGGGTTAACTTGTTTTGGGTGGCTTACGCCTTGATCTCGATATCAACGCCTGCGGGAAGCTCGAGTGTCATAAGAGCCTCGATAGCCTTCTGTGAAGGGTTGACAATGTCGATCAGTCTCTTGTGTGTGCGCATCTCGAACTGCTCGCGGCTGTCCTTGTACTTGTGCACTGCACGGAGAATTGTAACTATTTCCTTCTCTGTAGGAAGCGGAATGGGACCTGAAACGGTGCAACCATTTCTCTTTGCTACCTCGACAACCTTTTCTGCGGCGCCGTCTACGAGAGTGTGGTCATAGCTCTTGAGTCTTACTCTGATCTTCTGCTTTGCTGCCATTTTGTTTTCCTCCTTTAAAATTTCCGAGGACCAAAGGTGCACACTGTGTCGGGCGTTTCTTCAACGTCCAAGCAAAAACCGGATCGCTTGTCGCCAAGCCATCCGGGAAATGACACAGTTATTGCTTGTCTTACACAAGCAAAATTTGCTGTCGCCCGGTTAATCGGACATACTCTGCGAAAATTACCCGCCATAATGACGGCAACCTCTCGCTTCATCGCATATCATACTCAACCATTATAGACTATTTCTCCAAAAATATCAATAGTTTTACTAAAAAAAGTTGTACCTTTTGTGTGTAAAAATTGTGTAGAAATTTTTGGGCGTTTTTTGTGCATATTGCACAAATGGGTGTTTTGGCATATAATTTTTGTGAGTTTTTGGAGTTTTTACCTTTATTTTTTCACATACTTCTCTTGTGTATACATTTTATTAACATTTTAGAGGTAAAATAGAATTGTATATAATATATATAATTAAATGGAAGAAAAAATATCAAAATTCTGCCACAGAACAGATAACACGAGGTATATAACATGACAAATAAGGTCAAAACAACGTACGCCGTATCTCTTATCACCGCTCTTTTTCTGACTATAGCGGCTATTGTCCTTCGCACGTACGTAATTCTCACGAGCTTTGACGAGGCGACGTCAAACTTTGACGCCTCCCCATTCTATAATGCCTATCTCATTCTGATAGCTGTCAGCGTATTGCTCGTTATAATTCCGCTTATTCTGCTTCGCTCAATGAACGAGGTGCGTGTTTTGCGAAACGATATTCCCTCCTTGTTCTCATCGACATTCTGCTTGCTCGCACTCGTAGTTTACGCTGTATATTCCATCATTCAGGTAGCGACAGGCGCTTACACAGGGCTTTCTCTCGCATTCTCGCTTATATCAGCCATTTGCGCCCTCGCCTGCTGTCCTTATTTCATCTGCACTCTTTCAGGGGCAAAGGTATCGGAGAGCAACCTGTCGATATTTGCGACACTCAACGTGCTTTTCGGCTGTATGTTCGCATTTTTCCTTTACACCGACAACACACTCTTTATAACCTCCCCCATAAAGATACTTCACATAGCGTCTGCTATGATGATCGCATTCTTCTTTATCGGTGAAGCAAGAATTGCTCTCAATCGTGCGATATGGAGCTTTTACGTTTGTGTCTCTCTTATTGCACTCATCATTACGTCGTCTGACGCCGTATCCTGCCTCATCTATATTCCTGTAAAATCAAGCGAGGGTATCGGGGCAAGCGCACATTGCTTCCTCATTTTAGCCTTCTCACTCTATATATTCTCAAGACTTGTAGCTATCTACCTTGTCAACTGCAAGGATGCAAGAGGCCTGCTCGCAGTATTTGAGGCAAGCTCTCGCCGCGCTCATGCAGATGACGAAGAGGACCTCGCCGAGCAGCTCCATATGAACATAGAGGGCGAGGAGCAGCAAAAAGAAGAAAACTAAATCCTACGTATGCGCGCATATTATTATACTGTGCGCGCATATTTGATTATCTGCATATATTCTCCTATATATAATAAAAAGGAAGAAAAAAGTTCAAAGGTGTGTATTCTCGTATGAAAAAAATACTCGTCATAGACGGAAACAGCATAATAAACCGAGCATTCTACGGCATAAGAGCACTCTCTACATCACAGGGAAAGCCGACTAATGCCATATACGGAATGATAAACATCATTTTCCGTCAGCTCGAGGCAGTCAAGCCCGACTACGCCGCAGTAGCGTTTGACCTGCATGCGCCTACGTTCAGAAAGAAGATGTACCCTGCGTACAAGGAGGGCAGACACCCTACCCCTCCCGAATTGCTAGAGCAGTTTGACGATGCGAAGGTCTGTCTTCGCCTCATGGGCTTGAAAACACTCGAGCTTGAGGGCTACGAGGCTGACGACATTCAGGGCACGGTAGCGAGATGGGCGCAGACAGGTGACGACCTGTTTGCATATATCCTCTCAGGCGACCGCGACCTTTTACAGCTTATTAACGAAAAGACAAACGTACTTCTCGCAACGAATACCGATACACTCCTTTTCGACAGAAATGCATTTTTTGAAAAATACGGAATAGAGCCTCATATGCTCGTAGATGCAAAGGCGCTTATGGGCGACTCCTCCGACAATATCCCCGGTGTCGCAGGAATAGGCGAAAAGACAGCCTTGAAGCTGATTTCTCAATTCTCCTCCCTTGATGGCATTTATGAAAACATAGAAAGCTCAGACATTACAGCAAAGGTGCGTGAAAAGCTGCTTTGTGGTCGTGACTCTGCATACATGTGCCAGAGCCTCGCTAAAATAGTGACTGATGCGCCCCTCCCCCTCACACTCGAGGACATCGCCTACACAGGAATGGACAATGACGGACTTTACAAAAAGTTCAGAGAGCTTGAATTTAATGCGCTGATTAAAAAGCTTTCCTTGACAGGCACGAGCGCCGGTGCACCCGACACTCCTGCTATCGCCGCCGAGAAAAAAAGTACAGACGAGCCCGAAAAGACCACGTGTAAGATATGCGAAAGCACAAGCTTTGAGCAAATTCCCGATGCAAAAGCTCTTGTCGAGCGTGCAGGAAACGAGTTTGCAGTGCTTTTAAAGGACGGAGCTGTCTATATAGGTACAAATGACGGCTTGTACTCTCATTGCGGACTTGAAAAAGGCCTGTCCGAGCTTTTTGCCGAGGGCAAAACCGTCGTATGCTATGATGCGAAGGCGCTGTGGCACACACTTGCGCAAAACGGCATTGAAATGCACTGCATCCCACGAGACCTTTCCCTCTACGAATACACACTAAACTCCACAAGTGCAAATAAAACTTTACAAAATCTGTGTATTTTTTACGAAAACACCGATATTTCCTGCGATGCAGACGCAGTCCCCTTTATGCTCTCCATACACAAAAAGCAGAGAGAAAAGGCGTCTGAGACCTCCTGCCTTGAGCTTGTAGAAAAGGTAGAGCTTCCGCTTGCACTTATTCTCGCAGAAATGGAGCACGAGGGCTTCCTCATCGATGTCGAGGGAATGCGCACGCTTGAATGTGAGCTTGCCGAGGGCATAAAGGAAATAGAAGAAAAGGTCCACTCTCTTGCCGGGCGCACCTTCAACATCAACTCGCCCAAACAGCTTGCGCAGGTTTTGGTGGAGGAGCTGGGAATACAGCTGAAGAAAAAGACGAAGAGTGGTTTTTCCACCGACGTAGAGGCGCTTGAGCAGGTCAGATACTGCCACCCCATAATTGACGAGATACTCGAATATCGCCGTTTGACAAAGCTCCACTCCACCTATGCGGTAGGACTTTTGCGTGCATGCGATGAAAACGGAAGAATACACACCGACTTCCGTCAGACACTCACTGCGACAGGCAGACTTTCTTCAAGCGAGCCAAATCTACAGAATATACCGATCAAGACCTCGCTCGGCAAGCGCATACGTGCGCAGTTTAAGGCAAAGGACGGCTATATGCTCGTAGACGCCGACTACTCGCAGATAGAATTGCGCCTGCTCGCCTGCATGTCGGGAGATGAGGTAATGACAGATGCCTTCCGCTCAGGCGCAGACATTCACACGCGCACAGCGTCAGCCGTTTTCGGCATCCCCGAGTATGCGATAAACGAGGAATACAGAAAGCGCGCAAAGGCGGTCAACTTTGGAATTGTCTACGGAATGGGCGCTTACTCGCTTTCCACCGACCTTAAAATCACAATGTCGCAGGCAAAGCAGTATATAGAAAGCTACTTTACAAAATATCCTAGCATCAAGGAATTCCTCGACTCGTGTATCGAGGCAGCGACTGAAACAGGCTACACCACAACCATCTTCGGCAGAAGAAGATATATCCCCGAGCTTTCCTCATCGAAAAAACAGCTCAAGGAATTCGGAAAGAGAGTGGCGATGAACAGTCCTATTCAGGGAACTGCCGCTGATATAATGAAGATAGCGACAGTAAATGTGGCAAATCGCCTTAAGAGTGACGGACTCGATGCAAAAATAGTAATGCAGGTACACGATGAGCTTGTAATCGAGGCAAAGGAGGACTGCGCCGAGGCAGTAAGAGGAGTTGTCGTAGAGGAAATGCAAAATGCAGTTTCTCTCGTTGTTCCGCTTACAGTAGATGCTACAATAACAAAGTGCTGGTACGAATAACCTGCATTTTTTGACTACTAATATTTACATTTTCACATAAAACAAAAAAGAGAGAGCCATGTGGTAAATTATCCACCATAGTTCTCTCTTTTTATTGCTTTCAAATCCCTTTCAGCACCTGTCAACGAGACTATACACCGAAGCAGTCAAACTGTGGTATAAAGCTCTCGCTCGCTGACGAGCCGTCCTGAATAAAGGCGTTTTCCACGCCCAGCGATATGGCGTATCGCACGAGCCTTTCATATTCCAAGGGCTTTACAGGTCGCATAAGCTCAGGGAAATCATCAAGAGCCGACACAGGCGTGTACTGACTCATTATACTTATGTAAATACTATCGCCGTAGGTCTTGTAGAGATACTCTATCACCTCACGCGAGTTTTTGTAATGGGACGGAAGCAGGAGGTGTCGCACGATAACTCCACTCGTCATCATTCCGTCACTATCAAAGGTGGGAGTGGGGCGTTGTCTGACCATTTCGGCAAGAGCCTTTTTCGCAATTTCGGGGTAATCCTCTGCGCAGGAGTAGTTTTTTGCAAGGCTGCTGTCAAAATATTTAAAGTCGGGGAGATAGATGTCTATCAGTCCGTCAAGGCGTCGCAAGGCGTCAAAACTCTCGTATCCGCTCGTGTTATACACAAACGGCAAAGCAAAGCCCTCGCCTTTCGCCTTTTCTATGGCGTAGATTACATGAGGGAGAAAGTGTGTGGGAGTGACGAGATTTACATTATGCGCTCCACGCTCACCAAGCTCGAAGAATATCTCACACAGCCTGTCACCGTCAACTACACGCCCGACCTCGCCTCGTGAAATGGCATTGTTCTGGCAATAGACACAATGCAACGGGCAACCCGAAAAGAACACAGTGCCAGAGCCACGCTCACCTGAAATGCAGGGCTCCTCCCACTCGTGAAGCGAGGCGCGTGCAATAGTAAGGGCGCTACTCTGCGAGCAAAAGCCTCGCTCGCCTGAATTCCTGTCAAGTGCGCACCTGCGTGGACACAGGGTGCACTCAGAATAGAGCTCAGAGTATTTCATCACAGGCAAGTATCATAGCGGAGTTTATAGTCATAGCCTCGAGAAAGCCGTCTATATTTATAAATTCGTCAGGCTGATGCTCATTTCCATGACCTGCACTGAGGTCATCGTAGTCGCTGCTGCGGTCACGCGACATTCCTATACTGAACGCGTTTTCGAGATGCTTGGCATAAGTGCCACCACCACTGTAGTAGAAGTCGGCATCACACTCACCCGTCGCCTCACGGTAGGCGAGCATAAGCATTTGCGCATACTTGTTATCTCTCGGTATCTCAAAGCATACGGAGCCGTCGAAGGAGGAAATCTCGTAGCCTATGGGAGCAAGC
>JAZRQS010000039.1:0-25952 GCA_045649925.1 Eubacteriales bacterium | reverse complement strand
CTGCTCCATTGTGTCGCGGTCACGGACTGTTACGCATCCGTCGTTTTCTGTATCAAAGTCGTAGGTGATGCAGAAGGGTGTACCTATTTCGTCCTGACGGCGATATCTCTTACCGATAGAGCCTGCCTCGTCAAATTCTACGTTGAATGCCTTTGCGAGCTCGTCGCAAAGCTCACCTGCCTTGTCGGAGAGCTTCTTTGAGAGGGGAAGCACTGCCGCCTTTACAGGAGCGAGAGCGGGGTGGAAGCGGAGGACAACTCTTGTATCGCCCTCGCCTACTGTCTCCTCGTCATATGCTTCTACGAGGAATGCGAGCGCTACGCGGTCAGCTCCAAGAGAGGGCTCGACAACGTAGGGGATATACTTCTCGTTTGTTTCCGGATCAAAGTATTCAAGCGCCTTGCCGGAGTGGTTTGCGTGCTGGGTGAGGTCGTAGTCGGTACGGTCTGCAATTCCCCAGAGCTCGCCCCAGCCAAACGGGAACAAATACTCAAAGTCGGTGGTCGCCTTGGAATAGAAGGACAGCTCCTCGGGGTCGTGGTCACGAAGCTTGAGGTTTTCCTTCTTCATACCGAGGTTGTAAAGGAAGTTTGCGCAGTAGTCCTTCCAGTATGCAAACCACTCAAGGTCAGTACCGGGCTTGCAGAAGAACTCGAGCTCCATCTGCTCGAACTCACGAGTACGGAAGATGAAGTTGCCGGGGGTAATCTCGTTTCTGAAGGACTTACCTATCTGGCAGATACCGAAGGGGAGCTTCTTACGAGTGGTGCGCGCTACGTTTGCAAAGTTTACAAAAATGCCCTGCGCGGTTTCGGGGCGGAGGTAAAGCTGTGAGGTGGAGTCCTCGGTTACGCCCTGATATGTCTTGAACATAAGGTTGAACTTTCTTATGTCGGTGAAATCACGGCTTCCACAGTCGGGGCATACGATACCCTTCTCACGAATGAACTCGGACATCTCTTCGTTTGTCCAAGCTGCAGGGTTGTCGTCTGTGCCGTTTGCCGCCGCATACTCCTCGATGAGCTTGTCGGCACGGTGACGTGTCTTACAGCTCTTGCAGTCGAGCAAGGGGTCGGAAAATCCGCCTACGTGACCGCTGGCTACCCATATTTCAGGGTTTACTATAATAGCGCTATCAAGACCTACGTTGTACTTGTTCTCCTGTACGAACTTCTTCCACCAAGCCTTTTTTACATTGTTCTTGAACTCGACGCCGAGAGGGCCGAAGTCCCAAGAGTTTGCAAGGCCGCCGTAGATTTCAGAGCCTGCAAATATGAAGCCTCTGTTCTTACAAAGCGCCACGATCTTTTCCATGGTTTTCTGTCTGTTATCCATTGTTTTTTTCTCCAAACTGTTTTGTATATTTTTATTTTTTATTTACTCTGTAAGTGTGGCAAAAATCCTGTTGCCATCAACACGCTGTGGTATCGCAAGTGCAATCTGTGACTGAAGATTTTTTTCACTCTCTGCACACACCTCGACATATGTGTCGGTGTGTCCGCACCAGGTTGCGCCGTCTGTAGTTTCAAAAAGCACTGAAAGCGGCTTTTTCTCTGCCACCATTTCGCAGAGGAGCGAGTGTGTGATGGCACTTTGCATCTCGTGCAATTCCTGACTGCGCCTTTTCTTTGTCGCCTCGTCTATTTGATTGGGGTAGGTGGCGGCGGGAGTGTCCTTCCTTTTTGAATATGCGAATATGTGCGCATCAAGGAAGCGTATCTCTGACATAAACTCTCTCGTTGTCGCAAAGTCCTGCTCCGTCTCGTCAGGGAAGCCCACGATGACGTCACACGTAAAGGTCACGCCGGGGATAAGCTCGCGCAAGCGTGAGAGTGAGGAGCGCACCATCTCGGTATTATATCTGCGCTTCATTGCAAAAAGCGTCTTGTCGCATCCACTCTGTAGCGAAATGTGGAAATGTGGAGTAATGTAGGAAAGCGACGCTATTCTGTTTATAAATTCCTCGCGCAACAGCTCGGGTGTGATAGAGCCGAGTCGTATGCGAAGCCCCAAGTCGAGCGCATCAATTTTCTCAAGCAGGTCGATGAGTCGCACTCCCTCAAGGTCACGACCATATGACGCTATCTCAATTCCCGTAAGGACTACCTCACGCACGCCCTTCGTGGCAAGATATTCAAGCTCGCAAAAAACGCTCTCGGGCATTCGTGAGCGCACGCGCCCTCGTGCATTCGGGATAGCGCAATAGCTACAGCGACACTCGCACCCGTCCTCGATTTTCACATATGCACGTGTGCGTGGGGGTGTGGCGACTGTCATTTCCTCGTATTCTGCGTTGTCGAGCGAGGTGACTGCCATTACAGGCTCGCTTTCTCTTTTTGCGAGTAGCTCAAGCGCCTTTTTGGGTAGCGAGAGCTTTCCCTCCGTGCCACCGATATACGCCACTCCCTCAATGGAGCTTATCTCTTCGGGGTTTGTCTGCGAGTGGCATCCTGTGACCATAACGACGGCGCGTGGGTTTTTCTGTATCGCTCTGCGAATGACCTGTCGGCACTTTCTCCCTGCCTCTGCCGTTACTGTGCAGGTGTTTACGACGTAGACGTCGCACTCGTCGAGAAAATCTCGTCTTGCAAAGCCGAGAGAGTCAAAGCCCTCCGCTATCGCCTCGGTTTCATACTGTGAAACCTTACAGCCAAGCGTATACAGACCTACTGTGTAGGTGTGTGGTGTCAAACTCCTCGCCTCCGTCCCTTGCGCCTCTTGGTCGCAGATATACTACGCCATTATAATAATATATTATAACATCTTTTTTCTGCTTTGTAAAGATATATCTCTGCGATTTCACGGGTTTTGGGCAGATTTTTCGCTGAATTTCGGCGGATTTTCGACAATTGCGGAAAATATATAAAAAGAGCCAAAGCAAAAAGGCCTTGGCTCTTTATCAAAACGGACATTTCCTCTGATGCAGATTAGTCTGTCAGCATATCTGCGATATTGACTACATCAAGCCCTCTCTCGTGGGCGTAGCCTACCGTGTATGCCGTACCACCTGTGTCCTCTGTCAGATAGCATATGCAATGGGCGCTGTTGTCTACTAAATGTCGGTTGCGCTTGTGCATGCATGTTCGGGTGTAGGCACTTTCCGCATATGTGACCTTGTCGGCACGCTCGATGACGCTCTGCAAAAGCGCTTTATCCTTTTCGCTCCAGAACTTGTCTTGGTTGGGGCAGGGGAGTACGAGTATGAGCTTAATGTCGGGGTATTTATTTTTCAGATTGAGTACGGCAAACTCTGCTATGCTGTCAAAGCCGAGCGCACCGCCTGCGCCAAAGTACAAAACGCCCTCTTGTATCTTTTTTTCTATCGCCTCTGTAAGACGGGCGAATATTTGAGTTCTCTGCTTGTCGGGGATAGCTCTGTGACCTGTGAAGCAACAGGTCTTTTGTTTCATTTCCACGCTTGTCATCACGCTCGCCTTTCTCTTGTTGTGATAATAATTATACCACAAAAAGCCAAAACATTCAAGAAATGACAGAAAAAATAAAAAGAAATGCAATAAAGGCTCGGTTTTTCTGTTCCCTTTCCGACAAAATTTGAAAAGGCGAGAGGGGCAGAGCAAAAAAATCTAAAAACTCGCATAAATATTACACTTTTTTGCTTTGTTGACGATTTAGATATTGAAAAAATTCTTTTATTATGATAGAATAACCCTGTAGGTATGCAGATGTCATTTTATGGCTCTGCTATGCAATACAATAAAGGCGACAGTCGTTCCCTGCACCGACACCTCCCACGGCGACAACGTTGCAGGCGTACAGGAATAACCTGTAGGCGCCTCTCCGATTTTTGCTATGTGACTGAAAATCGGCTTAAAAAAGTAATTAAAAAGCATCATATAAAGGAGATGTTCAAATGAATGCAATAGTAAACGGAAAAATCATTTTGCCCGACCGCATTCTTGAGGGCTATGCGCTTCTCTACACAGACGTGATAGAGGGCATCGTGGCTACGGATAAAATCCCTGCCGACGCCAAGGTGATAGACGCAGAGGGAGGATATGTTTCTCCCGGTCTTATCGACCTCCACATCCACGGCTATCTTGGATGTGACGTTTGCGACGGCGAGGAAAGCTCCATCAGGACTATCGCCGGCGGAATTGTCAAAAACGGTGTTACAGGCTTTTTGCCCACCACTATGACGGTAGATATGTCCGTCATCAAGCGCGCCCTTGAGGTTTGCCGTTCTCTCAAGGAGGAGAGCAAGCTCTGGCAGGGAAGCGCAATTCTCGGTGTTCATGCCGAGGGGCCCTTCATAAGCGAGTCAAAGAAGGGAGCACAGGATGCGAAGTACATACTCAAGCCTGATGCAAAATTTGTTCGCGAGTATGCGGACATCATCAAGATAATCTCTCTTGCGCCCGAGACCGACACAGAGGACTTCGAGGCAATCAGGGAAATGAAGCGCGACACCGACGTCGTTATCTCTATGGGACACACGTCAGCGGACTACGATACAGCAGTTCGTAGCACTGCGGCAGGCGTCAAGCACGTGACACACCTGTTCAATGCGATGACACCCCTCGCTCACAGAGCGCCCGGCGTTGTTACAGCGGCGTTCAACACGGACGTGTCCTGCGAGCTTATCGTTGACACCTTCCACGTAAACCCCTGCTTCTACGATCTTCTCCACAAGATAAAGGGCGACAAGCTCTGCTTCATCACCGACTGCCTGCCTGCAGGTGGTCTGCCCTACGGAGAGTACACTCTCGGTGGCGCAAAGATAATCTACAGAGACATCGTATGTCGCCTTGAGGACGGAACTGTAGCAGGTAGCGTTCTCCCGCTCAACCGTGGCGTCTGGAATGTATATACAAACTCGTCCATCCCGCTTTATGAATGTGTCAAGGGTGCATCACTCAACCCTGCAAACGCTATCGGACTTGGCGCAAAGAAGGGTAGCATCGAGGTAGGCAAGGACGCAGACATCATAATTACTGATAATGAATTTAACGTAAATAAAACAATCATCGGAGGACAGATAAGATATGAAGCTTAAGGTACAGGCAAAACTTGACCCCCAGTTTACTCCTCTCTCGCTCGTATGCCGTGAGATGCGCGAGGCGACAAAGGAAGACGGACAGGACATCGTAATAGCAGTTGAGAGAAACAACGGCTATACAACCACCTACAAGACACGCATTTTCCGTGACGGAACAGGTCACGACGAAGAAAACTTCAAGTTCGTTGAGAGAATTGCAAAGTCACTTTTGTGGGTTGTCGGCGGATACAAGGTTATTATCGCAGGCAGCGCTCTCGTAGGCGAAAAGATGAAAGAGGTATTTTCTGACGGTGGCTTGCGTGACTTCGACGTACACTTTATGGAGAGAGTGTACGAGCATCCCTTTGAGGTAGAGGTAAGAGCATACGAGGACGCTCCCGAGGACAAGAGCGCCGCTGCTCCTATCGGACGCCATCTTGACGGATGTCGTATCGGCTTTGACGCAGGCGGAAGCGACCGCAAGGTCAGTGCCGTTATCGACGGAGAGAGCGTTTATTCCGAGGAGGTGGTTTGGTTCCCCAAGACAAACTCCGACCCCGACTATCACTATCAGGGCATCCTTGATGCGATGAAGACTGCGGCTTCTCACATGCCCAGAGTTGACGCTATCGGCGTTTCCAGCGCAGGTGTTTACGTTGACAATCGTATAATGGTAGCATCCCTTTTCCTCAAGGTTTCTGACGAGGACTTCGATGCAAAGGTAAAGAATATGTATATCGACGTTGCTCGCGAGATAGGCGAGAACATTCCGATAGAGGTCGCAAACGATGGTGATGTTACTGCTCTTGCAGGCGCTATGGACCTCGACGACAACGGCGTGCTCGGTATTGCAATGGGTACAAGTGAGGCAGGTGGATACGTTGATACACAGGGCAACATCACAGGCTGGCTCAACGAGCTCGCATTTGCTCCCGTTGACTACTGCGACAACGCTATGGTCGACGAGTGGTCCGGCGACTACGGCTGCGGTGTTAAGTACTTCTCACAGGACGGCGTTATCAAGCTCGCTCCCTATGCCGGCATAGAGCTCGACGAGAGCCTCTCTCCTGCAGAAAAGCTCAAGGTCGTTCAGGGACTTATGAAGGACGGCGACGAGAGAGCAGCAGCTATCTATGACACCATCGGTGCATACTTCGGCTACGCTATCGCATACTATGCAGAGTTCTACGACATCAAGCACGTTCTCATCATGGGACGCGTTACCTCCGGTGAGGGTGGTGTTATCCTTCTCGAGCGTGCACAGGAGGTTCTTGACAAGGAATTCCCCGAGCTCGCAAAGAAGCTCCAGCTCCACATTCCCGACGAGAAGTCTCGTCGTGTTGGTCAGTCCGTTGCGGCTGCAAGCCTTCCCAAGATAAACTGATTTCTTCGGAAATTTTAAAAGCATATAAAAAATCTGGCGTTTGGATACCAAACGCCAGATTTTATTTTGGGCCTTGTAAGTGTTTTATGGTTTTGCTTTAAAAGGGAGGGGAGCCGATGTGCTTATTTCAATTCAAACTCGCCGAGGGTGGTGCTTACGACGTAGTCGCCCTTCATCTCGCGGAGGCGAGCCATATGAGGCTGCTCGATATGCTTCTGCTGATGCTCCTTTGTTTCCCAAGCCTCGATAAGCAGTATCTCGTTTTTATCCTTTTCGGAGAAATAGTAGTCGTAACGAATGCAGCCGTCCTCGTTTCTTACCGCATCGACAATTCCCTCGTCATACAGACGGCGAACGTATTCCTCTCGCTTGTTTTCGTGGGTTTTGAACACTACGTATATGGTGTACATTTTTTCTTTCTCCTTTGTAAATATAAGTTTACATTGCCGGAATTATCCGAGCAAGACGTCGGTCACGAGCATAATGCAAAATCCTGCGAGCAGAGCGTAGGTCGCGCCTCTCTGGTTTCCGTGCGCGTGGGTTTCGGGTATCATTTCGTCGCTGATTACATAGAGCATACAGCCTGCGGCAAATGCGAGCGCAAACGGGAGTATTACCGATGCGACTGTGACGGCAAAATAGCCGAGCAAAACTCCGACGACCTCGATAAGTCCTGTCGCCATAGCGCACAAAAACGTCTTGCGGGGAGATACACCTGCGGAAATCATAGGTCCGATAATGACCAAGCCCTCAGGGATATTCTGCAAGGCGATACCACCTGCGATAAGCAGGGCCTGGGAGGTATCCCCTGAGCCAAAGCCGACACCTGCGGCAATTCCTTCAGGTAGGTTGTGTATCGCTATAGCCAAGACGAAGAGAAGCACTTTGCTGAGGCTCTCATTCTGGATTTTGCACTCCTCTGTGTCGCAGAGTGTGTTGTCATTACCGACAAGTCCGTGAAGGTGTGGTACGAGCAGGTCAGCGAGGTTGATACAAACGGCACCTGCAAAAATTCCTGCGATTGTGATCAGCAGTCCGAATTTTCCGCCCACCTCAAGCGAGGGAATGACAAGACCGAGCACAGACGCCGCAAGCATTACACCTGCCGCAAACGAAAGCACCACGTCGGAAAAGCGGTGAGATGCCTTTTTGAAAATAAAGCCGATGAGCGAGCCGATAATGGTAGCGCCACCGACACCGATAGCGGTAATAAGTACGAGCTTCATTACATTCTCCTTTGAAAAGGCGTTGCATACTAAAGGTAGCAACACGTTCATTATATTTAGTATATTCTTTTTGCCACTTTACTGTTATTTTATCACATAAAAACGAGAAAATCAACTGTTTGCTGTACGAAATACAGTACATAGGACGAGTAAAATACCAGCACAGGCAAAAAGCTTTTCTCTTTTTGTTTACTTTTTTTAGTGTTTGTGATAGAATATAAACAGATAACAAAACGGAGGTGAGAGCGTGCCAAGCTACAACAATTTGTCAGAGAAGCTGACCAAGAGAATAGAGAGTGACAGAAAGAATAATACTCTTCCCACCCTTGCCTTTTGTGAGGAATATGCTCTGCGTAGACGAAGCGACCACGATATTGCAAGCGTGTGGCGTACGGCGTTTATACGTGATATAGATAAAATCTTGCATTGCCCGTACTACAATCGCTATTCCGATAAGACACAGGCACTCTCATTCTACCGAAACGACGATATTTCAAGGAGGGCATTGCACGTTCAGCTGGTCTCACGAATAGCGCGCACGATAGGGAAGACTTTGAATTTGAACACCGACTTGATAGAAGCTATTGCACTTGGTCACGATTTGGGGCACCCGCCCTTTGCGCATATGGGCGAGAGCTTTCTTGACGAGATATATTATAGCCAGACGTCGAGGCACTTTTACCATAATTTGCAGTCGGTGCGCGTGCTTGACAGTATCTATCCCTATAACGTGACTCTGCAGACGCTTTCGGGCATCGCAGGGCACAACGGCGAGCTGGAGCTTTGCGAGTACCACCCCATGCCAGTTGCAGATTTTCGTGAGTTTGACGAGATGATAGAGGAGTGCTACACTGACAGGGCAAAGGCGAAAAAGCTCTCGCCCTCCACGCTTGAGGGGTGCGTGGTCCGTATTTCCGACATTATCGCCTATCTCGGCAAGGACAGACAGGACGCCGCAAGGGCAAAGCTACGTGGTGACGGAGAATACGAGACAGGTGCTATAGGCGTTATAAACGCAGAGATAATAAACAACCTTATCGTAAATATAATAGAAAATAGCTACGGAAAGCCGTAT
Source organism: Eubacteriales bacterium (assembly GCA_045649925.1). GTDB lineage: Bacteria > Bacillota > Clostridia > Oscillospirales > CAG-272 > UBA1740. The sequence continues at coordinate 17,271 of JAZRQS010000039.1, read as the reverse complement.
ATCAAGCTGGATAGCGAGCATTTCGATGCGCTTACAAGGGCAAAGCGTGACAACTATGAGAAAATATATCTCTCGAGCGAGGACAGGGAGCGCTTTGAGGGTATAATAAAGCCGATGATGCAGAAGATGTACGAGAAATTGCTTTGTCAGGTCAAGGGCAAGGAGTATAGCTCCCCCATCTTTACACATCACGTGCGATATGTCAACTCGGCACACTACGAGAGGCGCTATCCCTACGAGCAGACGGAGAGCAATCAGCTTGTCGTGGACTATATCGCAAGTATGACAGACGAGTATTTCATCGAGTGCTATCGCAGACTTTTTCCCGACGAGAAAATAGCGATAGAGTATCGTCCGTACTTTGACTGATGTAAAGAAAGGTTTGCAAAATCGAAAGGCTATAAAGTACAAAAAGCACAAGGGTTTCCCCTTGTGCTTTTCTCTTTGGCTATATGCTCGGTCTTCGCTTGATGTTCTGCCAAAAAAGCCCTCACGCATAGCGAAGTGCCCTTAAGGACACTTCGCATCGATATAAATCCCTAACGGGATTTTCGATATGTTGCTATCGCAACTCGATATGCTGCGCTCGATATGTTTGCTTCGCAAACAAGGGATTTATATCATATCGAAACCGTCCGCAAGGGAGGTTATATCGAATTTGCCGCAAGGCAAATATATCGAGCCGAGCCAAGCGAGGCATATCGACAAATAGCGTTTGTGGACACAAATGCAGTGCTTCGAAAGGCTGAATTAAGGACTACAAAAACTTATGGCTATTTGCAAACAAATAGGTTTGCACAAACAAAAAACTCCCTTGTGTAAAGGGAGTCTTTTTTCTACCTCCCGGAAGGTAAGCGCATGGGCTTTTGATATGCCAATGTCAAAAGTGCCTTTACGTTGCTTTTGTCATAGTAAGGTCTGGGGGATTTCTGTTTTGTTAATTGTTTCGCTTTTTGAATCAAATTCGGGGAAACAAAGCAAAAAGTAGTCGCATTCGTCGCAACAGCATTCAAACCCTTGCTCTCCGTTGCCAAGACAAACGGCAGGCTCTCCGGGTGTAAGTTCTACGCCGGTAATATCTGTTATCTTTCTTGGTATATCATTATTGTTCATATATTCTCCCCTCAGTATAAAAAAAGTGCGCCCCAATTGAAGCGCACGAAAAACGCACCTCCAATTGTTGCTACACAAATCTTCGCTACTTTCATAAGAGAACGCAGAAAAGGGAGTATGCATTTTTACCATAAATAAAAATGCGCACTCTTTATGAAAGTTATGCGATTTGTGTAGCAAATATAGTATATCACATTTAGGGGGAAATGTCAATAACTTCCCAAAAATATAGGACACAGCTTGAGAATTTTACAAAATATTGTTGTCTTTAATTAAGTCAGTGCTTGTCAAGAAAAACAGACAGACTTTCGGGAGACAAAAAATAAGGCTCCCTTTACACAAGGGAGGCTTTTGTGCTAACCATTACGTATGCGTGATCTGCTTCAAATTCAGTTATGATTTTAAGCTTTGTTATTGATAGATAACCACGTATATCGTTAGGGTTATCGGGATAAATTTTTATCTTTCTAACTCCCATATCGATATACTCATTCTGATTTTTATCGATAGATAAAACGAAAAGACCGTTATTTGTCAACAAAGTAGCGATTTTTTGTATAGCTAATAATTTGTCCTGTATGTGCATAAATGTCAATGACGAATATATTACATCGAACTGCTCTTCAAACTCAAAAGACATAAAATCACCGCAAATAAGATTTATATTTTGGTATGTTGATAAATTTTCAGCAGATCTTTCAATGGTCTTTTCGGAAACATCTATTCCACACAAACTTTTACATTTTGGTGCAACTTTTATGGCAAGCCGTCCTGTTCCTATTCCTATTTCCAAAACGGATTTGCTTTTATTAAGCTGCATACTTTCGATGAATTTTTCTCCGTCCCACTTATCCATATAATCTCTCAAAGGTTTAGGATCACGAGCAGGGTCATTGTTTTCGTCAATTAACTTATTATAATGTTCAATCACGTCTCTCATAAGCATCTCCCTTTTCCTCTTTAAAATTATTGTTTTTATTATAACACAAAAACCGCAGAAAATCCATCTGCGGTTTCTGCTTTTTTCTGTGGGTAGGTAAAACTGTCCTTTAGAGCAACGCTCTATCGGTGAGGGCTTTTCTCTTTGTATTATATCTTGAGTATTCCACAGTCGAGGTCGTGGATTATCTTTGCTATGGCGTGGTCGTTGTTTGAGACAGTTACGACGTCTGCGACCGCCCTTGCGCCCTCGCTTGCATTTGCGACGGCGATGCCGAGCGCTGATGCCTTCAGCATTTCAATGTCATTATCGTAGTCGCCGACGGAAATAGTGCGGGTGCGGGAAATCCCACAGTGCTCGCAGAGCTTTTCGACCGAGACGCCCTTGCTTATCCCCTTTGGCAGTATCTCGTAGAGTATTTTTTCCGAGCGCACGAAGTCAAACTCGCAGGAAAGCGGGTGCGAGGCGAGCAGGGATATGAGGTTTTCCATTTTCTCGCCGTCAGTTTCGGCAAAGAGCACCTTTGCGATGGGGAGCTCTACGTCACGCCAGTGCTTTTCCAGTTTAGGAGTGTTTACCCGACGAAAAAATTCTTTCATTCCCTCGTTGTCTCTACAGCAGTAGATGTGCTCAAAGGTGTTTACCTGTATGCCTACGTCGGTTTTTTCTGCGACGCTTTCCACTATTTCAAGCGCGCGCTCGTCAAGCTCTCTTTTCCAGACGTACTTGTCTGTGGAAAAGTCAAAGAGCGCACCGCCGTTTACGCAGCCGATAGGCGCATTTGGGTGTAGCTCCTCGTAAAACGAGCTTGCCGCAAAAGGCATTCTGCCCGTCACGAAGGTGAATAGACCTCCGTTTTCCATAAAGTAATTTATCGCATCCTTGTTTTGCTTTGATATGCTCTTGTCCGTCTGCAAAAGCGTGCCGTCAAGGTCGGTGCATATCAATATGCCGTCAAATTTTTTCATAGCCTCTTGTTGTAAACTTTAGTTTTCATAATTTGAAAATCCGTCGGAGTAGAATATTTCTCCGTCGGGTGTTACCCACATTGCCTCGACCTCCTCAAGAGAGGCGACGAGTGCTTGTCCCTCGTCAAGCTCCATGCAGAAAAGCGCCGTAGAGAGCGCATCTCCCATAGCGGAGGAGGGGCAAATCACCGACACCGAGCTGAAAAGCTCGCTGGGCATAAGCGTGTCTCGGTCTATTATGTGGTGGTAGCTCTTGCCGTCGACGATGTAGTATCGCTGATAGCTTCCGCTCGTCACGACTGCCTGATTTTGAATAGACAGATAGGCGAGGTAGGGATTTTCTTCATCGTGAAGTGGATTTTCTATGCCCACACGCCAGTCTCTTGATGTGCCGACGCCACGGATATTTCCACCCACGTTGATAATGTAGCCGTCGACTCCCATTTCTTCGAGGTGGAGCGCCACCATTTCTACGGCATAGCCCTTTGCTATACCACCGACGTCGAGGGTCATTTCGGGGTCGGAAAGAAATACTGTGAGCGCCTCTGTGTCGATTATCATATTATTTATATCTGTGTGGAGGCTCGCCTGCTGTAGCCTTTCCATAGATGGAAGAGAGGCCTTGGTGGGATCGTCTGTCGCCTCTGTGCGATGCTCGTGCCAGATGGAAAGCACGCTTCCCATCGCTACATTACATTCTCCATTTGTCAGGTCATACATTGAGCGTGCAAGCGTGAGCATATCGATTATGCGACTGTCTAGTGTAAGTGCCTCGTGAGTTGATGCACGCACGTCGTTTATCGACTTGAGGTTCGTCTTTCCTTCGTAGCGCTCGTATATGGTGTAGAGGGCGTGATACTCGCGGAGCATGGCAAATGCCTCTTCTGCCACCGCATCAAACTCCTCTTTCGTGTGCGCATATCCCTTTATCGTCGTTACTGTGTCAAAGCTGTCAAAGGAGTATGCGGAAAAAAGGCTCTTTTCCTCTTTCTTTGCACACGATGTGGAAAATGCACACAAAAGTATACAAAAAACAATGAAAATAATTCTTTTCTTCATAATACCGAATTCCGATTAAATATTGACAGGGTTGTCACCGAAAAGCGACAACCCTGTTTGCAAAACGTTTTTTAATATTAGCCGAGCTTTGCAGCAGCTGCTACGAACTCGCTGATAGTGATTGTGCATCCAGCAGTCTGGAGGGACTCAACGCCCTTGCCGTCCTCAGCCTCGAGAGCAACGATTTCTGCGATTGTCTTGCCAATGCAAGCTGCATCGAATGCGTAAGCATGATCATACCACTCAGTAGCAGAGCCGTAGGGGGACTTCATGCCGTAAGCATCGCCAAGCTCGTGCTTGGTCTGGATAGCCTTTGTTGCATCAAATGTGCAAGCACCTGCGAGGTCGAATGTAACCTTTACAGATACGCAGTCGGTAGCGACAGCGCTTACCTTGCCCTCTGCATCGATAGCAGCAGCGAATACTGTAGTGTCGACCTGAGCTGTGCCGTTCTTTTCCTCTGTAGCGTCTGCATAGGAGGGCTTTGTGTACATACCGACCTTGAGTGTGTCAGCAGCAACAGCCTCGGAAGCCTTTGCATTGTTGTAAGCCTTCTCAACAGCGAGAACGAACTCGTCTATCTTGATTGTGCAACCTGCGTTGAGCATTTCCTCTGTGCCCTTACCGCCCTCTCCAACGAAAGCCTTAACTTCGTCAAGAGTCTTGCCGATAACTGCAGCTTTGAAAGCGTTTGCCTGCTCGTACCACTCGAGAGCAGCGCCGCCGTAAGCCTTCATGTTGTAGCCGTCACCAAGCTCATACTTGGAGCTGAAGGACTCAGTAGCAACAGCCTTACCCTCAACGGTGTAGGAGAGGGAGTGGTCCATTGTGTCGATAGCGATGGAAACGATCTTACCAGCCTCGTCAACTGCAACTGCAGCAACGTTAACTGTGACCTTGGACTGACCAGCTTTATCCTCTGTAGCATTGGAAAGACCGGAAACAACTGTGTGAACGCCAAGACCAAACTTGAGTGTGGGCTCGTCCTTTACGTCGGGAGTCTTTTCGCCGCCGCAAGAAACAAGAGCGAGTGTGGAGAGCGCCATTACGAGAACGAGCGCCAAACAAAGAATTCTTTTCATTTTCTTACCTCTTATTTTAATTTTGTTTTTTATTTAACAAACCAATATATTGTACAATAAATAGTTGAATTTGTCAACTGTTTTTTAAAAAATTATTGGAATAAATTGAAAAAATAAAAAAGATGAAAAGGCTCGAAATGTCTTTGGGGTAAAAATGAGCACGGTCAGGGTTGTCCGTACTCATATTTTGTCTGATTTTAGTCGGTTTCTTGTATGAGAGCACAGTAAATTTCCACAGGCGTGGAAAAGCTACCTTTTTGAACTGAAAGCCGGCACTTTTTTTACGGCGAGTGCGCCACATATGCCGATGAAAATGCCTGACAGCGTGCCCGATACGGCAAGCACGACAAGGTAGTAGCCGAGCTCGGCAGTCCCTAACAGCAAAATAGCCATAAGGATCTGTCCTACGTTGTGGAAAACGCCTCCCGATACGCTCACTCCCGTAATCGAGAACAAGTTAAGTCGGGAAAGGATCACCATTACGGCAAGGCTAAAAACAGCTCCCGTTACACTATATGCAAACGTTACAGGGCTTCCAAAAAGCAGGGCCACCGCCGCCACTCGCACAAGCGAGACACAAAACGCCTCGCGCACGCCACATCGGTACAACACGAATATTATCACGATGTTGGGCAGTCCCAGCTTTATTCCCGGCACAGCCGAGAAGAGCGGGGGCAATAGCGCCTCCACGTATGCAAAAATGAGCGCAAGCGCAGTATAAAGCCCAAGAGACGCGAGCTTTTCAGTTCTTTTTCTCATTTTGTAAAAATCATCCTTAAAAATTTATGCAGTCATGAAATAATGTCGTCCTCGCGTGGCGCCTTTACAGTTACGACAAGTCTGTTTGGCAGGCAGGCGATGCTCTCGCCTGAGCGTGAGATAGGTCGGTGCTTGGCACATATGAGGTCCGGACAGCTCGCCTCGCTTACGTATGCCTCGCCGTTTTTTATGACGAGCACGTTGACGCCCTCCCCATTTTCACCCGACTTTATTTCGACAGTCCTGTCGTCAGAGAGTGAATAGGTGGCGTAAGGCTTTCCGTTCAGGGTGACTGTGACAGATGCGCCCTCCTCGCCTGAAAAGAAAACTGCGAGTCCGATTATTGCCAGGACGAGCAAAAGCGAGCAAATTAAAATAATATCGTTTTTTAATTTATGCCCGCCGTTTTGTGTGGCGGGCATAGATTTTGAATTTTTCATATTGTGATTTCCGTCTGTGGATTATTCTTTTTCGAGGCATCCACCCGGGAGGTCAGGGAAGAATACTTCCTTTAAGCATCCTGTGGGACAGCCCTCGATACAAGCGAGACAGCTTGTGCATTTAGTATAATCAATTCTCGCAAGATTATCAGATACTGTGATAGCGCCGTTGGGACAGTTCTTTTCGCACTTGCGACAAGCGATACAAGCATTCTTGCACGCCTTGCGGGCGTCAGCGCCCTTGTCACGACTTGAGCACATTACTACTGCTACTGTGTGCTGGGGCACCATGTGGATTATGTGCTTGGGACAAACGTCCATACAAGCGCCACAACCGAGGCAACGGCTCGTGTCTATGTGGGCGATGCCGTCCTTTGTGCATATAGCTCCCGAGGGACATACGGCAGCGCAGTCGCCAAGACCGAGACAGCCGAATGCACAGGAGTTTGGTCCATCGTAAAGCATAGATGCCGCACGGCAGGTGGAAATTCCGTCGTAATTAGCCTTTCTTTCGGTCGCCTCGCAGTTTCCGTTACAAGCGACGAAAGCGACAATATCCTTTGGAGGCTCGACCTCAATGCCGAGCAATTCGCCGAGCTCGTTTGCCGTACATTCTCCACCGGGGATACAGAGGTTTGCAGGGCAGGAGCCTGATGCGATAGCAGAGGCGTAGTCGTCACAGCCCTTGTATCCGCATGCGCCACAGTTTGCACCGGGCAGACAAGCGCGCACGCGCTTGACAGTTTCGTCCTCCTCGACACCGAAGAAGCTGGAGATGAGGGCGAGAGCAAGACCGGCTAAAAGTCCTACGGCAGTTACTGCGATAAAGGCAATCAATATATCGTTCATACTCATTACCTCCTTTATGCGAATATGCCGTCAACCACTCCCGCAAAGCCCATAAAGGCGAGCGAGATGAACGAAGCGGCGATAAGTGTGATGGCAAGACCACGGAATGCCTTCGGCACGCTTGCGTCCTCGATGCGAGAGCGCATACCGGAGAAGAGCACCATGGCGAGCAGGAATCCAAGTCCGCAGCCGAGTGAGCTTACCATTGACTCGATGAATGAGTATCCGTCTGTGATGTTGTTTATCGCAACACCGAGTACGGCACAGTTAGTAGTGATAAGGGGAAGGTATACGCCAAGTCCCTTGTGCAGAGAGGGGGAGAAGCGCTTGAGCAATATCTCCAGCATCTGCACGAGTGATGCGATTACCAAAATGAAAACAATTGTTTGCATATATCCAAGACCTGCGCGGTCGAGGAGGAAATACTGTATGGGCCAAGTGACCGCAGTAGCGATAAGCATTACTGCAGTAACGGAGATGCCCATACCCACCGCCTGATCCAGCTTCTTTGATACGCCGAGGAAGGGGCAGATACCGAGGAAGCGGCTGAGAACGTAGTTGTTTACCAGAACGGATGAGAGCAAAATAATTATAAGCGACTTAAAAAGCTCCATTACTGATCGCCTCCCTTCGACTCACAAGTGCCTGTACGACAGAGAGCGGCAGAGGGACAGCCTGCGCAGGAGAAGCTCTGCTTAAGAGGAGCTTTTCCGTTTGTAATAGCATAGGTGAGAGCGATGAGCAAGCCGTAGACGAGCATACCGCCGGGTGCTTTTACAAGGAAGGCTATCTTATAGGGCTCAAGGAAGGGGATAGCGATGCCTGCGAGGCTCGCATTTCCAAACAGCTCGCGCACAAACGCCATGGCGCAGAGTGCGAGAGTGAAGCCGAGTCCCATTCCAAGACCATCAAGCGCGGAGCGACCGACAGAGTTCTTGCCTGCGAACATTTCAGCTCGTCCGAGAATGATACAGTTTACAGTAATAAGTGGCAGATACACGCCCAGCATTTCATATAGCGAGGGGAAGAATGCCTGCACAAGCATCTGTACTATAGTAACGAAGCTTGCGATAATTACTATATAGCAGGGGATACGTACACTGTCGGGAATTATCTTACGAAGCATTGATACGAGTATATTGGAGCAGATAAGCACTGCGAGCGCCGCCATACCCATTCCAAAAGCGCCTGTAAGGTTTGTGGTGGTGGCAAGCGTGGGACACGTGCCAAGCACCAAGACGAATACGGGGTTTTCCTTGAGGATGCCGCGAAGAGCAACAGCCAAAGCGCCGTTTTTATTCATTTGTCGCATCCTCCTTTGTTACGTCGTCTATTTCTATCTCATTGTCGGCATTGTAAGAAGCGCTCGTCTTGAAGATGTTAAACGCCTTGTACGAGTTTTCTATTGCCTTGAGGTAGCCGTTGGTGGTAAGAGTAGCGCCCGAAATAGCGTCTATTTCTCTGTAGCTTTCTTCTGTCTTGCCGTCAAACTGACCATAGAAGCTCTCGGAGGCACACGCATCGCCTATTCCCTTGGTTTCAGCCTGATAAAGCGTGAAGCAGTCGAGTATCTTGCCGTCCTTTGAAATAGCGATACGGATAACGAGATATTCGCCTGAAGCAGGGTGATACTCGTCACCGCCTGTAATGCCGTATCCTGCGCCCTTCATCTCAATGACATAGTTGCCGGAAGCGGTAACGCTTGCCTTTACGAGATTTTTGGGAAGTCCCTCGTATGCGCTTGTGTCAATGTCGGAGAGGGAGCTCTTGGTAATTGCGTTGATAGAGGAGAGCGCCTTTGCTACCTTTTCCTCGTCTGCTCCTGATACGAGCGCAAGGGAAGCGTCAAACGAAATAAAGTCTTCGCCATCGACACAGACATATCCTGCGCCGTTGTCAGCAGAGTAGATAGTGCCTATCTCGACGTCCTCTGTGATAAAGAGCTTTGTAAATGTCGAGCCCTCGGAAGCGGGGAGCGCCTCCTTGAGTGCATCTGCGAGCTTTTCTTCCTCTGTACGAATGTCTACAGAGCCACCACCGAGAATTATGGCAGTGTTTATCGCATCAGCGATTGCGCTCTTATAAGCGCCTGTTGTCTTTGTTGCGCCTGAAATGGTATCAACGAGTGCGACGTCGTCTGCATTCTTGCCTGCGAAATTGTCGCCAAAGGTCTTTTCATAGCCGAGAGTTTCCGTAGATGAGAGGCAGAGTGCGCGACTTACTGTAAGATCAGCGTTTACGCCACACATAATTACGAAATTGGAGGAGTAGCCGGTAGTAACGAGCTTGATTACGTAGCCTCCGTTTTCTGCCTTGTACGCCTCGTCGACAGTAGCAGGGAGATTGTATGAGAGCACCTCAAGGTTTATCTTCTCGAAGCTCTTGCCGTCGGGCATAATCTCGAACAGCGCTGCATTTGCCGCCTGACTCTCGTTGTTTTTAATGATAGGTGCTGTAATGTGATTTGTCAGCGCAAGAATGACAGCCATTACTGCGCAGATACACACGAGCACGAGTGTGCTTGTAATATGCTTTTTCATTATTTCTTACCTCCTGTTCCGAACACCTTGAGTCTTGTCCAGGAGTCTATATAGGGAGTGAGTATGTTCATAAAGAGAATTGCAAAGGATACGCCCTCGGGATAAATTCCGAATTCACGGATAAGCACAGTCACAAGACCTGCGCCTACACCGAATATCACCTTGCCCCAAGCGGTGTTTGGTGAGGTGACGTAGTCGGTCGCCATAAAGATAGCGCCTATGAGAAGTCCGCCCGAAAGCACCAGCGACGTCGCGCGAAGCACGTCGAAGCCACCAAATGCGAGTGAGAGCAGGAACACGCTACCCACAAACGTGACAGGCACGTGCCAAGAAATTACTTTGCGACAGATGAGGTATATGCCACCGATGATAAGTGCGATAGCGCAGGTCTCACCGATAGCACCGCCATGCAGACCGAGAAGGAGCTGGGGAATTGTCACCGAGCTTTCTCCTGTGCTGATTTCTGCCAAGGGGGTAGCTGACGAAACTACATCGACTATTTTAGGTACAGAAGGCACAGTAAGTGACTGGAAGGAAACCAGCATAAACACGCGCGCCGTAATAGCGGGGTTTACTACGTTGAGTCCGAGGCCGCCGAAGAGCGCCTTTACTATGATAATAGCGATGAATGAGCCGAACACACACTGCCACACAGGTGCAGAGGAGGAGAGATTGAGCGCGAGCAGGAGTCCCGTTACTGCGGCACTGAGGTCGCCCACTGTCTGCTCCTTTTTAGTTATCACGTTGAAAAGCGCTTCGAACGCCATACAGCTGGCTACACACACAGCCACTACGAGCAGGGCACGAAGTCCGAATATCACTGTGCCTGCAATAGTTGCGGGTGTGAGCGCAATGAGAACGTCACGCATTATTTTCGAAGTTGATTTGCCGCTATGGATGTGCGGCGAAATCGAAAGTGTAAGGTTTGCCATTATTTTGCCGCCTCCTTTGCCTTTTCTTCACGTAGAAATTCCTTTGAGAGCTTGTTTGTCTGTGTGAGAGGGCGGTTTGCAGGGCAGTTGTAGCTACAGCAACCACATTCCATACACGACATTACGTTGAGCTCCTCAAGAGCCTTTGCGTCCTTGTTGCCGTACGCTCTGATGATCTCTACAGGAGCGAGGGCGAAGGGACACGTGTTGACACAAGCGCCGCAGCTGATACAAGCCGTCGTCTTTGGCAGACGTGCCTCACGCTCGGTAAGGGCGAGCAGCGCATTTGTGTTCTTTATTACAGGCAGGGACATATCGGGAACAGTAACTCCCATCATAGGTCCGCCGTATATTACCTTTACAGGCTCTGATTTAAGACCGCCACAGAATTCGAACATCTCTGAAATGGGAGTGCCGATGGGGGCGATTACGTTCTGCGGATTTGCTACAGCGCCTCCGTCTACTGTCACACACTTTTCGACCAAGGGCATACCTGTCTTGAGGTAAGAGCCTATCGCTGCGACTGTCGTGCAGTTGAGCACCACACAGCCTACGTCAATGGGGAGCTTGCCTGTCGGCACCTGTCTGCCTGTGGTGGTGTATATGAGCACCTTTTCTCCACCCTGCGGGTAAACTGAGGGGAGCACCTTGACCTTAAAATTGCAATCCCCGTCGGAAAGGTCGTGGGCGAGCTTCTTCATTTCTGCTATCGCCTTTTTCTTGTTTGCCTCGACACCGATAATGACATTCTTCAAGCAGAGATGCGCTTTAAGCTCTGTGAGGGCGTACGCCATATCGTCGACGCGTGTCGTCATTGTGACTGTGTCGCTGGTTACGTAGGGCTCGCACTCTGCTCCGTTTATGATGAGATATTCGATGCGGGAGACATCGACATTGAGCTTTACGCTGGTCGGGAAGCCTGCGCCTCCGAGACCGACGACGCCACTTTTCTTTATCGCCTCGATGAGCTCGTCGCGTGAGTTTATTTTGACGGGAGCTACGCTCTCGTCAATTGCCATTTCGCCGTCACTTTCAATGACGACGGCACTGACCTTGCCACCTCGACCCGAGAGGACCTCGCTTATCTTCGTTACCTTACCTGATACAGATGAGTAAATGGGTGAGCAAAGTCCGTTTGCCTCGCCGATGAGCGTGCCTACCTTGACCTCGTCACCTACTCGCACGACAGGGGTAGCGGGCGTTCCGATATGCATCTGCATAGGGATAGTCACAGTCTTGGGTGTGCCGATGCGTGCGACCTCTTTGTTTTGCGTGTTTTTTCTGTGGGGGACATGTACCCCTTTAAGAGAAAAAGCCATATCTATTTACCTTTCTTGTAATTTTTCTTTTCGTAGAGATATTCATTTTGACGCCCGATGTAAAAGCAGGAAATTCACCAAAATACAGGAATATTGCTAATAGTTTAACAAGGGTCAGAAATTTTGCATATGAATACCCATTATATCAACATATATTATATAATAAAGAGAACAACAAGTCAAGGGATTTTTAAAATCAAAAGCGCTTTGCAAGCAAAAAGTTACAGGAAAAAAAGAAAAAGACAGGGCAAAAAAGAAAAAACTGCCTGCTCGCTTGGAGACAAGCGCCAAACAAAGAAAAAAAGAGCAGAGAATTTTCACATTCTCTGCTCTTGAAGCTTATGTCAATTAAAACAGGGTGGTGGGAACGAAGAAGTAGATGCAGAACAAAAGCGTTACCACGATAGCGACAACGGAAATGTTCCATTCAGGCTTTTCTTCCTTCTTTACTGCGCTCTTTATAAGTGCGATAACATATGAAACAGCAGACATAACAGTGTAGGAAATAAGACCGACACCGATACCCTTTGTGATGGAGTAGGAGAGAGCCATTACTACTACTGTGAGGAATGCAGATGTTGCATTTATCGCATCGGAGAAGTCGATAGACTTTACGTTGTGCTTCATCATAAGCACGCCGACGTAGATGAGAGCCGCCGCCGTAGCCGCAGAGGGAATTACTGCAAACAAGGGCATAGCGAACATGGAGAGGAAGAACATGCAAGCTGTGGAGAATGCGGTAAGACCTGTTCTTCCGCCTGCACTTACGCCTGCGCCTGACTCGACGAATGTGGTGACAGTCGATGTGCCGAGCACAGCGCCGGAAACTGTAGCCACAGCGTCAGAAATCATTATCTTGCCGAAGTTGTGGGGCTTGTTGTTCTCGTCAGAGAGTATTCTGTTTCCGCCGCAGCAGCCGACAATAGTGCCCATTGTGTCAAACATGTCGATCATGCACATTGTGATGATGAGCATTATTACTGTAAAGAGAGAGCCGGCGGGGAAGCCTTCTGAAAATACATCAGCAAAGGAAAGGAATACGCTCTCCTCGCCTGTAAAGAAGTTCTCGAAGTTCTCCCAGAATTTCCAAGAGATGCCGTTTGTACCGCGAAGCAAGGACAAGTCTGTTACACCGAAGGGGATACCTACGATGGTAGCGCCGATAATGCCGAAAATGACAGAGCCACGAACATTGAGCTTGTCAAGTATTGCGATAAGGAACAAGCCGATAAGTGCGACAGCGGCTGTCTTTGCTGTGCCCGTGCTCCATACTGTGAAGTCAACGAGAGCGACCTGTGTGTACTGGTTTGCTACTATAACTCCTGCATTCTGGAAGCCGATATAGGCGATAAAGAAGCCGATACCTACGGAGATAGCGCTCTTTACTGCATCAGGCATTCCGTCAAATACGAGCTCACGGAATGTAAGTCCCTTTACCTTGATTACGGAGAGCAGAAGGAATATGATACCTGAAATAAGTACCATAGCAAGGCCCTGACCGATAGAGAAGGCGAAGCCGTAAGCGAATGCGCCGACGCCACCGCCGATGACGGAGCCGAGCAATGAGTTAAGTCCCATTCCCGACGCCTGAGCGAGAGGCATCTTGGACAAAAACGCCATAAGGAGCGTGCCTATTACAGCGCCAAGAGCTGTAGCGATAAATATAGAGGACCATCTCGGGTCAGCTGTACCTGCGTACAAAATCTGGTTGGGATTGACTGTCAGGATATACGCCATTGCGAGGAATGTTACGATACCTGCGATGATTTCCGTCTTGACAGTCGTCTGCTTTTTTTTGGCATCAAAGCCGAGAGAAGTCAAAAACTTGTTCATGTAAACCTCCATTTATTGTGCCACTGCACATACTACCATTATTGTAACATATTTTTGCCAAAAACACAAGGGGTTTTTCACGTATGGCGAGAAATTTTCAAAAAGTGAAAAGAGAGAAAACAAAAAATCTCTCCTCGAAAAAGAGGAGAGATTTCGTCTTGTCGATTTGCTTTGATTTGGCATTTGCTTGTCTTACTTTGTGTAGGTCAAGCCGACATTTTCGATAGACAGCTGACGGTAGTCGCGAATAACGCTCTTTACTGCTGAAAGGGCTTCGTCTACTATCGTGTAGTCGCCGTTTGCGTGGTCTGCGAGCACGCCTGCGTAGTCGGTGATGAGGTGGTTGTTTCTGATAATGTCGAGAGACGTCATCTTTTCGCCCGTTACCGAATTTGTTTTTGTGAGGAGCATCTGGTCGACTATCCTTTCAGCGCCGAGGAGCAGGTTGTTCACAATGACGTTGCTGTTGGGCGAGCAGAGGTAAATCTCAAGCTCGTTACGTACGTAGCCGTCCTTCGTTCTCTCATTGACGTGCTGCTTCATTATCGTGTAGAAATTCTTTATTTCGGGGAAGCAGGTGAAGAAGTTTGATTTGTACTTGTCGAGTGATTCGACAAAGTCCTCGGAGTAGCCCATAAACGTGAAGTAGTTTGAAGCCGTCTCGTCAAAGAAGAGTGTGGACTCTGCGATGTAGTCGGTCGATCTTCCTACGAGCAAGTTGCCGTAGAATACGTTGTAGTGTCCCGTAGAGGAGTAGAGGAATCTCGTCGACTTGGTCGTCGCAGTAGAGGAGTCAACTATGTTGTAGTAAGCGTAGTTGAAGGAGGACAGAGTGTCGAAGTAGATACCTGTGTTGGATGTATTCCAGTCGTAGAGGTAGTTGTATCTTATGTGGTTAAGCATATCGTTGTAGCCACCGAGGTAGGCAAGACCGCCGTCGGAGACGTCGGGAGAGCCACCCTGCACGCGATTGTATTCATACACGCACTCGTATGTGTTTTCGAAGTACAGACAGCTACCGACAAGGTGGTTATGAGAAACTACCGTGTTGATACCCGATGCTGAAATACCTATCTTCTGCGAGTAGCGGGGGGAGTGACAGTAGTTATTCTGTATTACGTGGCGTGTGGGTGTAGCGCTTCTGAGCTCCGAGGAGTCTGTCGTGGTGTATATCTGCGTAGCGCCTGCATCGGAAATGTCGTTGTAGATAAACGCGCATTCCTGTGAAATGGTTGCATAGATGGAACAGCTTTCAGTCTGCGAAATTTCGCATCTCTGGATAACCATGTTGTTACATCTCGTCATGTAAACACCCGTAGAGCCACCCTGTGCGATTCTGATACCGTCGATTATTACGTTACTGCTTCCACTGAAGGAGAGGATGTTTTTCGTCTGATTTGAATAGGTGATGCTCGCGTTTTCAAGCCCCTCCGTCTTGTAGATGTAGAGATTTCCTGAAGCCTTGTCGAGATACCACTCACCGGGGTGGTCGAGAGCCTCAAGCACGTTGTAGAGGTAGTAGTTGTTGTAGCCTGTAGGCGAGTTTCCTGAGGAGGTTGCGCCAAGTATAGTGCCGTGCACTGACACGAGGGCGAGCTTGGTCCTGTCGATTTCGGCTATCTGGCAGTTGTAGAATCGGTAGCCCGAATATGTGTTTCCGTAGAACCAGATGTCGCCTGTATTTACCCATTTTTCCTTGATGGGAGTGAGGTCCTCCAGCTTGATGGACCAGCCGTAGTCGAGGTTGAGGTTTCCAAACGAGTCTGTATACTTGGTGTGCGCTACCGTATCGAGAGCCTGAGCGTCAGCGACCGCTTCCTTCAAGTTCTTGTAAACGGATTTGTCAAAGGTGTAGCTCGTGCTTTCTGTACCACCTGCTTTTTTCCATGTGTCCCAGTTCTTTACTCTCTTTATCCAGTCTTCATAGAGGTGGGAGGCGTCTCTTGAGGTAACGCTACCCGTGTCGTATGCCTTCTTGAAGTAGAGCAGAGGCTCGTCAGAGTTAGGATAGCGTGAAATCTCTCCTGTCACGTTGCCGAGGTAGAGAGAGGGAATAAAGCTCTCGGAAATAGAGCCGAAGTCCTTTTCAGTCCAGCCAAGCTCAAAGAGGTTTACGTAAACTACGGAATCCCAGGATGAAACGGGGATTCTCTCTGCGAGCGCGTCGTTTTGTGTATCAAGAGGCTTGAGGGCAGACGCGGGAATGTTCTTTCCCGAGTTGAAGAGCACCTTTTCGTCCTCGTAGGGCTTTATGAATATGGGAGAATAGCTCTTGCCGTTTGCCGTGATCGAACCCCAGTCGGTAGTATCGTAGACACCCTCACGGAAGTAGATAATACCACCGCCGTTGTCGAGCTTTTTCAACGCCTTGGGAAGTGTCGCAAGGGGAGATTCGATAGTACCCTCATTTTCATCGCTGCCGTTGGGAGCGACGAAAATGATATTCTGCTCGCTCAGGGGAAAGTCCTCGGTTTCAAACGGCTGGAGTACCGTTATCTCATCGGGCATTCTGTCTACGGAATAGTAAAATCTTTTGAGCACGTTTTCGGTGTCTGCGTAGAAGTCGGGATCAAATTTGTCCGTCGCATCCTCAAGCATAGGCATATTCGTCTCTGTGAGGTGAGGAGCCTTGTAGGGCTGACTGTCAAAGGATTCGACGATTATATCGTAGCTCTCGCATGCGGGGATACCGTCGACTATGAAGTACAAGGTCTTCATCATCGCGCCGTTTGCATCCGTGCCGTTGCCCACAAATGCGAGCTTGGTGCCACTCTGCGCGCCTGACGCTGTGTTGCTTGCGGGAGTGAGAGCTGAGCTTTCCGCTCTGCCTGTGTTACCGAATAGAATTTCATACTTCTGCTCGGGGGTTGTGTAGTCGACTATAGCGATTTCCTCGCCACACACGTCGGCTATCTTCTTCTGCAAAAGCGTAGCTATATGCTGTTCGTTTTCGCTCATGTCAGGGCCGAGGACAATGACGAATTCGGATATGTCCACGCCACCTATAGTGAGCTTTTCTACCTTATAGACTTCTTCTACTACAGGATCGGTAGAGGGGGGCGTGGTCTTGCCACACGATGCGATGCAAATAATAGTTGTCAAAATTAACAATGCCAGAATAAGCTTTTTCATATATGCTTCCTTTCAAACGTTGATTTGCTGAAAAAATATTCCTACACGACCATTATATAATATTTTGCCTGCCAAGTCAAGCGAAGGAGTGAAAATAGCGATAGAAAAAGGGACAGAGAATTTTTATTTTCTCTGTCCCTTGCTTGTGTGTGGGGGTGATTTGCTTTGTCGATATGTCAACTTCGTTGACTCGATATGCTTTCACTTCGTTCAAGCTCGATATATTGTCGCTACGCTCCAATTCGATATGATATAAATCCCTCTCGCTTTTGACATATCTCGCCTTTGGCGAGAAATGCAAAAGC
>JAZRQS010000038.1:0-20543 GCA_045649925.1 Eubacteriales bacterium | reverse complement strand
ACTTTTCAGTGCTATGAAATTCTGTTGTTCAATTTTCAAAGACCGATGCGCAGACAAGCTTTTTCCTGTCAGCGACTTTCCTATTATACACCATACTTCTCGCTTTGTCAAGCCTTTTTTCAAAGTTTTTTTAACTTTTTTTAAAGTTTTTTCAAAGTAGAGGTCGCTGTATCTTGTTCACCTCCCTCCCTTTCGGTCGTGAGGCTTTCACAGTATATCAAATTAAGCCGACATTGTCAAGGGGGTTTGTGAAAAAAATTTAGTTTTTTTGATATTTTTTTGCATATCAAGGCGAAAAAGTCAAAAAATAACTAAAAAGCGAGGTGAAAGCATGCCTGTAATCCTTTTCCGTACCATTATTATATATACGCTTATGACTATCCTATTACGGCTGATGGGAAAAAGGCAGGTAGGCGAGCTTGAGACATCGGAGCTTATCTCTACCCTGTTTTTGTCTGACATAGCCGCACTCCCCATATCAAACCCCGACCTCCCGCTTTTGTATGCTATTTTGCCTATCTCACTTATAGTATCGTTTGAAATAATAATAACCTATTCAAAAAACAAGATAAATCTACTCAAGCGACTGTTTGAATCAAAACCATCATTTTTAATATACAAAGGAAAGCTGGACCAAAAGGAGATGGAGAAAATGAGAATTTCTATACAAGAGCTGATAAGTGAGCTACGTGTGCAGGAGATAAGCAACATAAACGATGTCTACTACGCCATACTTGAGGAAAACGGAAAGCTCTCGGTAATCAAGAAGGCGCATCTGAACCCTCCCACCTGCGAGGATATGGGTATTCAAATCACAGAAAAGGGGATGGCGCACACACTCATAATAGATGGTGTGGCAAACAAAGAAAATATGCGCCGTCAAGGCGTGAGCGACAACCAAATCAAAAAGGAGCTAAAAGAAAAAGGGTGCAATATTTCCGACGTGTTCCTCATGACAGTAGACGATGCGGGAAATATAAACACCATAATAAAGGAAAAGAACAAATGAGAACTTTTATAGTCGCTATAGCTCTGCTTTTGACGATAATAGCTACTTCCCTTACGCTCTCGGCGTGCGCCGACAAACGACTGAATGACCTGTTATACCTGACTGAGCAGGCACTTGAGGAGGGGGAGCTGAACGAGCGCTCACGAAAATGCATAGACGCTATATCAAAGGAATGGGAGAAAAACGAATCTCTCTTTCACATTACGATAAACCGAGAGGAAATGATAGCGGTAAAAAAAGAAATAGCCAGCGCTCTCGGGGCGAGTGAGGCAGATTCCAGAGAAAACTTCCTCATCGCCGCCGAAAAGCTCTGTATCACAATCGACAACATCAAGGGATATACAGAGTTAAGAATAGAAAACGTGTTTTAGCCGTTTACAATGTCGAAAACCTCATCGGGTGTCTCAGCAAATACGGTAGCACCGATTTGCGAGAGGTATTCTCTTGTTCGGAAGCCCCAAAGCACAGAAACACAGTCGATGCCGGAATTTTTGGCAGTCATAAAGTCGACGTCGGAGTCACCGATATAAACCGACTTCTCCTTTGTGCTACCGAGCTGATCCATAGCGATGAAAACCATATCGGGTGCAGGCTTTTTGTTTACACCTGCACTCTCGCCGATAGCGATGTCAATCGTCGGGAAGAACTTCTTTGCCAGCACCTTGAGTCCTGCGTCAAACTTGTTTGACACTATCGCCATTTTATAGCCGTGCTGTCTGAACCTTTCGATGAGGTCGTGCACTCCCTCGTACGCCTTTGTCTTATCCTCGCTATGCGCCTCATAATAAGAAAGGAAGCAATTGTAAGCCTCATCGAAATTGCGATTTTCGGCTCCATCGGGAATTGCCCTTTCAACGAGCGCCTTTATTCCGTTTCCTACATAGCTGCGAATCTGGTCGATGGTCTTGGTAGGATAGGAATACTTATTCAACATATAATTTATACTATCGGTGAGGTCCTCGAGGGTGTCAAGGAGCGTACCGTCCATATCAAAGATGATGGTATCGTATTTTTTCATTTTTTCTCCTTATCTGAACAGGTTCATATCCGCATCATACATAGCGGTACGAACTATTTCGTACGTATTTTCAAGCAGGCTTCCCGAAAGTATTCCAAGCGAATTTTTCATAGCTGTTATGAGATACTCGGGGTTGAGAAACGAGGTGTTCTCTGCCTTGAGCATAACCTTCAATTCGACATCTCCTTCATTGGAAGCCGACGCCTCCACGTCTCCTATATACGAGCTTATATCGACATCCTTATCACCGCTTTTCGTCCTTTTCAAGACGACAAGAGGTGAGGACTTAAGCAGCTCGGTGCACCTTTCGGGCAAGCCTTCCGGAGAATCCTTACTGCTGATAGACATCTTATACTCTGCCCAGCCTATCGCAGTAAACTCTGTAGTCGGATAATATACGTCAAGTATGGTAAGCTCATCGGGTGAGGTAGCGCTGAGCGCCTCTCTTGCGCTATCAAGGTCAAGCTGATGGGTAACCCTTACGTCCATAAACTCGCACTCGCTCTGAAGTCCTACAGACATTGAGGAGGCGAATATCATTTTCGGCTTCGGGTTAAATCCCTCACTGAACCAGAGTGGCATTTTTGACCTTATGAGAATTTTGTGCATTGTCCTTACAAGGTCGAGGTGGGAGATATACTGGAGCTTTCCCTTTTTGGCAAACTTGACGCGCACGTATATCGGTCTTTCAAGCTTTTCGCCTATAGCCTTTACTTGCACCATTTGTTTTTACCTCCAAGCTTATTTGCTCCGCATCCGTTACACCTTTCGGCACAGGAGGGGGTTGTTGTACGGGCATACGCGCGCTCGCGCTCACGCTTGAGATACTCCTTGCTAACACCACAATCAATGATATCCCAAGGCAGAATCTCATCGATACCTATCTTGCGGTTTGCAAAGAAGGTCGCGTCTATACCTGTACGTTCAAATATGTCCATCCACTTGTCATAGTCGAAGCACTCGTCCCACGCATCAAACTGAACGCCCTCCTCGCAAGCAAGGGCGAGGGCCTTTGATAAAGTCCTGTTTCCTCTTGCGAAAACTGCCTCAAGTCTTGACACACGAGCGTCATGGTAATTGTATTTTATCTTGCGGTCAGTTATGCAGGAGCGCAAATGCTGCTGTTTTTTCTCGAGCTCCTCGAGTGTATCCTGCGCTTCCCACTGGAAAGCGGTAAAGGGCTTTGGTATAAAGCAGGAAACGCTGACTGTGACGCTGACGCCCTTGCCACGCATTTCTCTGGGGGTTTCGTAATATCTGTCAACGACCTTTGAGGCGAGAGTGGATATGCCCTCTACGTCCTCCAGCTCCTCGGTGGGCAATCCCTGCATAAAATAGAGCTTAACATTGCTCTTGCCTGCCTCAAATGCGATTTTTACGGCGCGCATTAGGTCTTCCTCAAGCACATTTTTGTTTATCGCATCACGAAGTCTTTGTGTACCTGCCTCGGGGGCAAACGTGATAC
The DNA here is from genome assembly GCA_045649925.1 of Eubacteriales bacterium. Taxonomy (GTDB): domain Bacteria; phylum Bacillota; class Clostridia; order Oscillospirales; family CAG-272; genus UBA1740. The sequence continues at coordinate 17,051 of JAZRQS010000038.1, read as the reverse complement.
CACCAAGTCTGACGCTGGATATTTTGTCCATCAGCTCCTTGGTGAAGCTATCTACACGCAAGGAGGGCAACGAGAGGTTTACATTTTCCTTCTCTGTCCAAGAGAGCAGACCATCGGTAAGCTCCTCTATTCTCGAATAGTCGCTTATACTCAATGAGCAAAGCGAGATTTCGTCATAGCCTGTGTTTTCATACAGGCATTTCGCCTGCTCGCAAAGGACCTTGGGAGACTTTTCACGTATAGGGCGGTAGACCATTCCTGCCTGACAGAAACGGCATCCACGTATGCATCCTCGATACACCTCGAGCACTACTCTGTCGTGAACTGTTTCTATGTAAGGCATAACGAACTGTGTAGGATAAGGCGCTTTGTCCATATCCTTGATTATGCGCTTGGTTATTTTTGTGGGAATATCGTCATAGATGGGGGCATATGCCTTTATCGTGCCGTCGTCATTGTAGGAAACGTCATAGAGGGAGGGCACATAAAAGCCCTCGAGCTTTGCCGCCGCATGCAAAAATTCCTTTTTGCTATAGCTTCCGCTCTCTTTCATTTCTATATAGAGCTTGTTTATCTCTACAAGCGCTTCCTCTCCCTCGCCTATTGAGAATACGTCGAAAAAGTCAGCTATCGGCTCGGCATTGTAAACACAGGGGCCGCCACCTATAATGATAGGCATAGTGTCGTCTCTGTCGCGTGAGTAAAGCGGAATGCCCGACAGCTTCAGCATCTGGAGTTCTGTGGTATAGCAAAGCTCATACTGCAAAGTAAACGCCACAAAGTCGAACTCGGTCAAGGGATCTCCGCTTTCGTGAGCGGTTACGGGAATGCCGTACTCCTTCATTTTTTCGTGCATATCTATCCACGGAGCATAGGCACGCTCGCACCAGATGTCCTCCTCACGATTGAGACAATCGTAGAGTATTCTTATGCCGAGGTTTGACATTCCTATATCGTAGATGTCGGGAAAGCAGAAAGCAAAGCGCGACTTTACAGCGCTCTTATCCTTTATTATCTGTCCATATTCTCCACCTGTGTATCTGCCAGGCTTTAAGACGGACTTGAGTATTCCTGAGCGGTTTTCGTCTATTGTCTTTTTGGTCATTTATATTTTCTCCATTTCGGGAAAATGGACTGTGACTACAAAATCACAGTCCTTTTTTATTACTTTAATATGAATTTTGAAAGCACCGCAACGGGCACAAGTGTCAGAAATGATACGAGCGTCATCATAATAGAGGGTACAGGCACTATTCCCGACGCTACTGCGAGCGCTGAGAATATTATACCGATGGCAACGCCTGCTATCATTACTATCTGTGCCACCTTAACGGCCTTTTTAAGCTTGAAGCAGGAGAATATCATCTTTATTATGTCGCGCGAGCTTTCACCTGTAACGAGTCCGCTGTCAATGCAAAGCTGGGCGTAATCGTTTACATTTTCGGGCATTTTCTTTACCACACTGATGGTGTCCGCATCTTGTGGCACAAGCTTTTGCAGGAGCTTTTCATCAATGTTGGGATCGTAGGTTCTGATTACGGAACGGATTCCGTGCGAGTTGAGCTTTTTGACATTTGCCAAAAATCTCGAGCTTATATTGTACTCGACATAGAACTTTGCGACGAGCTCTCCGTTTTGCGAAAGGAACATAATGCTGACGTTTCCGTCCTCCAGCTGTGCCTCGTCATCGGAGTCATAGAAAAGCGTGATGCCGTTTTTCTCCATGTAATCGCCACGGCCGACACGAAGCTCTCTGCCGTCAACAAGCGCAGATACACCATTTGTAGCTACGCTCAAAATCTTAACATCGTTTGACATACCGAGGTCTGAAACAGACACTCTGAATATGCCGTCGAGCGGTCCTCCAACTGTGGCGAAAATGCTCGACATATTATAGAGAATTTCATCGGGACGATCCGAGCCGAATATCTTAATGCCTCGTATCTTTGCCTTTCGTGTCGGGAATGCCTCCACGTCCTCAAAGGAAACGAAATCCATACTTGTATATTCATCAACGGAATACTCTCCGACTATTGCGCAATGCTCACGAGATGCATTCTTTTCCACGAAATACATAGGCAGAACGTGGGCAAAGAAAATCGAGAATGCAACCGAGAACATAAAAGTGGAAACGAATGCCGACATAAACACGAGCAAGGTGAAATCCACGATTATGAGAGCGGCAACACCCAAAGCGAGCGATGCACTGATTGATGCAACGAGAAGAATGGTATTGAGCAAGTCATCGTTGCTCTTTTTGGAGATTCTGTCAAGGTAGCCGTTTACATATCCTACCTTCTTTATTCTCATTACGCTGATAGGCTTGTCCTCGCCAAAGCGTGACCTCAAGGTAGCCGCAACATCCTGATTCTTGACTATCTCGGCGACGAGCTTGTCACCCTGCGCAGAATAACTCTCAAAGGTATCTCTCTGCGAGCAGAGGTCGACATACTTACTTATGTGGCAGGCAAGCAAAACCATAGCCGCCGCAAAGCTATACATAGGGAGGAACTCGTCCTTAACACAGAGAACTATGTTGAAGGCTATCACAAAGAGCGTAGCGCATACACAGAAGCTCTCGGGGGAAAGCTTCTTCTCTATTATCGCCTTCGCGCCGTTGAACAGCTCAAGATACGACATTGCGGCGATAATGATGAATATCTGCATATCGAGCAGGGCGTACATTGCGGGATTTGACTCAATGTTGAGCAGGCTTGCGAAATTCACATTTATAAGAATAGAATTTTCAAGCAACAAAAGCAAGAATGTAAGGACTGCTATTGAAATCATCTTTATCTTCTCTATGCGAAGCGATTTCCTGTATTCCGTCTTTATCCTGCTGACTTCATTCGGGTAATTGTAATTTGTAGTGCCGTAATTTGCACTATCCTCCTCAAAGGAAAGGTCGCTTATCGAGTATTCGGAAATATCGTACTCGCTTTCGCTCTCTTTTGATTCCTTTACATCGTTTAGGTCATCGAGCTCAGGGTAGTCTTCAATTTCCTCAACGTCAGTAGCGCTTTCACGCAAGAGGTCTGCGTTCTTTGATACAGACACAAACTGCGCTGTAGGAGCGTCATCGTAATCGTCCGTTTCTTCAAAGTCGCTTGCATTATTTTCTATAACAGGCTCTGATATAGCAGTTTTTTCTTCTGTTTCACGACGATTTACCATATGCAAAACGTCATTGAAATTATCATCATCGAGATTGTCAAAGGTCGCATTTGTGCCAAAAAACTCCTCGCGAGTTTCTGCAACCTGTTCTATCTTTGGCATCATCTCTATGGGGGCTATCTTGTCGGGGCGTCTGCTCACGAGAGTTATACGATATCTGCGGACTCTCACCTTTGCCGACCTTATCATCAAAGTGTTGATGTCGACTGTGTCGTCCTCGTCAAGCTCGTCGAGCTCGAGCTCCTGCGCATCCGCTTCCTTTTTGGCAAGCTCCCAAGGGAGATCATCCTCCAAGGAATAATCTTCCTCCTGCTCTGTGTAGGCAGCGGGAAGCTCAACATTTGAAGGCTCTCTTTCCTCTTCAGGCTCTTCATCCTTTTCGTCCTCGTCCTGAATTTCAAGCTCGAGCTGCTCCATATCGTCGGAAAGAACAATGTCGTCTTCGTCCTCGTCCTTATCCTCGTCTTCTGCTTCTGTTTCTACAGGCGCGACTACGGCGTCAAAAACAAGCGTATCGGAGGCTTCTTCTATTTCTTGTATCGCTTCGTCTGCGGCAGTCTCGTCGGTGTCAGGCTGCTCTGCTTCGTCTTCCTCGAGCGCTTCCTCTACAGTGGGTTCTTCTTCAAGCGTCTCTTCTGTTTCTATTTCTTCAAGATACTCTTCTTCGACCGCTTCAGGCGTTTCAGTTTCATCAACTGTTTCTTCGACTGATTCTTCCGTTTCAGCGTCTTCTGTCGCCTCTAACGACTCCTCCGCTGACTTGCCAGCGTCCTCTACATCATCTTCCTGAAGAAAATCCTCTGTGCTCAATTCATCGAGCTTTATAGCTATTTCATCGGAGGCTTGTGGCTGTGCCGAAGATGCGGCATTTTCATTATCATAGTTGTCAAGGCTCACCTTGAGCTTATTAAGCAGGTCCTGAATATAGTCGTTTGAAACTTCGTTCTTCTGCTCTTTTTTATCCGCCATTTTTCTGCCTCCTTTGCTTTGATTTTTTTGTTTTTGGCTTGCTTTTTATTTTTTCGCAGCTCTCTGCTTTGCCGCCTCGCAAAGCACTACTGCCGCTGCTGTAGACACATTCATGGAATTGACCTGTCCATACATTGGAATGGACACAACGAAGTCGCACTTTTCGGACACGAGTCTGGAAATTCCACTTCCCTCACTGCCAAAAACTATGGCAGAGGCGCTCGTGAAATCAAGGTCGTAATAGCTTGTGCCAGCCATATCAGCGGCGTAAACCCATATTCCCTTTTCCTTCATATCCTCTATCGCCTGCGCAAGGTTTGTAACCTTTGCTACAAGCATATGCTCGATAGCGCCAGCAGACGACTTTGCAACAACTGCGGTTAGTCCTACATTTCTGCGCTTGGGTATCACTATGCCATGTGCGCCTGCGCACTCTGCGCATCTTATGAGTGCGCCTAGGTTGTGTGGGTCCTCGATGCCATCACAGATAGCAATAAGAGGCTTTTCACCTTTGGACTCCGCATAAGCGATAATATCGTCGACACTACAGTAATTTCTCTCGGACGCCATAGCGATAATTCCCTGATGAGCAGAAAGCATAGAGTCGAGCTTTTTTCTGTCTGCCTCAATTACGGGTATCTTTCTCTCTATCGCCTCTGCGACGAGCATAGAGATAGAGCCCTCGCGGTCTCCTGCGGCTACGAATATCTTGTCGATATCTCTGCCACTTGACAGCAATTCCTTTACGGCGTTTCTCCCACCGATAAGACCATCGGTGTTTCTCTCTTCACGCTCGGCGGGGACAAATCTGTCTTTTCTTTCCTTGTTTGGTCTGCTTTTATAGTTATTTCTGTTATTGCTATTTCTATTATCCTTCATTTATCGCAATCGTCCTCAAATGTATAGATATAGTAATTATAGCACACTTTTTTGATTTTGTATATAGTTTTATATATATTTATATATATTTAAAGGATTTTTGATTTTTCGGCAAAAAAAGGAGATGCATTTCTGCATCTCCATAAAAGCTAAAAATATGTAGTTAATTCAAATTAGTTAGCTTTCTTTGCTGCATAGCACTCACTGCAGTATACAGCCTTGCCTTCGGTCGGATTGAAGGGCACCTTTGCTTCCTTGCCACATTCAGCGCAAACAGCTGTGAACATTTCTCTTGCTCCCTTAGCTGCGTTCTTTCTCAAATCACGGCAAGCCTTGCATCTCTGGGGCTCATTCTGAAATCCCTTTTCTGCGTAGAACTCCTGTTCGCCTGCGGAAAAGATGAAATCGTTGCCGCAATCTTTGCACTTTAATGTTTTGTCCTGATACATTGTGTTTACCTCACTTAAATGGTATAATATTTTTTGCCCTTAGACGGATTCCAACCGACGCCTTTGAAAACAACGCTCTCCCTTAAGCTACTGGGGCATATAAACTTATTTCAACAAGCCTTTAAGCTTTGCGGTTATTCGACACAGGGCATTGTTGACCGACTTTACGCTTTTGCCAAGAGCACAGGAAATCCTGTATGTGCTCATCCCTGTTATATACAAATCAAACACCTGCTTTTCATATCCTGAAAGGTGGTCGAGGGCGATACGCTTGAGCTCTTCGAGCTCCTCGTTTCTTATCAAGTGTGCATCGGGCTGCTCAAACTCGTCGGGAGCGTAGGAGTAAAAAATTCCTCTCTCGCTCATTTCATCAAGTGAGTAGACCTCGCCATCCTTCTTGCGCTTTCGTGCATTGGATATCAAGGCATTGCTTATACAGATCTTCGCATAAAGTCCAAAGCTGACATTATGCTGTGATATATTATATGACATAGCGGCATTATACAATGACACGCGACCACATTGGAGCGCTTCTTCGAACTCTTCAGGCGGCGCATACTTTGCGGCAAGCGACCTGACAAGCGGAGAAAAAGAGGAATGTATATCGGAAAAGACGGCCTTGTTTCCGCCCTGCAGCTCCTCCAATATAACTATCAATTTTTCATCAAAGCTATTCATACAAATACCTATAATCTTATTAAATATAATACAACATTATATATTTTTTGTCAAGAGTTTTGTAAATTTTTTTGGTATTTTCAAATAAATTTTTAATAATTTTTTGCATTTCTACATATGCAACTTAACCAATAAGATAGTCAAACTCTCCTGTAAGGGCGGACATAGCACTGCGATATATCTTTTCAGGCTCGCGGACAAACTTTTCCTTCATCGCCTCTGCCTGCGCACGCACGCCGACACATATTGTAATGCTGAAAGTGGTTCCGTTTTTGTCAGATACACAGCACTCAAGCGAAAACTTGCCGTCCTCGCGCTCCTTGACGTTTGCCTCAACCTTAGCGCCTGTGCGCTCAAAGGACAAATACTTTGCGGCACTTATCGCCCCTGCCTTTTTCATCGAGTCGAGAATGGTGTCGGAAAGCTCCTTGACGACCGACCTGCCTGTGTCGGAAATAACGTAATATTGTACTCCGTCAAGCGTGTCGCAAACGACATGACCATGCTCGCAAAGTTCTGAAAAGCTCTCTGCAAAATCAAAGGGAGCGACATATCCGTTGTCTATAACTATATTGTTTATCGTAGTGTAATCTACAGGATAGTTAATATTGTCAAGTAGGAACAAGACGAAAATTTTGACGTCTGTTTTGTCGTATATTACGTAATTTTGCTCTTTCTTCATTTTTTCTCTCTTATCGTGAAATTTATCGTGTGTGTAGATTTATTGAAAAATCAGCGACCGAGGTCGCTGATTTTCCTATTTCATATTGTTTTACTCAATCGACGGGAAGGTACTTCTTGTAGTTCTTCTGCTTCATCTGTGTCAAGATAGGAAGACCATACTCGTTTACCTCAATGTTGCTAAGCTCGCGGGAGATGTAGAATGACTGGTTGTAGAACAAGGGAACTACTACCATATCGTTCATAAGCATCTCTTCTGCCTCGTGGAGTATAGCTGCTCTTGCATCAAGGTCCTTCTCTGCCAATGCCTCTTTGATGAGTGCATCGTACTGCTCGTTGGAGTATCCGGAGCTTGACTTGATGAAGGCGTAGCTTCTATATCCCTGAGAATCAATGGACATATCAATTCCGTTACCATTCATATCTGTTGTGAATCCGCAAAGAGCTGTGAATGCGTTTGTGGAGAACATCTGAAGGTCAACGAGAAGTGCATTACAAGCGTGGGAAGAGCCATTGACGAACGCCTCATACTCTGTCTGGAGCTTGTTGTCCTTTATAGTAAGCTTTGTAGATGCATCGTTGGGGTCGGTGTAGATTTCGCTATCCTCGCCGTAGAGAGGTCTGAGCGTTACGTTAAATCCAAGCTCGGTCCATACGCTCTGGAGGTAGGTAGCGACTGCCTCATCAGCCTCGCTTCTCGCCTTGTATCCGAGTGTAATTCTTCTTGTGGTAGAGTTGAATGTAACATTTGCAGAATCGAGAACCTCTATAGCCTTCTGCATATTTGCTGTAGTTTCAATGAGCGCACCGCCTTCCTCGCGGAAGTCCTTCTTTGCAGATTTTCCGTCGTAAACGCCAGGAGCGATCAAGCCGGTAGCGGGCTCTGCAAAGGTAACAAGCTGCGCAAGGTACTCTCTGTCAATAGCGAGTGAGAGTGCCTGTCTTACAAGGGGATTTGCAAGTACGGGGTTGCTTTCAGAGAATACACATGAGAATGTGGAAAGAAGGTCTGACACAACTGCCTGAGACTGAAGCTCTCTTCTCTTTGCGAGTGAAAGATCGCCGATATAGAAGATCGCACCGTTTATATACTTTTCATATACCTGATCGAGATACATGCCGTAGGTCATCCACTCAGTTTCCTCAGTTTCGATGAACCACTGGTTGTTTATCTGGAAGGGAGTTACATACTTGTCATAGTCCTTGACAGACTCGGGATCACGACGATAGTACTTGTTTCTCTCAAGTGTAAGCTGACCGAGGTTGTAGTCGAGAGTGTCGATACAGAACGGACCATTTGTAACTATTGTGGACTTTCTCTTGCCCCAGAAGGTAGATGCCTTGGATACAACCATCTCACGAAGGGGAACGAGAGCTATAGATGTAAGGTTGCGAAGGAATGCCTCGTAATCCACCTTGTCCTCAAAGGTGATGGTAAGTATCTTCTTGTCCGCAGTAACACCGAGGTCGTCTATGGAAAGCTCGCCCTGCTTTACAAGAACAGCGTTCTTGATGTCGTAAAGAAGGGGTGCTGCCTGACTCTGAAAATCACACTCAAGGATTCTCTGCCATGCGAAGAGCACGTCCTCTGCGGTAACTGCAGAGCCGTCGCTCCAGTAAGTATCTCTAAGGACGATCTCCATGGAGTAAACTCCCTTTTCCTCATCCTCGATTATCTTGTAGCTCTTAGCCAAAGCATACTCTACATCTCCCTTGGAATTGAGAGTAAAGAGAGGCTCGTATAACAACGCAAAAAGCTGAGCAGCTTCATCGTCTACATATGCTCGTGAGGGGTCAAAATCATAAACATCTCCCACGAAATACATGTTAACAATAGCACCTGCTTCAGGATCTTCAGGCCCACAGGAAGTGAGCATGGTAACGCTGGAAGCAAGCATAAGGACTGCCAGCACAAGCGCCAAAATTTTCTTCATAATAAGGGTCCTCCAAATTTATAATGATAAAATATTAAACACATTATATTATAACACTAAAAGCATTCAATAGCAATGTAATTTTTTCGATAAATGACAACATTGTATACTTGCACAAATTTTACAGCCGGCAATTGTGTATATTAACCATCTTTTTCTGTTTTTGATGTGGTGTCGGCTATTTTTTTAGCTTTCTTTTGCATATTTTACTGTCGCACTGTCAAAAATTTACTGCAGTAATGACAGGAGGTGCATATGAAAGGCGTTTCAATACACACCGACCTCGCTTGCGAGAGGTGTCGCGCAGACGATGACTGCGAGGGAGTATCATTTGAAAAAAGGAAGGTGGGCGACACCGAAATACACACGCTCACGATCTCGACAAAGGAGGCTTCGGAAAAGCACAAAACGGCTATCGGAAGCTACACGACGCTCGTCGTGCCACCACTATGGGACATAGATGAAAATGAGCTTAATTCAAGTGCAGATGCGCTGACAGAGGTACTGTCAGGCTATCTGAAAAAGGCACTTTCACAACGAGATATAAAGGGCTCGAAAATACTCGTGGCAGGGCTCGGAAATCGCTACCTTACCGCAGACGCCGTTGGCCCTATGACAGTAAAGCAGATAAGCGCCACAAATCACATATCGGAATATGAAAGTGATGTTTTTACAAAATATTTCCACGCCAAGGTAATAACAGTTTCGCCGGGGGTAATGTCGCAGACGGGGATAGAAAGCAGAGATATTATACGAGGTATATGCGAGCTTGCAAAGCCTGATGCGGTCATCGTCATAGATGCGCTTGCCGCACGCTCCTGCGAAAGACTCGCCACCACAATACAGCTGTGCGATACAGGAATTTCGCCAGGCTCAGGTATAAACAATGCACGACTTGCAATGAACGAAGGCTCACTCGGGTGTCCGACAATAGCCATAGGCGTGCCCACAGTAGTGGACTCCGCCACGCTCGTGCTTGATGCGCTCGAAAAGGCGCAATGCAAGGATTGTGACGATGCATTTTTTGAAAATTTGAAAGAGAAAAGCTTTTTCGTTTCTCCAAAGGACTGCGATGCAGTGACAGAAAATGCGTCACTCATTATATCGAGTGCGATAAACTCGATTTTAAACAAAAATTTATTTGTTTCTTAGGGGGTAAATATGACTTTAACAAAAACTGTTTTATGCGTACTGCTTATCTTTGCCACAATAGGCGCAATAATTATTTTTCCGCCAAAAATAATACCCGAAAACAAAGACAAGCTAGAGTTTTTCGACCTTGCGATAAAATATGAAGCTGTGGAAAAAATGCGCTCAATAGGGCGCGATATAGTCGCAGTATCAGAAAGTCTGATGCCACAGTCGTCACTCGCCTTGATAAAGGCATACCTGATACCATCGACCACTATCAGAAACGCATTAAAGGAGCTGCTTGAGGTGCAGTAAATTACTCCTCGTCAAAGCTCTCGTTGTTTGAATAGAGATAGTTGAGTAGTGAGTAAAGCTCGTCGTTGTAGCTGAGGAATACGATATAACGCGTATAGTCGTTTTTCAGGGTAAGGACTATGACATTTTCCTCACTTGAGGAGATAGCGTAATTGTATTTTACACAGGAATTTCCGTATTTTTTCTGTATCTGCTCATTCGCCGCTTTTACAGACGAAAGCTCCATGCCTTTTATATCAGCTGCTCTGAAATTCGCAAGCGTGGAGATGCGCTTTCCCTGTGTCTGTGTAACTACTATCATCATTTCCCCATCCGCCTCAGTCAGCGTGTAGGTGTATGATGTCAAAAAGTACTTGATGCAATGCATTATATCAAGCGCGGCAAAGACGACGAACACAAGCTGGATTATGCCCTTGCCTGCTATGGGAAGCATACCGAATATAAAAGCTACTACCGCTATAGCTCCGTAGAGCACGGCGGTAGCCTTTTCTTTTTTACCATTTATTTTGGGACTATATCTGAAATCTGTCATTTAGGAAGCTCCGATTTTTTTATCTTGATTTTTTCAAACGAGTCAGAGTCACGCTCTGCATTATAAAGCGGAATGGTGCTGATAAGCTCACCCGTTTCGGCAAAGCGTATTTCAAGGCGCATCCAGTATGCACTCTCTATATCCACGTTTTCAAAACACAAGCCGAGATAATTGTATATCCATATCTTGTCATGTCGCTCATAGGATACAGCATAGCTCGGCCCTGCATATGACTCTCCGTTTTCGCCCTCACCGTGTGATGCAAAGAGAGTATATTCAAAGGCGTCGTCGGCATCGTCAAGCGTAAGTGAGAGATTGTACTTCGCATTTAGAGTATCAATGGTAGCTCTGTTGAAGCGTACAATACACTGAACAGAATTGCTATCGGGCACGAAAATGAGATTTGCTGAAAAGAAATTTCCCTCGTTTTCTCCATCTGAATTCAAGTCGGGGGTATATCTGTAATCAGAGTCAAGCCTGTACGCCTCGAATTCATCGGGCGCAGAAAGATAGTGAGCACTTATCTCATCTGTAAAATACAGTCCCTTCAAGCTCTTCGGGTAGTAATCTGCAAACATAACTCGCAAAAGGATAACTGCGATAAGCAGGAAAACAATTGCGACAATAAGCGTGCTCAAGCATTTTTTGACTATTTTCAAGGTCTTACTTTCAGGCAGACCGTAGTATTCGTTTTCTTCCATTTTTCTCGTTCCTCACAAAAGATATTACGGCATTACCGTACGACAATATATTACCATATTTACGAAATAAAGTCAATCGGTATAATGTGTCTCATTTTTGAATTTTTCTGTTTTTTGGCACAAAACACAACGAAAAATACTGTTAAAATTACTGCAAAAAATACTGTAAAAAAAGAGATATTTTTTTGTTTTTGCTATTGACAATTGAAAACAAAATGTGTATAATAATATGTACGACTTTGAGAATATGCATTCTCTTATAAAAAAAGCGACAGGTGATTTGATATGAAACTTGATTTAAGAGCCATGCTCGCAGGTGAATGTCGTTCTCTCGACGTGGACTTTGAACTTGTGCCACGCGACCGTTCGCAAGACCGTACTGACATACTTTGGGGCGTTCACTTCTCCACTCCCTTGAAGGTCATCGGCAGAATTACCAACACTGCCGGATATATGCGTATGCGTCTTACAGCTACGGTAGAGTACGTAGCGCCGTGCGCCAGATGCTTGCGCGATGTTCCGGGAAGCTTCTCTTTTGAGGTGGAAAGGACAGTCGCTTCTCCAAACGAGCTTGAAAATCCCGAGCTTGAGGACAAGCTTGACGAATACGCAGTTATCGACGACGGTTTTTTGGATATTGACGAAATCCTGCTTGAGCTCCTTGAGCTCAACTTTCCTACAAAGGTCTTGTGCCGTGAGGAATGTCTCGGCTTGTGTCACAAATGTGGCAAGGACCTCAATGAAGGCGAGTGCGAATGCAAGGATGACGAGATAGATCCACGGCTTGCACCGCTTGCCAAGCTGCTTGCCGAAATGAAGGCAAAAGAAAACGAAGAAAAAAACTAATAAATATATAAATGCACAATATGTGCTATTCTAAAGGAGGGTTTTAAGATGGCAGTACCGAAGAGAAAAGTGTCGAAGGCTCGCAGAGATAAGAGACGTTCCAGCACATGGAAGTTGTCCCTTCCTTGCCTCGCAAAGTGCCCCAAGTGCGGCGCTTACAATCTTGCTCACCGCGTTTGCAAATCCTGCGGTCATTACAAGGGTGAGGAAATCATCAAGGTTGGCGAGTAATTCGCAAACATAGAAAAAAGAGTGATGAAAATCACTCTTTTTTCTTTTTTATTTCCCAAGAGTCTTGGTGCGCTCGTATGAAGCGCTTACCGCCTCAATGACAGACGAGCGCATCGCTCCGTTTTCTAGCTTTCTCACGCCCTCGATAGTGCTACCAGCGGGACTGCATACCGCATCCTTGAGCTCACCTGGGTGAGCGCCACTTGTGAGTGCGAGCTTGGCTGCGCCAAGCAGAGTCTGCTCTGCATAGAGCAAGGCACGGTCACGAGGAAGTCCACACTTTACACCGCCATCAGCCAAAGCCTCTATAAACATATACACGAATGCAGGGCCACAGCCTGAAACGGCAGAAGCGGCATCTATTAACGCCTCATCGATATAGTCGAGTGCGCCTGACTTTTCATTTATAGCTAAAAACAAAGCCTTTTGCTCATCGCTTACGCTCTCATTCGCGCACCACAAAATCATTCCCTCTCCGACAGATACAGGAGTGTTTGGCATAATGCGAATGACAGGCGTGCCATCTCCGAGCAATTTTTTAAGCTTTTCAAGAGAAACACCTGCCGCCATACTTACAAACAACGGCTTTTGCTCGCGTTTTGCAAGAAAGGGGGTAATCTCATCTACTGTGGCAGAAAGGAGCTGGGGCTTTACGCCGAGGAATATTACATCGCACTTCTGCAAAACCTGCTCTGATGCGCCAGTCGATGCGCCCAAGTCGTCAGCAAGCGCCTTTGCCTTGCTTTCGTCCTTGTCGCAGAGGATAATATCGTTTGAATATCCTGCAAGCGCTACGGATTTCGCTATAGCGCCACCCATATTTCCTGCGCCTATAAATCCTATATAAGTATTCATATAATTCTCTCTTTCACTTATCTTATCTGTCCGTCGCCCTTGATAACGTACTTATATGCTGTAAGCTCGGACACGCCCATAGGACCACGGGCATGGAGCTTTTGCGTGGATATGCCCATTTCACATCCAAGACCAAATTCTCCACCATCGGTAAAGCGTGTAGAAACGTTGACATAGAGTGCGGCGCTATCTATCATAGTAGTAAAATATTTTGCATTTGCCTCATTTTTCGTGATGATCGCCTCGCTGTGACCAGTGGAATGCAACGAGATGTGCTCTACTGCTTCTTCAACGGAGTCGACTATCTTTACAGCAAGTATATAATCAAGAAACTCGGTGTCAAAATCGACATCGCCAGCCATAGTGCCGTCGATTATTTCTGCGCTACGAGTGTCAAGGCGAAGCTCGACGGGGATTTTGCCATCTGCCTTCCTGTCGTCCACAAGGAGCTTTTTCAGACGAGGGAGAAATTCCTTTGCAACAGCAGAATTGACAAGGCAGACCTCCTCGGCGTTGCATACGGAGGGGCGCGAGGTTTTCGCATTGTTTATAATATTGAGTGCCATATCTATATCGGCTGTGTCGTCGACGTAGATGTGGCATATGCCTGTGCCTGTCTGTATGCAGGGCACCTTGGCATTCTCGGTACATGCCTTTATAAGACCTGCGCCACCGCGGGGAATCAGGAGATCGACAAGTCCGACAGCAGTCATAAGCTCGTTTGCTCCTGCGCGTGTTGTGTCCTGAACAAGACTGACAAGCTCGCACGGAAGATTGGCGCGGCAAAGTCCGTCACGAAGCGCAGAAACAATGGCATTTGCAGAAAGGAACGCCTCCTTTCCAACTCGCAACACACACACGTTTCCACTCTTGAGAGCGAGGGCTGCGGCGTCAGAGGTGACATTTGGGCGTGACTCATAAATTATCGCAACGACGCCCATAGGCACTGCGGTTTTTTCTATCGTCATACCATTTTTGTGGGTGGTGACGGAGAGTACTCTGCCGACGGGGTCAAGGATTTTTGCGACGTCGCGTATGCCCTGTGCCATCGCCGCTATGCGCTTTTCGTCAAGGCGCAGGCGGTCTATCATAACATCGGAAATAACGCCACTTGCTCGGCTTACGTCATCATTGTTTGCCGAAAGAATGTCCTCAGTATGCTCGATAAGTGCGTCAGCCATGAAAAGAAGCGCATTGTTCTTCTCTTCCTCGGTAAGCATAAGCAAAGACTTCTTTACAGAGTTTGCCTTTTGCAAAATTTCTTTTGTAGTTATCATTTTATTTCCTTCCAACAAATCTCGTGCCTATGCACTCGCCATCGGTTATGGCGTACAGACTTTGAGGCTCGCTTCCGTTTGCTATCACCATATCTATACCTGCGTCCATGCACATTCTCGCCGCCTTCAGCTTGGTGGACATTCCACCTGTGCCGAGGTTTGAGGTAGCGCCCTCAGCGAGTGCGAGGATATCATCGGTCAGAGATTCTACTCTTGTGATAAGCGTAGCGCTTTCGTCTTTGTGGGGATCTGCTGTATAAAGTCCGTCAATATCGGAGAGCAGGACAAGCAACTCAGCCTTTACGCTGACGGCAACGATAGCCGCAAGGGTGTCGTTGTCACCTATGACTATCTCCTCGGTGGTGACGGTGTCGTTTTCATTGATGATAGGAATAACACCAAGCTCAAGCAATCTGTTCATAGTGTTTGTAAAATTGTTGTGTCTGTCCTCGTGGTCAACGTCGGAGGCGGTGAGAAGTATCTGACCTACTGTATGATTGTGCTTTGAGAAAAGCTCGTCATAGGTATACATCAGCTCGCACTGACCGACTGCCGCCGCCGCCTGCTTGGTGGGAATGTCATCGGGTCGGCCCTTGAGCATAAGCTTTCCGACGCCCATACCTATAGCGCCTGAGGAAACGAGTATAACCTCGTGCCCTGAATTTTTCAAATCGCTCATCACCTTGCAAAGCTCCTCTACTCTGCGAATGTTGAGACGGCAGGTAGGGTAAGCAAGGGTAGACGTTCCGACTTTTACGACAACTCTCATTTTATTTGCTCCTTTTCAGGTGTTATCTTTATTTATGAGGTTATAATATCACAAAAGCATTGAAATTTCAAGTCCTTTTGCTATTATAGCACTATTAAAAATTCAAATTTTCTTATTGAAAACACAACAAATTTATGGTAACATATACTTGCTCAACAAATTAAGGATATGAAAGGCAAAATATGATATTCACCGAAGATCGCACCGTAGAGGCGCTTGACACGAATTCAAACGATATAATACGCCCAAGCGCTTTGCTCCGTTTTATGCAGGAGGCAGCAAACCACAATATGAGAAAATGCAGACCTACCTACGAGGAGCTTTTTGCACAGGGACTTGCCTTTATACTCAGTCGCATGAGCGTGAAGTGCTATGACACAATTCACGCATATGACGAGCTCACAGTACAGACGTGGCCTGTATATGGCAAGGGCGTCACCTTCCCCCGCTCGTACAGAATACTGCGAGGCGATGTCGTTGTCGCAGAGGGAGACTCCACATGGGCGCTTGTAGACACAAAAAACGCCCGACTGCTCAAGTGCGACGAAATAGATATGTCAAACTACACCTTTGACGAGGCGATAAACCTGCCTCTGCGTTTCCGCATTCCAAAGGACGCTCCTATGAACAAGGCAGGAGAGCATGTGGTCAGCTACTACGAAACGGACTGCAACAGACATATGAACAACACAAACTACACCGATGTGATATGTAATTTCATCCCCGAAATCGACAAGAAAGAGGTGTGCGAGTTCATTATCAGCTTTGCATCAGAGGCGCCTTACAAGGAAAAGCTCACCATCAACATGTGCGAAATACCAGACGAGGACGGAGTGTACTATTTCCGTACTACAAAAAACGGAGTGACCAACATAGAGGCAAGAGTGGTCACAAAGGAAATATAATAAAAAGAGCAAGGACCTATAGCCCTTGCTCTTTTACTTTAATCTTCAAGCATATCGAGAATTTCCTGCTTGGGTCGCACGCCTACTGTCTGGCGCACCACCTTGCCGTCCTTTACTACCACGAGCGTAGGAATGCTCATAATACCGAACATATGCGCAAGCTCGCCCTCTTCGTCGACGTTTACCTTGCCGACCTTTATATCAGCTCTCTGCTCTGCTATTTCGTCTATTACAGGCGAGACCATTCTGCACGGACCGCACCAGCTCGCCCAGAAATCCAAAAGCACAGGCTTGTCGGAGCTCAAAACCTCATCCTTAAAGTTATCTTTAGTAACTGTTATAAGTGCCATTTTATTTCTCCTTTTTGTTTTCACACGTACATTTTTGATACGTCCTACTGATTTTATTATATACAAATATGCTCCAAAGTCAAGAGAAAACACAAACAAACGAATAATTTTATAGTTATAGTTCTTTTTTTCAAAAAAACTTTAAAAAAATCGAAAAAAGTATTGACAAACTCACTTTCTTCTGCTATAATAAGTGACGTTGTGGAAACGCTGGTGTAGCTCAGTTGGTAGAGCAGCTGATTTGTAATCAGCAGGTCGGGGGTTCAAGTCCGTCCACCAGCTCCACTTATTTGGGGGAATTCCCGAGCGGCCAAAGGGGGCAGACTGTAAATCTGTTGTCACTGACTTCGCTGGTCCGAATCCAGCTTCCCCCAC
>JAZRQS010000037.1:0-16693 GCA_045649925.1 Eubacteriales bacterium | reverse complement strand
GTTATGATTGGCTACGCCAAGTTGTGATGTGCCTTCGGCACAGCTTGAAGAAACAAGGCGATCATATCATAACGTTTGCGAAGCAAACTCATAACTCATAACTCATAACTCATAATAGCATCTGTGTACACAGATGCAGTGTTTTTCAAGAAAAAGGACGAAGAATTGTTAAAATTCCTCGCCCTTTTCCTGTCGGTAGGTAACGTATTCTATTGAATTCCCAAAACTGTCCTTAAGGGTACGTCCCCTTTGGTCGCTCTCTTTTTATATCACAATAAATCTGCTATGTCTTCGCCGGGTGTTTCGTCATTTGCATCAGGCTGTTGCTCGCTGACATAAGGGTCTATCATTATTTCCTTTATCTTGAAATATGAAGCGAAGCCTCCCATGTAAGCACCTGCGGCAAACAGGATTATAAGCGGCATTGAAATTCCAAGAGGAATGAGAATACCACCAGCGCCCATAAAGAGTAAGTAGTTTATAATTACGAGAAGTACAATACCTATAAATGCAAGAATGTTTCGCTTGAAGCCTAAAAGGGCGAATATCAAGGAGTTTTTGAGTATCTTGAACATAGTCAGGTCGAAGGTGATCATTTGCATATAAATATAGAAGCGCATGAAAATGTATATAATGCCGATGAACACATTAAGCCAGAACATAATACTCATAAAAATGGTAGAAAGGTTTGATATGAGTATCATTATGTTGGCGGGTATGAGTATCAAGACGATAAAGTCAAGTATTCCAAACCAAAAGCCTTGCTTTTTGTTGCGCTTTATCGCATACCAGAAGTCAGACCACATAAATACAGGCTCGCCTTTTATCAGGTTTCTGATAATATAGGTAGTTCCTACATTTACTAGGCCAAATGTAAATACTATAGTGAGTGCGAGTGCCCAGAAAAGATATGACATAGGTGTCATGGCAGAGGACTGTATCTGTATCCCCTCTATTCCAAACAGAGCCATTGTCGCAGGGGTAGGCGCTGTAGAGCTGTTCAGCATTATTCCGTGAAGCTGAGGGAAAAACCACGACTGCGGAGTAAAGTAGTCCGTCTTGAAAAGTCCGGACAGAGCGATTACGGCAAATATAAAAGGGAAGTTTCCAAGCACCATAAATATATTTACGCTCAATAGCTTGTTGAAGCTACGTGCAAAGCTCTTGAAAAATCCGCGAAGGTCAGGGGTGATTATGGCATCCTCTTTGCTTACGCCCTTGCCCTCTCTCTGTGTGTCAAAAAGACGAAATTTTTTCTTTTTTTCTTTATTTATATCGTTCTCTTGCGAGTATTGAGAGTAATCCTTCAATTTTATTTCTCCTTTGAAAACCTGTTACAATATATTTTACCATTTTTAATACACAAAATCAATACCTCAATGTGAACAATTTAATTAAATATGTGCAAAACTGCTCTTGCCATAAATATAACTTTATGTTATAATTTTCATATATTAAAAAAGGTGATTGAAATGAATAAAGAGAATACAGTTCATATTTTCAAAAGCATTCCTGCTTTGAATACCGAGCGCCTGATATTGAGAAAAATTTTGCCGTCCGACTATAAGGATATGTATGAGTATTCCTCAAGTGAAGATGTGACTCGCTATCTGGCTTGGAACAAGCACCCCTGTATTGAATACACAAAGCAGTATGCCGACTATCTTCAGAGCAGATATAAAATAGGCGATTTCTACGACTGGGCTATAGAGCTTAAAGAAACAGGAAAAATGATAGGTACTTGCGGATTTACCCGCTTCGACTATGCAAACAACTCTGCTGAGATAGGATATGTGCTCAATAGCAGGTTTTGGGGAAACGGATATTGTGTCGAGGCGATAAACAGGATTATAGAATTCGGCTTTGATGTGTTGTCACTCAACAGAATTGAGGCGAGATACATAAAGGGGAATTCCCAAAGTGCTCGAGTGATGGAAAAATGCAAAATGAAAAGCGAGGGAATTTTGCGAGGAGCGGCGTACATAAAAAGCAAATATTGCGACATCGGAGTATGCTCAATTCTCAAAGAGGACTTTGAAAATACAGTAGAAAGGTAATATTTTTATAATTTCATAAATATATTTCTATAGGATAAATTTCGTAGGAGTGTAGTTATGAAAAAAAGAATAATTTCTATCTTGCTTGTGTCGGCGATTTTGATTTCAGGTTTGGTGCTTTTGCCGGGCTCTGCTTCTGCCAAGGAATATGGCGCGCAAATAGATGCAAAGTCTGCTATTCTGATGGATGCGACAACGGGTGAGGTCTTGTTTGAACAGAACGCCGACGAGCCTTTGCCTCCCGCATCAGTCACTAAGATTATGACGCTTCTTCTAGTGATGGAAGCCTTGGATGCGCAAAAAATATCTCTCGACGACAAGGTAGTCGCCAGCGCTCACGCATCAGAAATGGGAGGCTCGCAGATATATCTGAAGGCGGGCGAGGAGATGAGCGTCGAGGACTTGCTCAAGAGCGTTGTAGTCTCAAGTGCAAATGACGCCGCCGTCGCACTTGCCGAGCATATTTGCGGAAGCGAAGAAGCGTTTGTGTCAGAGATGAATCGTCGTGCAAACGAATTGGGTATGAACAATACTCATTTTGAAAACACCAACGGACTTGACGATACAACGGAGAACCACGTCACATCGGCACGAGATATTGCCATAATGTCACGAGAGCTGTTGAAGCACGAAAAGATTACTGAATACTCGTCCATCTGGATGAGTACGATAAGAGACGGAGCGTTTACACTTACCAACACAAACAGGCTTGTTCGCTTTTACCCAGGCGCTACGGGCTTGAAAACAGGCTCGACCTCCAAGGCGAAGTTCTGCATCAGCGCTACTGCAAAAAGAGATAATATGCATCTTATCGCAGTCATAATGGGGGCGCCTACACGCGATATAAGAAACGAAGAGGCAAAAAAGCTGCTTGATTTCGGATTTGCTAATTTTTCGTTGTATGAGTATAAAAACGATGAATTCGGAAGCGTAGGCGTTACAGGTGGTCTTAAGGATGTATGCGAATTAGGCGTCGTCGAATTTTCAAAAATTCTTGATAAGGGTACAGGCAGCGCAGTAAAAGAGAGGATCGAAATCCCAGAAAAGGTAGCTGCGCCTCTTAAGGCGGGAGATGAGGTAGGAAAGATATACTTCGAAGTAAACGGAGAAGTAGTCGGAGAAACGAGTGTAATCTGCAAAGAGGACATAGCGAAAATATCTTATTTTGAAATTTTTATGAGAATGCTCAAGACCTTTATGGTGGCGAGATAAAATATCTTTTTAAATTTGAAAAATGATATTGAAAAACGGAAATAATTAAAGTATAATAAATGTAGTGTTAAAAAAGGAGGATGTTCGTGATGTCTATAAAGATAAACGAAAGATTTCTTGACGGCTTTGTGAGAGAGCATGAGATCGCATATATTGCAAACGAGGCAAAGTCTGCTCTTGCCACCGTTAAGAACAAGGATTCACAGGGAAATGACTTCTTAGGTTGGGTTGACCTTCCGATTGATTACGACAAGGAAGAGTTTGGTCGCATTTTGTCTGCCGCTGAAAAGATCAAGTCAAGCTGTGATGTTTTCATTGTGCTTGGCATAGGCGGATCTTATCTTGGCGCAAGGGCGGCTATTGAGTTCGTGAAGTCTCCGCTTTACAACAACCTCAAAAAAGACACCCCCGATATTTACTTTGCAGGAAACAACATAAGCACTACGGCGCTTAATGAGATACTTTCCATTTGCGAGGACAAGGATATCTGCCTTAACGTAATAAGCAAATCGGGAACAACCACAGAGCCCGCTATCGCATTCAGAGTATTCCGCGAGCTTCTCGTAAGCAAATATGGAGAAGAGGGCGCAAAGGAAAGGATATTCGTAACTACTGATAAATGTAAGGGCACGCTCAAGGCGTTTGCCGACAAGAATGAATACGAGACCTTTGTAGTTCCTGATGACGTAGGCGGTCGTTTTTCAGTACTTACTGCGGTCGGACTTCTTCCTATAGCAGTAGCAGGCATCGACATTACAGAAATGATGCATGGTGCTCAACAGTCGAGAGAGCTTTGCCTTTCCGACAAAATGGATGAAAATATAGCCCTCAAGTATGCATCGATAAGAAACGCACTTTACCGCAAGGGCAAGTCGGTGGAAATAATGGTGGGATACGAGCCCTTCTGCCTTATGCTCAACGAGTGGTGGAAGCAGCTTTACGGCGAGAGCGAGGGCAAGGACGGAAAGGGGATTTTGCCCGATTCAGTCGTATTTTCCACCGATCTTCATTCTCTCGGTCAGTATATACAGGACGGACAGAGAATGCTCTTTGAGACTGTGCTTGACATAAAGGATTGCGGCAGTAAATTCGTCATTCCTTACGACAAGGAAAATGTAGACGGATTGAATTTCCTTTCAGGCAAGGAACTTGATTATGTAAACAAGACGGCGATGCTCGGTACTCTGTTTGCTCATTACGACGGAGGTGTGCCGAATATAGTTCTTGAAATCAAGGACAGAAGCGCTCATTCCTTTGGATATATGGTATATTTCTTCGAGATGGCATGCGCTATTTCGGGGTATATGCTCGGCGTAAATCCCTTTGATCAGCCTGGCGTTGAGTCCTACAAGAAGAATATGTTTGCGCTACTCGGCAAGTCCGGGTACGAGGCAGAGCGTGAAAAATTGCTCGAGAGAATGAATTAAAGAATATTTAATAATATTTTTTACAAATACCTATTGAAATTTTCGTGGATTTGGTGTAGTATATATATAGATACACCAAATCCATTTTTATATATCAGGAGGATCAGATTATGGTAAAACTCATTATAGGCAAAAAAGGAACAGGCAAGACCAAGGCTTTGATAGAAATGGTTAATGCGGCTACACAGTCCAGCAAAGGTTCTGTAATCTGCATTGAAAAGGGTGCAAAATTGAATTATGATATTACCCACAAGGCTCGCTTGATAGACACAGACAGCTATTCCATAGTTGACGCTCAGGCATTGTTCGGCTTTGTAGCAGGTATTTTGGCAAGCAACCACGACATTACAGAGTTGTTTATAGATTCCTCTCTCAAGATCTGTCAGGACGATATGGCAGCTTACGAGAAGTTCATTTTCGAGATTGACGAGTTGGCTGCAAAGCTCAACGTTGAGATCGTTACTACAGCTTCCTTGCCCGTAGAGGAGTGCCCTGAAGGACTTAAAAAATACCTTTAATTCATTTGTCATTCTTGACATGTGATGCATAACATATTATCGAGGTGCATTAACGCACCTCGATAATTTTGTTATTAGGAGGATTTATAATATATGGCAGAAAACAGATGCTCCTGCGGTCAGGGCGGTGGCTCGCTTTCTTCCGCATCGGCAAGGGATACCATATGCATAGATACTTTCCGTGTCCTTGACTCGTGTCGCGACAAGGATTGCTATGAGGATGCAAGGGTATACCTCTGCGAAAGTGGTCAGGAGATACTGGAAAGAGCCTCTAATGTGAGAGTAAAGTGTGCAAAGATAGTTTGCTCTAACATCACAGTAGATGAAGTTCCTTTCAATCGCGGATTTTATCAGGTAAGCGCAAGATTTTACGTGAAGATTACCGCAGAGGCTTGCATAGGAAACGGAAGAAGTCAGGAATTTGACGGAATGGCTGTTATTGAGAAGAAGGTAGTGCTCTTTGGTAGTGAAGGAAACGTAAGCATTTTCCGTAGCACTCCCACAAACGGCTATTGCTCCGAGTGCTCTACAGCAAACACGACCACAAACACACCTATCGGCGTTGTCGAGGCGGTAGAGCCTATCGTTCTTTCCTCACGTGTTGTAGACTGCACAGACACTTGCGGATATTGCTGCTGCTCATGCTGTGATATCCCCTGTGAAGCGACGTGCACGCTTTCGTCCTCGCCCATTGATGCCGATGAAGGCAAACGACTCTACGTATCGCTTGGCATTTTCTCCGTATTCCGCATTGAGCGCCCTGCACAGTACCTCATTTCAGCATCCGACTACTGTGTGCCCGATAAGGAATGTGTGACCAATGAAAGCGACGATCCCTGCAGTATTTTCAGGAATATGGCTTTCCCCACAGGCGAATTTTGCCCTCGTTCCAACACTACAGATCGTACGACAAACGGCTGTAACAAATAAACCTTCGCTTGCTGTGTCGAAATAGCCCGCAAAGGCGTACAACGACGGAAAGGCACTTGTGACAATTTGTCACAAGTGCCTTTGCTTTTTTAGAAGAATTTACTCTGTCCTGAGCGCAACTACAGGGTCCTTGTTTGCCGCTATAAGTGAGGGCAAAAGACCTGCTATAAATGTCAGGAACATACTGATTATAACGAGTGCTACGGCACCTACTGTGGGAAGCGCTACCATATTGTTTATACTTGTCAGACTCGTTATTATAATGTTTGCGGGGATAGATATAAGGAGTGTCAGGAGTATTCCGACTGCACCTGAGCAAAATCCGACGATGAGGGTTTCTGCATTGAATACTCTGCACACATCTCTCTTTGAAGCACCCATTGCGCGAAGAATACCGATTTCCTTTGTTCTTTCAAGTACGGAAATGTAGGTTATGATTCCTATCATTATCGAGGAAACAACAAGTGAAGTGGATACAAACGCTATAAGCACGTAGGAAATTGCATTTATTATTGTGGTTATAGAGGACATCAGCATTCCCACCATGTCGGTGTACTTGATGACATTCTCCTCCTTGCCCTCCGCCTCCATACGTTTGTTGTAGTCGTCTATTGCGTCCTTTATAGTATCCTTGTCAGCAAACGTCTTTGTGTAGATGCTTATTGACGAGGGCGTGTTGAGGTCGCATACGCCGAGAGTGGAGATGACCTCGCCGTATGTCAATTCGGAATATGCAGACGGCATATATTTGTCGTAATACGCAGCAAGTGTAGTCGCGTCTGACTCGCCTACAGCTTTGTCAAGCATAGCGGCGGCGTGGTCATTCGGGATAGCAGAGAACTGCGCCACTACTTGTTTTTCATACTCTGCTACGACGGCTTGAGAGATGAACTGCATCATCATAGTGGCGATCTGCTCATCGCTTTGTGTAGCGAGGTACTGAGATATGGTAGCGGCGTCAACGCCTGCGTTTTCCGAATAGCTCTTCGCTATCACAGCCTCCATAGACGCACGTGTCGGGAACTGCTGCATCTGCTGAGCGACTGCCTGTGCGAGATATTCCTCTGACGGAGTTTTGCTTATATCAAGCATTATCTGCGCCTTTTCAGCAGAGGATAGCAGAGCGAAGTGCTCAGCTATAAGTGTAGCCTTTTCTTCTGTCGAGGGCTCTGTGAATTCCTCAGGAATAAAGGGAAGTCCACTCAAAACATCGATGTCGCTATCGTTCTTTTGCTTCTTGACAATTTCAGAGTTATTGACAGAGCTTATTACATACTCGGTCAGGTCAGAGGTATAGCCGATGGCTCCTGTCATTGCGCCCGAGGATATATCCTCGTTAGGACGGATTATACCGCTTATCTTAATATCGACACCACTGCTTATGAGATACGATACATAGGTTTCGTTTTCTCTCATATCGTCGTATCCGTTGGTCTCGGGATTGTACTTGAAGTAGTCTGTGGGGAGCACCAGCTTGAATGTCATATTCAAGAGGTCGGTGTACTCAAACGTGGGGGAGTCGCTTTCCATAGGCTCGCCCTTTATCATAGCTTGATACATTTCGGGCAATTCGTCCTGATTTTTCAGGCCCAAGGAGTAAAGCACAGTATCGGTAAGCTCGTTATTTTTGTCGACTATTAGAACTACCTCGTCAAACGAGCTCGGCCACTCACCTGCAATAAGGTCGTACTGAGTGTCCATTATATCTCGATCGAGGAGCTCCTCCCATATCTGTATAGTTGAGCTTCCTCCCATAAGCTCCATGCCTGCCATCATTGAGGGATTCATACCCTCGGTCATAAAGTCCATGACAGTAGAGGGGTTTATCTGCAATACACCATTTGTTGTATCGGGTGAGTAGATATATATGGGAGCTTCGTACGTGTATTTTATGTCGCTTATGAGGTCGTAAATGCCGTTATCCTCACTTTCAAGGAAAGTCTTGAAATCGGTGAGGTTGTTTTTGAGCACCTCCATAGAGAAGAAGGAGGACATCATCTCGTACATAGACGAGTTGGTGTAGATTTTGTCGCGCTCATGGGTAAGCTCATCGCTTGAGCTGTTTGCAAACGTATTAAACAAGGAAGACATATCGTAGTTTTCCGCTGAAATTACGAGGGGGTACGAGGAAAGCGTTTCCTCCTGTACTGTGTTTATATATGTCTGAATACCGTTTGAAATTGCGAGAATCAGCGCTATTCCGATTATTCCTATGCTTCCTGCAAAGGAGGTGAGGAGTGTCCTGCCTTTTTTTGTCATAAGATTGTTGAGGCTCAGGGAAAGTGCGGTGAAAAACGACATAGAGGGTTTTTTGACCTTTTTTGAGGTTCTTTCGGCTTGGGGGGCCTCGCTTGAAGCGTATGGCGAGCTATCCTCGGTTATCTTTCCGTCCTTAAGACGTATAATTCTGTCGGAATACTTTTCGGCAAGTTCGGGGTTGTGAGTTACCATAATGACAAGTCGGTTTTTGGAAATTTCCTTGAGTATTTCCATTACCTGAACGCTTGTCTGTGAGTCGAGCGCACCTGTAGGCTCGTCTGCGAGCAGGATTTCAGGATCGTTTATAATTGCTCTGGCAATGGCAACTCTCTGCATTTGTCCGCCTGAAAGCTGGTTTGGGCGTTTGTGCATATGCTCTTCAAGGCCTACTGAAATCAGAGCCTGCTTGGCTTTTTCTCTGCGTTTTTGCTTTGACATTCCCGAAAGAGTGAGAGCGAGCTCTACATTTGAGAGTATGCTCTGGTGGGGAATGAGGTTGTAGCTCTGGAACACAAATCCGACGGAATGGTTTCTGTAGGCGTCCCAGTCGTGTGAGGAAAAGTTTTTCGTAGATTTTCCCTTGATGGTTAAGTCACCATCGGTATATTTGTCAAGACCTCCTACAATATTCAGGAGTGTCGTCTTGCCACAGCCCGACGGACCGAGAACAGAGACGAATTCGCTCTGGCGAAACTCCAGATCAATTCCGTCCAATGCTCTTATCTCGAAATTTCCTGTGGAATAAACTTTTGTTATGTTCTGTAATTTAAGCATTTAAGGTTCTCCAATTATTCTCCCATATATTACATAATATATTTTAATATTACAATGTGAAGTATTAAACACTAAAATGTTTATGAAAAGTTAATAATTGTTTGGTATTATGTAAAAAAGCGAGGTGACGGGTATGGCGTACGTTTATATTTTAAAATGTAGCGACGGAAGCTACTATACGGGCAGCACGACTGATGTGGAAAGAAGAGCAGTAGAGCACGCGATGAAATTGCCGACTGGCGCAAAATATACGAGGGCGAGAGACGTAGTCGAGGTGTCATGCGTGTGGAGTGCCCCTACACTTTCTTCGGCGGCAAAGCTCGAATACTACATAAAGAAAAGGCTGTCCCATGCAAAAAAGCAAGAGCTGATAGGCTCACCTCATTTGCTTTTTGAGTATATTTCGACTGAATTGCACGAAAACGGATACTCGTATTCTCATAGAATTTCCGAAAAAGAATTGCAAAAATTGATAGAAAAACACGAGCAGAAGAAGGAAGCAATGCAATGACACTTTGTTTTCTTCTTCTTTTGTTGAGAAAATGACTATTAAATTTAGAAAACAAAATACCTAATAAAAGGTTTGATTTTTTTGTGTATATGTGATATAATTTATTTCACAAAGTAAAGGCAAGGAGGTGTGTCGCATTGACAATGGAAAAAATTCATTTGCCCGATAGTGTAAAAAAGGCTATGGATATGTTGCAAGAAAACGGATACGAAGCGTATGTCGTCGGTGGATGCGTGCGCGATTTCGTGATGGGAAAGGCTCCTCACGATTTTGATATGACTACCAACGCCACACCCGACCAGATGCTTGAGATTTTTGCCGATTTCACCACGATAACGGCAGGCGTTAAGCATGGTACTGTCGCCGTTATGATAGATGGTGAAAAGATAGAGATTACCACCTATCGTATTGATGGAGCATATAGCGATAGCCGTCACCCTGAAAGTGTAGTTTTTTCTTCTAGCCTTCGTGACGATGTCTTGCGCCGTGATTTTACTGTAAACGCTATGGCTTACTCTGAAAAAGACGGCATTGTAGATTTTGTCGGTGGCTTAGCTGACGTGGAAGGAAAAACCATTCGCGCAGTAGGAGAAGCGAAAAAGCGATTTGCAGAAGATGCGCTTCGTATATTGCGAGCGCTCAGGTTTTCTTCGGTTTTGGATTTTGAAATAGAGAGCTCTACCTCTCTTGCTGTCAAGGAGTGTGCAGGACTGCTCACTAATATATCGAGTGAGAGAGTCTGCGAGGAGCTTGACAAACTTCTTACAGGTGAAAAGGTGGATGCCTTGATGGAGGAATATAAGTGTGTTTTCTCCGTAATTCTGCCCGAAATATATCCGATTACAAAAGAGAAAAGCTCTGCATTGTCATGCGGATACGAAAACGTGTTTGTTTCTTATGCTGTCCTCTTTGATGGGCTGACACACGACGAGACAAGCGGAATTTGCTCTCGCTTGAAATTTTCAAATGAGCGCAAGAAAAGGGTACTTTCTCTTTTGTCGGTTGTAGAAATACCGACTTCCGACGTCGAGCTGAAAATTTTGCTCTCTCGGATAGGTTGGGACGGCACGAGCGATTTTCTGAAATATAAAAAAGCATTTGGCTATGATGTAAAAATGCTCGAAACGCAAATGCAGAGGATAAAGGAAAACAGAGAATGCTATTCACTCAAAATGCTTGCTGTAGGAGGCAGGGATTTGATGTCTGTCGGTATTAAGGCAGGCGAGCAGATAGGCACCACCCTTGATAAATTACTTTCTCTTGTGATACGCGGAGAAGTGGAAAATAAAAGAGACTCCTTGCTTGAATATGTGAAAGGTAATAAATTATAATTTGGATTTTACAGCATTTTTTTGATTTAATATTGTAATTTTCCGCAAAATGTATTATAATGAATATACATTCTAAAATATTTTCAGGAGGCACGTTATGAAAGATATCATTAAGGCACTTGACAATCTTCCTTGGATTGCAAAGCTCATTCTTTGTATCCCTGCACTTGACATTGTATGGTGGATATACCGTATAATCAAGAGCTTGGACGCAAACAACAATGTAGGCTTGGTTCTTGCTATAGTTCTGCTTATTGTTGGTATTCCTTTCTTCTGGGTTATCGACTTGGTTTGCGTATTCCTTAACAAGAAGGTTTGGTGGATCTGCTAAGTATTTACATACTTGCAAATAAGGCGGGTGACGGAACGTGTTCGTCACCTGCCTTGATTTTTGTGCAGAATATAATAAAAACGGATGCCTTATAGCATCCGTTTTTGTGTTTGAATTAAAGTGTAACGCCATCCTTGAAGATGGAAATCTCGGAGTAGCCGTTGATTTCATTCTTCGTTTCCTTGCCGTTTGCAACCTCGATAACGTAGTCGAGAAGGTCGTTTGTGGGATCAATGCCGTCGAGCATAGGGCTAGCATCAAAGTCTATCCAATTGGACTTTCTTTCAGCAAGAGAGTGGTTGGTAGCGATCTTGATGGTAGGAACAGAGCTTCCTACGGGAGTTCCTCTTCCTGTTGTAAAGAGGATCATATGTACGCCTGCAGCCATAAGATTTGTTATAGCAACAATGTCATTTCCAGGCCCGTTGAGGAGTGAAAGACCGTTCTTTGTGAGGATATCACCATAATCAAGAACGTCTACGACAGGGGATAAACCACCCTTCTGAACACAGCCGAGAGATTTTTCCTCAAGAGTGGTGATTCCACCAGCCTTGTTTCCGGGTGAGGGGTTTTCATATATAACCTGATTGTGACGTGTGTAGTAATCCTTGAAGTTGTTGATAAGGCTTACAGTCTTGTCAAATACCTCGCGATTTATACATCTCTGCATAAGGAGATGCTCAGCGCCGAACATTTCGGGGACCTCTGTAAGAATACAGCTTCCGCCGTAAGAAATGAGAAGGTCGGAGAGTCGTCCTACGAGGGGGTTTCCTGTGATACCACTGTATCCATCGCTTCCTCCGCACTTCAAGCCGAGCTTAAGCTTGGAGATAGGGAGAGCGGTGCGCTTGAATGTAGATGCATATTCCTTGAGCTCGTTTATAAGTCTTACACCTTCTGCTACATCATCGTCAAAGTCCTGTGTATTGAGGAATTTAACTCTCTTTTCGTTGTACTCACCGAGTATGCTTTTGAAAAGGGGAATATTGTTGTTTTCGCAGCCAAGACCGAGTACGAGTACACCTGCAGCGTTGGGGTGATTTACCATACCCTTGAGTATCTTCTGTGTGAGAAGCTGGTCGTCACCAAGCTGAGAGCATCCGAAGGGGTGAGGGAAATGCTTTGCACCTGTAAGAGCAGAGAGCTTTTCAGCTACCTTGTTTACACATCCTACAGTATTTACTATCCAAATGTCGTTTCTTATACCGACATCTCCGTTTTCTCTGACGTAACCCATGAATGTCTTGTCGCATTCTTTCGCTTCAATGTCGTGGAATTCGGGCGTGTATTCGTATTCAAGGTTTCCGCTGAGGTTTGTCTTTACATTGTGTGTATGAACGTGCTCGCCTGCCTTTATATCGCAGGTAGCATGACCGATGGGGCATCCGTATTTTATAATGTTTTCGCCAGCCTTGATGTCAGAGATGGCATACTTATGTCCGTCGGAAAGATTGATGTCAACATTGTCTAACTTATTTATTTTCATATTTAGCTACCTCGTTGTAAAGGAATGAAAGATCCTGATCCCAGAGTGATACGTTTGCAAGAATTTCCGCAGTGCTGGAGTTTTTCATAAACTCGGCTACATCGGGTGCATCGTTTACCATATCTGTCTTGTAGAACTCTATCAGCTTTGCAAAAGCGAAAATGAGAGTTTCGGGCATCTTGTTATATCTCTTTATGTATTCAAGTATGGAGGGAAGAACTCTTACCTTAAACTTGCTTACAGAGTTGAGAGCGATGGAGGAGAGATAGTGCTTGATGTAGGGGTTTGCAAATCTTTCGATTACGCTGTTAGCATACTCAAGAAGCTCTTCTTTGGGGAGATCAAGAGTGGGGATTATCTCATCGAATACACACTTTTTGATGTGGTTGAGTGTGAGCTCACTGTCGATACAGCTCTTTACTGTGTCGTAGCCCTCGAGCAATGCGAAGGGAACGAGAGATGTGTGCGCACCGTTGAGTATTCTTACCTTTCTTGTGCGGTACATATCAAGGCAGTCTGTAACGATTATGTTGAGATTTGCCTTGTCGAAGGGTATTTCTTCGAGTATTGACTGAGGTCCTTCGATTACCCAGAGGTGGAAATACTCAGAGGTGTTTATCATATTATCCTCGTAGGGAAGATTCATATCCTCGCCCTTTGGATATCCTGTGTTGATTCTGTCAACGAGAGTGTTACAGAAAATGTTTTCCTTTTCAACCCAGCTCTTGAAGTCTGCGCCGTAGCCCCAGAGGTCTGCATACTGGAGAATTGTAGTACGCAAGGTAGCGCCGTTCTTATCTATAAGCTCGCAGGGGAGGAATATAAATCCCTTAAGTCCAAGGTCAAAGCGCTTCTTGAGGAGAAGCGTGAGCTTTGCAGGGAAGGAGGAGGGAGGAACGTCGGTGGCCTTGTCGGTATCGACAAATGTAATACCTGACTCGGTTGTGTTTGAAACGATAAATCTGAAATCGGGGTTTTCTGCCAGCTTCAGATATTCTTCAAAATTTTCATAGGGCTTTATACAACGGGAGATAACGTCTACAATTTCCGTCTTGACACCCTCAACACCTCTGATTACGTGTGTATAAAGGCAGTCCTGCGCAGAAAGCATATCGCACATTCCGTTTTCAATAGGCTGAACGACTACTACGTTTCCGCTGAAGTCGCTGTTTTCATTTACTGCTTGCAAAATCCAGTCTACAAAGCCACGAAGAAATCCACCTTCTCCAAACTGAATTACGCGTTCAGGTCTTGATACTCTGTTGTGAAATTCATTGATTTTCATTTCTGTTCTCCAAACTTTTGTTTAGTTTATATTGTATAAAAAACATACCAAATATATTATAAATTTTTTTGCCAAGCATTGCCTTTGAAAAATTGCTTTTTATGTCATTTTTCTTGACTTTTTTGAAAAAATAAGTTATAATATTTTATATTTAACATTAAAGTTATTATTAGACGGCGTTAGCGTACGCTTTTGCATAATGAAAACACGAGCTTTACAGTTGCGGAGGAAGAAATGAAGGGCGCGAAGAAGGTTTCCTTTGATGAGAAAAATTTTATTATATCAAGAAAGCAATATATTGCGGGCAGTGTTGCCACCAGTGGTCACGTGCACGATATGTTTGAGATGTACTATATGATATCGGGTGAGTGCAGATATTTCATCGGCAACAAGGTCTTGCCCGTCAATTCAAACAGCTTGATTTTGATACCCAAGGGGGTGCAGCACAAGACGAGATACGTGGACGGCGTGTGTGACAGAATATTGCTCATGATTTCAGGTAGTTACATAAATCCTGTGCTTCTGCCGATGATTTACCGCGTGTTTCCAAACAATATTTTTATTCCTAGCGAAAAGGACAAGGATAGTATGCTCGCACTTTTTGAAAAGATGAAGCAGGAAAATGAGAAAAACGACTACTATTCGAGAGAGCTCATAAAGGGATATATTACAGAATTGTTTTCGCTTATTCTTCGCTCTCACACCGAGGACAGCGAAAGCAAGCATGAAAACGGAAGTATAGTTATCGACGATGCAGTGGAATATATGCGCAAAAATTTCCATGAGGAAATTACCCTTACACTTATGGCACGCAGATGCGCTATGAGTGAGAGCAGATTTTCGCGCGTATTCAAGGAGGTCATCGGGGTAGGATACAAGGAGTATCTGAATTATATAAGAGTAAATGAGGCAAACAAGTATTTGCTCAATACAGATATGTCGGTTTCGGAGGTCGCATATGCCTGTGGCTTCAATGATAGCAACTATTTTTCCACTTTCTTTAAAAAAACAAATGGTATGTCACCGCTTGAGTTCAGAAAATTGAACAGCGGCGACATACCAAAAAAGTAATATTTTACGGTAGTCTGTCAAATGGGGTTTTGTAGGAGTTTTCCGATAAAAGAGCAGGATCTATCGCTATTTCCTTGCTGGTGCAAGAGCTTGAAATGATTTCCATAAAATCGCCGATGTCACATTCGAGGTAGCTTGCTATTTTTATGTAAGAGTCAAGCGACAAAACGCGGTGAGAGCGCAGCTTTGCGATTTCGCTTTGTGAAAGCTTTAAGTCACGGTAAAATTTTGTTTTTCGTATCTTTTTATCTTTCAGCAGCCTTTCAAGCTTATGATACTGAACGATCATAGCGATTTCCTTTCTTTATGTTTATTGAGAATTTGATTATTCTATTTCGAGCAATCTCTTCGCATTTTTAGCAAGAATGTATTCCTTTTCCTCATCTGTCAGAGTGTAGTCGAGTAGGACTCCACCGAGAAGCATTCCGGGGTTGCATACAGGGTAGTCGGAGCCGTAAAGGAATCTTTCTACACCTACTGTGTCGATTGCATTTCTCAATGCCGCATGCCTGAACATGCCTGTGCCTGACAGGTCGAGATAGTAGTTTTCGTGGAGCTTCATTCTTTCGAGATGACGTTCGAAAATCGGCTTTTCACCGGGGTGAGCAGCGACGACTACGAGCTTGGGATGGTTTTTCAAGAGGGTGTTTATTCCTTCCTCGTCCATAGTATGAATATTCAAAATCATATTATATTGTTCGGCAGTATCAAGAATTTCAGAAAATTCAGGTGAGCCGTATTCTGCCCAGCCGTGAAAGTATGGGACTACCTCGCCTATGAGCTTGACGCCTTTTTTGTGAAGTCTCTCGATTTCCTCGCAGGACTCTTTTATGAATGAGGGGTGAACTTGCATTCCGGGGATATAAAAGTCGCCATAAATCTCCTTGAGTTCCATTGCGATATCGTTGAGATTTTTTACGTCATCCCACAAAACATTCGTTTTGTCAAAGGGCAAAACGACCGAGCCGCAGATTTTTGATATGCCCAAATCAATGAGGTCTTGCATTGATTTTTCGACACTTATATCTTGGCAGTAGTTTTTGTACTGGCATATGTTACTCTCGGGTTTTATGAAAGGGTGAGTGTGAAAATCGATTATTTCAAAATTGCTTTTCATGGTAAATCCTCGTTTGATGTATTTTGAAGCTCATATTGGCATATGAATGCTATAAATTGAGTATATCACACTGTTATTTTCTTTTCAAGCATAAAATCAAAATTTATCGCTTATTTCTTTGAATATCCTTAAAATGCTTGACAATAACATTTTTTTATGTTATCATCTATGGCGTGCGCGGGTGTGGTGGAATGGCAGACACGCTGGTCTTAGGAACCAGTTCGTGAGAGTGCAGGTTCAAGTCCTGTCACCCGCACCACGAGGGCTGAATGAGAGAAATCTCGTTCAGCCCTTTTTTGTGGTGCAGGCAAGGACTTGAACCTGAAAAATGCTTTGCATTTTCGCAGCTTCCCGACGGCTCGGAAATATGGTCGAAATGTGCGC
>JAZRQS010000036.1:0-58805 GCA_045649925.1 Eubacteriales bacterium | reverse complement strand
CTACGCCCTTGCCCACGTTTTGAATCTCTCCGCATGAAGCTTCACCTGACGAGGACTGTAGCTTGACGAGGTTGGTCTCTGCAGAGTCGACGTATCTGTAAAGCTCGGCAACACGATCGATGACCTGCTCGTTGTGATAGTAGGAATCGTTCATTTCAAGCGGAGAAAAGATGTTTTCCTTGACGTAGTCGCGGAATTTCTTTCCAGAGATCGCCTCGACCGCCGCCGCGAGCACATCATGGCAAAGGCTATACTGCCATCTGTCACCGGGATCGAAGGAGAGAGGAGCTTTTGCTATGCACTTTGCGACTGTGAGGGTATTCATTTTTCCATCTGTAAGCGCCCTCGCCTCTTCGATTTCCGGAGTCCTCAAATTGTAATTCAATCCTGCCGTCATTGTAAAGAGGTGGCGCATCGTTATATCACCCTTTGCCTCTCTTATATTGCCGTCCTTATCCTTTACCGTCATATGTCTGTATTCGGGAATGAAATCATAAAGAGGAGTGTCAAGCAAAAAATATCCCTTTTCGAAAAGCTGAAGCGCAGCTACAGCAGTAATAGGCTTTGAGCAGGAGAAGATGTTCAGGAGCTTTTCTCCACTCATTTTTACCTTGTTTTCGTAATCCTCATAGCCTGACTGGTAGGAGAACACCTCTTTGTTGTCAACACAAACTCTTACACAGTTTCCAGGTATTATCCAGTCGGTCAGTCTATCCATAAAATCTCGGAGCAAGCTGAAATCCATTGTAATAGCCTCCACTTTTGCAACTTTTTGTTATGTTTGTTATGTTTTATTATGCAATATATAGTATTTTATCACATCACAAGCAAAAATGCAAGTATTTTACGGCAAAACATTGTCGTGAACTTGTCGCAAATAACGAAATAAAAGCAACGCTGTTTTTATTTTTGCTTTGACTTTATCAGTAAAGTGTGGTACAATACCAACGAGGTGATTTTATGTCAGATATAAAAAGTCAGTCGAGTGTGCAATATCACTACGACCACAGCCGTCTGCAATCTCCGTACGACCACAGAAGCTGGTTTTCCCGTCACTCGCACAACACCTATGAGCTTTTGTTCTTTGAGGAGGGCGACGCTACGTATGTGATAGAGGACAAAAAATACAAGCTCAATCCAAACGACCTTGTTATTACTCGTCCCGGACAGTATCACTACATAGACCTGCACTCAAATGCGCCGTATTCGAGAATAAGCGTGACGTTTGATGCGGAATTTGTGGGCAAGGAGCTGTTGTGTAGCATTCCTGACGAAATTGAAATAGTAAACTGCCCGAAGAAAAGCATTATTGCAGAAAATCTGAGCCGTATCGACTACTATCGTGACAATCTGGGTGAAGAGGATTTCTGTGTGGTGCTATCCTCGCTTTTGCGAGAAATCTTCTACAACGTAAAGCTATCAAGCGAGAGCGCATCGACACCTCCGCAAGAGACCTCGCAGTTGCTCAAGTCGGCGCTTGAATATATTAACGCCAACCTTTTTGACATAAAGAGCGTAGATGAAATAAGCCGTGCGCTTTTCATTACGGATGCCTATTTTTTCAAGATTTTTAAAAACCAGTTAAGGATTTCACCTAAAAAATACATAAACACAAAGCGTCTGCTACATGCCCAAAAGCTATTGCGACTTGGTAAAAAGCCGACGGATATATACTCGGAATGCGGATTTGAAAGCTACGTAGGCTTTTACAAGCAATACGTAAAGCAATTCGGCTACCCTCCGTCGTTGGAGGAAAATCCACATAGTCCGAGCCTCAAGCGTCTGAATGCCTGAGGCGGTTTTTGTGATATTGATAATATTAAGCCGATATTAAATCTCGGAGTAGCTTATTATTTCCTCCTTGCCACTTGTCATGGAGCGATAGGTGGCACACATTATATGGACTGCGGTAATGAAATCGCTGTAGGACTCCATCTGCTCTCCCCCCTGCAAAAGACGATGGAAGCGGTCAAACTCCTCCAGAAAGCAGTCGTTAGAAACCTGAAGAGTTTTTGCGCTCACTCCTTTCGGAGCGACAACAGAGACATGATACTTTCTGCATCCTTCGTTGTAATGCGCCGAAACCTCAAAGCCATCGTAGCTGTAGAGCGCTCTCAAGCCGTTTTCACACCTTGTGCTTTTTACACTCCTTGGGCGCAGACCGAAGACAGTCTGCATAATTCCAACAAGGTGCTGAGCGTAGAAGAAATATCCATCATACTCGATATTCATCATAATAGGAGCACAGACAAATCCGCTATAGACCTTTCCAAGCGCGCCTGACTCAATCTCCTTATGCAAGGCGTGAGCGTCGATGTCGTGGGAACAGCAGGAGCCTCCCGTAACACGAACTCCGTTTTCCTTACACTCCTTCATAAAGCGGACAGCCTCGTCCTCGTCGATGGTGATAGGCTTGTCTATGAACATGGGAATTCCCTTTTTTATGTATGGAGCGGCATACTTATAGTGATTACCGCCGTGGCGTGCGGTGACTATTATTCCGTCGACTGTGTCGAGTGCCTCGTCATATGATGACATAGCCCGTACGCCGAACCTTTCGGCGAGTCTTTCCATAGCCTCGCTGTCGTAGCTATATACCCCCACCACCTCTACATCTGCAAATTCCTCTCTCGTTTTTACAAACTCGAGAAACACATCTGCATGAGAGTTTTCACAACCGAGAATAACTACTTTTTTCATGGCTTACTCCTTATGTGAGCATTATTTTGCAAACAATAGTTGACATAACCGGGGGTTATACTTGATTATACCTCTATTTTTCTTCCCTGCGACTCGTACATTCTCAGCACGAGGGTGATAGCCTTTTTTGCCTCGTGGAAGTCTATGGGAAAGTGTCGTCCACTCTTTATACAGTCATAGAAGTCTGAAATGAGTGTCGCATGACCGCCTCCCCAGACTCGCTTGCCTATCGATTCGGTAAGCTCTGACTTTTCCACTACAACGCCGTCGATAACAAGAGTATCTCCTGCGATGGAAGCTGTATGCTTATCTGCATAGAATTTGCACTCTGCTACAAACGTATGCTTTGCCGCATTTGTAGCAGTTACGACGAAGTTTCTGTCACTATCTACAGTAAAAATTCCAAATGCGGTGTCCTCTACCTCGATAACTCCCTGCAAGGAGTTGTTTGACGTGTGGGCTATGACGGACTTGGGCATTCCACAGACGTACTGGAGCAAATCAAGGGTGTGTATCGCCTGATTTATCATTACTCCTCCGCCCTCGGTATCCCACTTGCCTCGCCATTCGCCAGAGAGGTAGTATGACGCGTTTCTCTCCCAGATGACACTACCGCTTCCTGCTCTGACTGTCTTGTCGGCAAAAAATTCCTTCAGCCTTACAACTGACGGGTTATATCTGTTCTGGAAGCACACACCGAGCTGGGCAGAGGATGCATTTACTGCCTTTTCTATCATATCTATCTGGGCGTAGCTGATAGCAAGGGGCTTTTCGCAAAGCACGTTGATATTCTTCTCAAGTGCCTTACAAATCATAGGTGCATGGAGATAATGGGGCGTACAGATATGTACGACATCAAGGTCCTCGCACTCGAGCATTTTATCATAGTCGGTATATTCGGCAACGGCATCAAGTCTATCTGCAAATTTATTCTTCATAGCCCCGAATTTGCTCTCGTCTATGTCACAGAAGGCTACTATCTTATCCTCACTCTTGAGCAAGGCGGTGACGTGCAAAGATGAAATAGCGCCAATTCCAACAATTCCTACTCTCATATTCTCTCCTTACGTCGTTTTTCTTTACGTGAAATTTGTTGAGTTTTATACATTCAGCATTTTTTGTAATGCTACTGCACAAACAATTATCTTATATACATATTTTACAGTATTTTGCCGAAAAATCAAATATACAAAACTCTACAAACACATTAACAAAAATATACTGTTTTCAGGCGTTTCAAAAAAAACGCTCTGCCCTTGACTTTTGCTCTGCAAATGGTGTATAATATGAACGATATAAGGAAAGGTTGGGATTATTATGTTCAAGTGCAGAATTGCAGATCTTACAATTGAAATACACAGTACCCAGCCGTACGTATATGAAAAATGCAGGGATTACATATGTGGCGACGATGAAAAGAGCGATATGGTGATATCCCTGACAGGCGAGGAAATCGACAGCGAGGGCGCATCTGCAAACGTGCGCAGAGAGGTGAGAGAATTTCTCGCCATTTACAGAAAGATATGCTCCCGTCTTTACCTTTTCGACGCTTTTCTCATTCACGGAGTGGCGATAGATGTCGAGGGCGTCGGATACATCTTTTGTGCGCCGAGTGGCACAGGAAAGACCACTCATATGGGATACTGGTCGGATATTTTTGGAAATAAGCTGACTATAGTAAACGGAGACAAGCCGATAATAAGGCTCATAGACGGCGCACCTGTAGTTTACGGCACGCCGTGGTGTGGCAAGGAGGGACTTAATACAAACTCGTCTGCCATACTCAAAAATCTCTGCTTTATACATCGTAGTGAAATCAACGAAACAAAGGAAATAGACACCGACCGCGCATTTACACAGCTGATGTCACAGATACAGCTTCCCGACTCGCCTATGGAAACGCTTTCACTTATGGAATTGGTAGACAAGCTTCTCGCAAGCTGTAAGAAATACGATATTTTCTGCAATATGAGCATCGACTCCGCAAGGATAGCGTACGAGGTCACATCAAAAGGAGATAAAAAATGAAATTCAAGGGTCTTTTTGTCGTCAAGAAAATAGGCGAGACATTCTATGCCGTACCTACAGGCAAGACGGCGACGGAAATGAAATGTATGATAAAGCTCAACGAAACAGCCTCTCTTCTCTTCGAAAGCGCAATAAACGGCGCTGACGAAAACAAGCTTTGCGAGCTTCTCGTAGATAGATTTGGAATACCGACAGAGCAGGCAAAAGCGGATGTAGAGGAATTCATATCCACGCTTAAAGGAGCTAACATCATTGAATAACGGAGAGCTTGCGCGCGAGCAGATGTCGATGGCGTCTCTCGTGCCGATAATAAAAGAGGTCACGTCAAGTGGTGGCGAGTTTTGCCTTTACACTCGTGGCACAAGCATGTTGCCCACAATAAAGGAGGGTGTGCATAGCGTAATGCTCGCATCTCCCGACAATATACGCATAGGCGACATTATACTATACGAGCGAGAAAACGGACAGTACGTGCTCCATCGTCTGATAAGGATAAAGGGTGATGAGTATTTTGCGTGTGGAGACAACCAGTTTGCACTTGAGGGAGGAATACATCAAAGCTCCGTCATTGCAAAGGCGACGAAAATACAGGAGTGTGACAAGTCCCGCCCTGCAAGAAAAGACGGCGCACAGCTTTTCCTGCTTTCCGCAAAAAGAGGGGCAAGGCGCATACGCCACGCACTTGCGCTCGCAAAAAAGCGCATAATAAAGAATGACAAAGAAATAATAAAGAAATAAAGAAAAAATCACAGACGAGCAGTCTGTGATTTTTTATTTTTGTCTGCCGTATCGGACACGCCCTTTTCTCATATAAATTATAAAGAGAACAAAGAGAAAAGGAAAAGGATATGGCTATTATTGATTTTTTGAACAGCAGAGTTTTTGGCGTTATTGTGCCTGTTTTACTTTTAGGCGTGGGACTTTATTTCAGCATTAAGGTGAGGCTTTTTCATTTCCTGCATCCCATAAAAACGGCTCGTCTTATGCTAAAAAAAGAGAAAACAGGCGCAGGGGAAAGCCCTGTGCGAGCGCTATTGCTCGCACTTGCAGGCACGCTCGGAGTGGGAAACATCACAGGTGTGGCTCTTGCCATCTCCGTCGGTGGCGCAGGTGCTGTATTCTGGATGTGGGTGAGCGCATTTTGCGCTATGATAATACGGTATGCAGAGATAGTGCTCGCACTCGATAAGAGAAAATGCGAGAACGGAGAGCTACACAGCTCGGCGATGTACTACATATCAGACGGCATTGGCGGAAGGTCGGGAAAGGCTGTCGCCCTTGTTTTTGCCGTCTTGTGCCTGTTTTGCTCCTTTTTCATAGGAGGTGTCATTCAGTCAAGCGCTATCTCCGAGTGCTTTTACGAGGTTTTTTCCCTTGACCGACTTGCATGTGGCATTATCGTCGGGGCACTTTCCTTTTTCGTCATTATAGGTGGTGCGAAAAAGATTTCCTCCTTTACTGCATCTATTGTGCCTGTTATGACAGCTCTGTATATAGTCATTTCGGGAGTTGCTATTCTATGCCGTATGGATGGTGTAGGCAGGGTTTTTTCGGACATTGTCGGTCAGGCATTTCGTTTTGAGGGTGTCGGAGGAGGTGCACTGGGATTTTTGTCAAGCGAGGCTGTTCGGTGCGGTGTTTCTCGTGGGCTTATCTCAAACGAGGCAGGGTGTGGAACGGCGCCGATGGCTCACTCGACATCAGGTGCTTCTCATCCGTCAAAGCAGGGACTTTTAGGCATTTTTGAGGTGTTTATAGATACTGTGGTGCTATGTACGCTGACGGCTCTCGTGATACTCTTGAACTGCTCTGACGTACCGACAGGGAGCGAGGAGGGTATGCTGATAGTCATCAGCGCATTTTCCGCAGTTTTTGGAAAATGGGCGGGGATAATAATTTCCGTATGCATTTTCTTTTTCGCCTTTGCGACCATTCTTTGCTGGGCGTACTACGGGCAGTCCTGCGCAAAATATCTCTTTGCAGGGCGCACTCGCATTTATGCGACTGTGTTTTGTAGCTCGCTTGTTTTTGGGGCGGTGCTTGCCCCAAGCTTTGTGTGGGGCGTGACAGACATAATAATAGGCGCAATGACAGTAATAAACGTATGTGCCCTGATAACAAAAGCTGACAGAGTTCTCACCCTGTCAGCTGAATTTGGTCTTATTAAGATTAAAGAACGCGAATGTGGGAAGCGAGTACAGCGCCAGCGGAGCAAAGACGAGTTACCTTATCATTGAGCTCGTTTTCACTGATAGGCTCGGTAATGAAGCTGACCTCGCCATCTGCACCCTCTACAAAGCTGATTTCTCCGAATATAACCTGACAAGCGTTTTTGTCAATGTTGGTAAAGGAGAGGTATCTCTTTGTAACAAAGAACGAGAAGTCGCTGATGCAAGACGCATCGGTCTTTTCCCAAGGTTTTTTTGACGCGCTACGGCAATTTCCTGCAACAAGGTTGAACACATCAGCACAAACTGCGCTTGCAGTGGGATATGCGCCTGCACCTCTGCCATAGAACATAACGTCGCCAACAAAGTCGCCTCTTGCGCAAACTGCATTGAATACGTCCTCGACACCAGAAAGCGGATGCTCGCCTGAAATCATATAGGGGCATACCATAATAAAGTTGTTGCTCGACTGGGGCATTATAGCTCGTCCGAGGAGCTTTATGGAGCATCCCAGCTTTTCAGCAGCTACCACGTCCTCGCTTCTTATTCCGCTTATACCCTCGGTATAGATAGCGGAGGTGGGGACAAGCTTTCCTGTCGCCAAGGCGAAGAGTATGCATATCTTACGGCAGGCGTCTATTCCGTCAATGTCGGCGGTAGGATTTGCCTCGGCGTATCCGTTTTTCTGTGCTTCTGCAAGAGCAGTCTCAAAGGAAACGCCTGCACGCTTCATTCTGGTGAGAATGTAGTTTGTAGTGCCGTTGAGTATACCTGTTATTTCATTTATATTGTTACAAGCGAGGTCGCAGGAAATGGGACGAAGTGCGGGAATGCCTCCGCCGACGCTCGCCTCAAAGAGATAGCTTACGTTGTGTTCCTTTGCTGTGGCGATGAGTGTGTCA
This sequence comes from Eubacteriales bacterium, assembly GCA_045649925.1. Classification (GTDB taxonomy): domain Bacteria; phylum Bacillota; class Clostridia; order Oscillospirales; family CAG-272; genus UBA1740. Next base: position 51,007 of record JAZRQS010000036.1, on the reverse strand, counting down.
CCGAAGTTTGCCACAACCTCCTTGTTCGAGGTAACGACGTGCTTCCCTCTCTCAAGTGCCTGAACGGAAAAGTCATAGGCGGGGTGAGAGCCACCGATAGTTTCGATAACTATAGCGACCTCGGGGTCATCGAGAATTACATTCACATCGTGTACTATCTTGTCGTGATAGGGACTATCGGGGAGGTCTCTTATGTCGAGAATGTACTTGACGTTTACTTCTTCTCCCGTACGCTTCTCGATAAGCTCCTTGTTTCGTGTCAGAAGGTCGGCTGTACCGCTTCCGACAACTCCTAATCCCAATATTGCTACGTGGATCATAGTTGCTCCTTATTTTAATTGCTACTTTAGTTATGCCCTTGTAGTATAGCACACTTTGTCAAAAAAAGCAACAGAAAAATAAAAATATAAAAAATATCGAAATTTGTGCAATTTTTCCGTTGACATTTGCGAATTTTTTTGATAAAATAACTCAATAGCATTTTTTCAAGTTAACATTAACGTTAATAATTATACAAATTTTAAAATATCAAACTGTCAAGGAGAAAAAAATGTCGAAGAAAATTATTGAAAACGGACTCACCTTTGATGACGTGCTTCTCATTCCCCAGAAGAGTGAAGTGCTCCCTGCTGACGTATGTCTGAAAACAAATCTTACAAAGAAGATAACACTCAACATTCCTTTGATAAGCGCAGCAATGGATACCGTAACCGAATCCGAGATGGCTATCGCTATGGCTCGTGAGGGTGGCGCAGGCGTTATCCATAAGAACATGAGCATTGAACGACAGACCGATCTCGTGGACAGAGTTAAGAGAAATGAAAACGGAGTTATCACTAACCCCTTCTATCTTTCTGCAGACCATCTTGTACAGGACGCAGAGGATCTTATGCACAAGCTTAAGATCTCCGGTGTTCCGATATGCACAGAGGATCGCCGTCTTGTAGGAATTATCACAAACCGTGATATGCGCTTCCTCACACCTGACGACTTCCAGAAGCCTATAAAGGACTTTATGACGTCAAAGAACCTCGTTACAGCTCCTGTAGGCACAAGCCTTGCAGAAGCAAAGGAAATTCTCCGTGTCAACAAGATTGAAAAGCTCCCCTTGGTAGACAAGAACGGCGTGCTTTGCGGTCTTATCACAATAAAGGATATTCATAAGGCAAGCGAGTACCCCAATTCTGCAAAGGATTCCTCTGGCAGACTTCTCTGCGGTGCGGCTATCGGCGTTACATCAAACGTGCTTGACAGAGCTTCCGCTCTTCTCGGCGTAGGCGCTGACTTCCTCGTGCTTGACTCCGCTCACGGACATTCAAAGGGTATCCTCGACTGCTTGTATAAGGTAAAGAATGCATTCCCTGAAAGCCAGATTATAGCTGGTAACATCGCTACCGCTGAGGCTGCACGCGACCTCATTCTCGCAGGTGCTGACGCAGTTAAGGTAGGTATAGGCCCCGGCTCTATCTGTACCACTCGTGTCGTAGCAGGTATAGGCGTGCCTCAGATAACAGCAGTTATGAACGCTTATGAGGAGGCTGAAAAGGCCGGTATTCCCGTTATCGCAGACGGTGGTATCAAGTACAGTGGAGATCTTCCCAAGGCTGTAGCGGCAGGCGCTGACGTAATGATGATAGGCTCACTCCTTGCAGGATGTGAGGAAAGCCCCGGAGAAAGCGAAATCTATCAGGGCAGACGCTTTAAGGTTTATCGTGGAATGGGCTCTCTCGCTGCTATGGAAAAGGGCTCCAAGGACAGATACTTCCAGGAGAACAACAAGAAGCTCGTACCCGAAGGCGTTGAAGGTCGAGTTCCCTACAAGGGTCCTCTCGCTGACACTATCTATCAGCTTATCGGTGGTCTTCGTGCAGGTATGGGATACTGTGGCTGTGCTGATATTCAGTCGCTCAAGGAGAACGGACAGTTTGTGAGAATCACTCCCGCAGGCTTGCGTGAGTCACATCCTCACGACATCAACATCACAAAGGAAGCTCCTAACTACAGCGCACAGGTATAATTTAAAAAACAACAAAAGGACAGAGAAGGCTCTGTCCTTTTTCTTTGCTATCGCTACGCCTTTGCATAAGCGTAGGCGTTTTGCGATGTGCTCAGGTTATTTGCAGATATTGAGCACCGAGTAGACCATCTGCGCCGCTTGTGCTCGTGTAAGTGAGCTCTCGGCATCGATTTTGCCGTTTTCTGTACGCTCTATTATTCCGAGTGAATAGAGGGCGTAAAGAGAGCTTTTTGCCCAGACGGGAATTTCCTCAGAGTCGGCAAACACTGTCACCGAGGTGGGCTCTGAAAGGTTTAACACGTTTTTAATGATTACAGACGCTTCTGCTCTCGTTATAGGGCTTTCCGCATCGAAGAAAAGTCCCAGAGTAGTGAGCTTTCCGTTTACGTATCGGCACTGCTGGGCAGTCGCTACATAGGGGCGAATGGAGACGGGAATCTGCTCGTTGTCGTCAAAGGAGCTTTCCTTTATGGTGGGGGTGACTCCCGCCGCCTTCATTACCATAACGAGAAAATCTCCTCTTGTGACAGGCTTTTCGGGATAAAAATACATACCATCGCCTGAAATCTGACCGAGCATAATGTTCTTGCTCGCAAGCGTGAGGGCGGCGTTGTGTGCGGAGTTGTCGTGCATATCGGAATATACGATGCTCGTGCCTCGGTTTGACACCGTGACGTTTACTGTCGCGGTGCTTGAGTAGTTTCCGTAGCTATCTCGCACGACATAGGTGAACTTATCCTTGCCTGTATAATTCACGTTTGGAGTATATTTGAAGTCGCCGTAGCTCCTGTCAGTGAATGAGAGCGTTCCGTTTTCCGGGTATGAGACTATAAAATAGGTAAGCTCGTCACCCTCAGGGTCGTGCGCTCCCACTCTTCCGAAAAGAGAAACATTTTTCTGTGTGGAAGCGGCGAGGAGCGTCTCACAGTCACCACTTATCGTAGGGGCGTAGTTTATCTTTTCGAGGAGCTTGAGCTCGCACACAACGTCAGCGCCACCGACAAAGTCGTCGCACGTGAAGGTGAAGGAGCTCTCCGAGACCTCCTTGCTTGCGGGAACAAACTTGAGCAGATACACGTTTTTGGCAGATATCTTCTGCCCCTCTGTAACGCGCACGTTTGCATACTTCAAAACGCCCTCCTCTTCCTTGGGCAGAGAGGTTATAGTAACCGATGAAAACTTACGTATGCCAAGAGCCTGCTTGAAATCCGTCGAGCTGAACTTTACATCAGAGCCGACAATACCGCTCTTTATAAGCTTGGCATCGTCTGCGAGCACGTCTACGGCGGGGCTGACTGTAGCGGCAAGACTACCTATCGGACAGGCGCAAAGCGTAAGTATTACGGCAAGCGACAGAGCAAAAAATTTCTTGTTCATATTATCCTTTTTTATCCTTTCTTATTGTTTTGCCTTTGGCTATGTGAATATTTTTTCCCCTGCAGGTTTTTTTATACATTATTTTTTAAAAACCACTTGACAAAAGGATTTTTTTGTATTATAATTCTAACATCTATAAAAACGCAATGATACGGAATAGTATGCAAGCGTCTTTCGCCTTGAGAGAGATGTCGTGTGGTGCGAGACATTGGGAATACCTTGCAGAACTCACCGCGGAGCGGCTGTCGCGAATATGTAGTGGCAGACGGGAACTCCCGTAACAGAGTTGAGATGTGTTAGCATCTAAAGGCGCATCCTGTGAGGATGAAGAAGAGTGGTACCGCGGAAACAGTTATTTACGTTTTCGTCTCTTTGCAGTCAACAAAGAGATGGAAGCGTTTTTTTGTTGATACCATCTTATTTATGTTTTGTAATTTAAAGGAGATTTTTAAAAATGAGAAAAATCAACACGTCCGACATTACCCTCAAAAAGCTTTCTGAGGACCGAGCTGTATCGCTTTTGTTCCGTGAAAAATCCGCTATTGCGAATTGCGCAGACCGTATAGGTGCGGACTGCATCGAGCTCCCTGCAGTCAAGAGCGTACGCGAGGATTCAATCATATATAAGACTATCGCAAAGAATATAAAGAACGCCTCTCTTGCAATTCCTGTCGGCTTCAGCACAGACGAGCTGCAGACGGCTTGGGAGTGCATCAAGGATGCAAAATCTCCCCGTCTGCAGATAGAGCTCCCTGTTTCCACCATTCAGATGGAGTACACCTATCATGTAAAGCAAACGGCGATGATAGAAAAGATAAGCGAGCTTGTCTCAGCGGCAAAGGCGCTTTGCGCTGATGTAGAGTTCTCCGCTCTTGATGCGACAAGAGCCGACGAGGACTGCCTTATCGCTTCCGTAAAGGAGGCAGAGGCAAAGGGCGCTACAATGATTACAGTATGTGATGATGCAGGCGTTTCCACCCCTGAGCAGATCGCCTCACTTGTATGCAAGGTCAAGTCTTCAGTTTCTGTACCCGTATACGTGAAGGTTTCTGACCGAATCAGCATGGCGGTCGCTTCTGCATTCGCCGCTATTTCAAGCGGAGCAGACGGACTCAAGTGTGCAATGCTCGGCCGTGACGCTCTCCAGATGGGCGCTATATCTGATGCAGTAAACGTATGTGGCGCGCAGATTGGTGCAGAAATCAAGCTCAACAATACAAATATCCATGCAAGCATTGATGATATGGTTTCAAGCATAAGCCATACAACCTATGAGGACAACAATTCTGTAAGCGACAAGAAAAAGATACTTCTCGACTCCGACTCCACCATCGCTCAGGTCGCAGAGGCGGCTGTAGTGCTGGGATATGAGCTTTCCGACTCCGATATAGGAAACGTATACAAAGCGCTGACGCAGGTATGCGAGATAAAGGGTGCGGTAGGGGCAAAGGAATTTGAGGCACTTATTGCAAGCTCTGCTATGCAGGCGCCCTCCACCTATCACTTCGAGACCTATACAACAACGAGCAGTAATATCACCAGCTCGATGACACAGATAGTTTTGAAGAAGAACGACGAGACTATATGCGGTGTAAGCGCAGGCGACGGACCTATAGATTCCGCATTCCGAGCTATTGAGCAGTGCATAGGACATCACTACGAGCTTGACGACTATCAGGTTCAGTCCGTTACCGAAGGCAAGGAAGCGCTCGGTTCTGCCCTCGTAAGACTTCGCGTAGGCGGAAAGCTGTATTCAGGAAACGGCACGTCAACCGATATTGTAGCGGCGAGCATCAGAGCGTACATAAACGCACTCAACAAGATAGTTTTCGAGGAGGCGTAAGCTGAAAAATGAAAATCGTTTTTTCCACCAAGAACGTAAGCCGTTCTTCATTCCTCGATACCTGCCGTTACGCCTACGACTACGGCTTCGAGGGATTTGAAATATACGATGCCGTCAATGAGAGAAGCTCTCATCACGACAGCATTTTGAGAAAGGACCGTCAGGCAGACGCAAAAAGAAAGCTCGTAAACAGGGGGCTCTCTGTTTCTGCTCTCCGCATGCCGACAGTCATTGAAAGTGACGAAACAACACCTGAGCTTGTAGAGAAATATGTGGATATGGCGGCAAGCGCAGGCATTGACAATATCATTGTACGTATGGAAAAGGATGTCGCTTTTGACCTTTTGGACAAAAAGATGTCCACAGCTATCAAGCGTGCTGAGGCGTCTGATGTGAGCATCTTGTTTGAAACAGTGGGACACCTCTCAGACACAGAAAACGTGATTGCTATCATCAATCACTTTGCTTCCTCCGCTATAGGCGTTTCGTGGAATGTAAGAGGAACGTATTTTGCCTCCCACGAAAGTGCCGAGACCACAATAAAGAACCTCGGTGCATACATTAAATACGTGCGCCTCGGAGATATGAAGGACGGCAGAACTGTACTTATCGGAGAGGGCGACCTTGATGTAAAGAAGCTCTTGAACGCCTTGTCCTCCCTTAACTACGAGGGCTTTATATGTGCCGCTTGGAACGAGGAAATATGTGATGCGGATATAGTCCTCACACATTTTACAAACTATATTTCTGCTTTGGGACGTGAGAAAATTACATCTCAGCACACCTACTACAACCGTGACAAGACAGGCACGTTTGTGTGGAAGAAATACGATGTTATTGACGCCACATTCTCCGACGTGCTTGACACTATGGCAGAAAAATATCCCGACCAGTATGCATTCAAGTATCCTACCCTTGACTACACGAGAACATACGAGCAGTTCCGCCGTGATGTCGACGAGTGCGCTGCCTCCCTCATTTCTCTCGGCGTAAAGGCAGGAGACCACGTAGCTATATGGGCTACAAACGTGCCTCAGTGGTTTATCACATTCTGGGCGACTACCAAGATAGGCGCAGTACTGGTTACTGTCAACACAGCGTACAAAATTCACGAGATAGAATACCTGCTCAAGCAATCCGACACGCACACGCTTATAATGGTCGAGTATTGCAAGGACATAAACTACAAGCAAATCATCGAGGAGCTCTGTCCTGAGCTCAAGGCGCTCACTCCCGGTGCTCCCCTTTATTCCAAAAATCTCCCCTTCCTGCGCAACGTCGTAACTGTCGGCTTTGATATGGACGGCTGTCTTACCTGGGAGCAGATGCTCTCACGCTCCACCCTCGTTCCTCGCGAGGAGGTGCGCAGACGTGCATCACTTGTCAAGCCCGATGACGTGTGTAATATGCAGTACACATCAGGTACTACAGGCTTCCCGAAGGGAGTTATGCTCACTCACAGAAATATCGTAAACAACGGTAAGACAATCGGTGACAGAATGGACCTTTCCACCGCTGACAGAATGATGATACAGGTACCTATGTTCCACTGCTTTGGAATGGTGCTCTCTATGACATCTATGATGACACACGGCGGTACGCTTTGTCCTATTCCCTACTTCTCACCGAAGTCGTCGCTTGCCTGTGTAAACGATGAGCGCATCACCTGCTTCAATGGTGTTCCTACAATGTTTATCGCAATGTGCAACCATCCCGACTTCGCAAAGACCGGCTTCTCGTATATGAGTACGGGCATTATGGCAGGCGCAAACTGTCCTGCTGACCTTATGCGCAGAGCTTCCGTCGAGATGAATATGCGAGAGATAATTTCCGTTTATGGTCAGACGGAGGCATCACCCGGTTGTACTATGGGTGAGGTCAACGAGGACCTCGACCATCGTGTCGAGACTGTCGGCTCAGCCTTCCCCGGTGTCGAGTGCAAGATTATCGACCCCGAAACGGGAGAAGAGCTCCCCGACGGAGAGAGCGGTGAGTTTGTCGCTCGTGGATTTAACATAATGAAGGGCTACTACAAGATGCCTGAGGCAACAGCGCAGACCATTGATGCAGACGGCTGGCTCCACTCTGGCGACATCTGTATGCGCACACCTGACGGCTATTACAAGGTAACAGGTCGCCTGAAGGATATGATAATCCGTGGTGGTGAAAACCTTTACCCCCGCGAGATAGAGGAGTTCTATCTCACGAACCCCAAGGTGCGCGACGTGCAGGTCGTTGGCGTCCCCGACGAGAGATACGGCGAGGAGTGCTGTGCATGGGTAATTCTCCACAAGGGCGAAACGGCAGACGAAAACGAGATGAAGGAATACGGAAATGCGTCTATCGCAAGACACAAGGTGCCGAGATACTTCCTCTTTGTCGACGAGTTCCCGATGAATGCCGCAGGAAAGATACTCAAATACAAGATGCGTGACGAATCCGCACAGATATTGGGACTGAAGAAATAATCTCGCAAAACGGGAAAGGTGATGAATTAAGCAGTGCAAAAATACAGAATAATTGATTCTCACTGTCACATATATCCTGATAAAATTGCAGAAAAGGCGTCTGGAAGCACAAGTGATTTTTACAAAATGCCCTGTCTGTTTGACGGCAAGATATCTACCCTGCTCGAAAAGGGAGGGGCTGCGGGAATAGAGCACTTTATAGTGCAGTCCGTAGCGACCTCGCCGAAGCAGGTGTCGGGCATAAATCATTTTATAGCCGAGGCTGTAGCAAACAGCGGCGGACGCTTTACGGGACTTGGCACGCTCCATCCCGACAGTACAAATATAGAAGAAGAGGTGGATGAAATCATCCACCTCGGCTTAAAGGGTGTGAAGCTCCACCCAGACATACAACAGGTCGCAATAGACGACCCCCGAATGAATAAAATATACGAGCTGTGTCAAGGCGCTCTCCCTATTCTTATGCATACGGGCGACCATCGCTTCGATTTTTCAAACCCCAACAGAATGCTCCCTGTGCTTGAAAAATATCCACGCCTCACAGTCGTGGGTGCGCACTTTGGAGGGTGGTCTGTATGGGACGAGGCGACAAGGACATTGAGCTGTCACGAGAATTTTTACGTGGACTGCTCATCGTCATTATACGCTATGCCGCCCAAAAAGGCAAAGGAGCTTATCTTTGCTTACACTCCCAAGCGCGTACTGTTTGGAACGGACTATCCTATGTGGGATATTGACACTGAAATAGAGCGATTTATGAAAATCGAGCTGAGCGAAGAAGAGCGCTGTGACATACTCTACAACAACTCCTCAGAGCTTTTTTTAAAAAATGAAAAAATTCGATAAAAGGTATTGACAACACGAATTTTTAGTGTTATAATCAATTCAAATTTGAATATCACAAAACGACTGTGATGAAGAGGGTCGGATAGTGACGTTTTCAGAGAGTTGTCGGCAGGTGCGAGACAATAACAGAGCTTCCAAATGATCTATCGCTTCTGAGTCGAAGGACCGAAAGGCGCAAGCTTAGTAGACTCCTTCCGTATTGCTGCGTAAAGGCAAAGGACTTGATTGAGTCCGGAAAGTGACGGAGATTTTAGTTTCCGTAATTTGAGTGGTACCGCGGGTTATTAACTCGTCTCAAAGTAGTTTTTTTGAGGCGGGTTTTTTGTTTTATTCAAATTAGTAACCATTCAAAAGAGTCAAAAATTGAAAGGAGACAAAACAATGGATTACAGTTTGAAGGACGTCGCAGGCAGAATCAAGGACCTGCGTGAAGCAAAGGGATACACTCCCGAGCAGCTTGCAAAGCTTACAGGTGTATCTGTCGAGGACTATATGCTCCTCGAAAAAGGTGAAACGGATTTCAGCTTTACTTTTATTTACAAATGCGCAAAGGCGTGCGGAGTCGAGGTAGTCGACCTTCTTGAAGGAAGAAGCTCTACCCTTACCTCCTTTGCTATCACAAGAAAGGGCGAGGGCCTGAAGATTTTGAAGCAGCATGGTGTTGAGTACAACAACCTTGCGCCCAAATTCAAGGAAAAGCTCGCAGAGCCCTTCCTTGTTAAGTTCCCCTATCTCAAGGAGGAGCAGGATGCACCTATGAAGCTCAACTCCCATAACGGACAGGAGTTTGACGTAATAGTAAAGGGCTCACTTAAGGTTCAGGTCGGAAACCACGTGGACATTCTCCACGAGGGTGACTCCATATTCTATAACAGCCTTATCCCCCACGGCATGATAGCCGTAAGCGAGGGTGGCTGTGAATTCCACGCAGTAGTGCTTAATCCTCAGGACGGACAGGTCAGCGAGGAATACCCCGAGGCACCTTATGTAGCGCAGAAGGTAGTCGAAAAGGAAGCATCTGCAGAGACTGTGGCGGACAAATTTGTCAAGTCCTACTATGACGAAAACGGTGTATTCAGCGGCATTTCCTTCGAGAATGACGACAAGTTCAATTTTGCATTTGACTGTGTGGACGCTATCGCAGACAAGAACCCTGATAAGCTCGCTATGATGTGGGTAGCAAACGACAAGAGCGACCGCAGATTTACCTTCAGCGATATGAAGAAGTATTCTGCAAAGACGGCAAACTACTTCGAGTCACTCGGTATCAAGCGTGGCGACACAGTAATGCTCGTGCTCAAGAGACACTACCAGTTCTGGTTCTGCATGCTCGCACTTCATAAGATAGGCGCTATCGCTATCCCTGCGACAAACCAGCTTGTCGAGCACGACTTTACATACAGATACAAGGCGGCAAAGGTAAAGGCTATCGTTTGTACCGCTGACGGCGACGTTTCCTGCGAGGCTGAAAAGGCGACAAGGGAATTCCCCGAAATGATAAAGGTCTTGGTCGGTGGCAAGAAGGACGGCTGGTGCGACTTCAACGTTGAGATGGAGCGCTTCAGCACACACTACTACCGTAAGGACGACTCCCCCTGTGGAAGCGATCCTATGCTTATGCTCTTTACTTCGGGTACAACAGGCTACCCTCGTATCGCTACTCACTCCTACAAGTATGCTCTCGGTCACTATCCGACAGCAAAGCATTGGCATAACGTAAATCCCAATGGTCTTCACTTTACCATCTCCGACACAGGCTGGGGTAAGGCGCTCTGGGGTAAGCTCTACGGACAGTGGCTCTGCGAGGCAGGCATATTCACCTACGACTTTGACCGCTTCCACTCCGACGACATACTCCCCATGTTCAAGAAGTACGGCATAACAACATTCTGTGCTCCGCCTACAATGTATCGTTTCTTCATAAAGGAGGATCTGTCCAAGTATGATCTTTCCTCTATCGAGTATGCGACGACGGCAGGAGAGGCGCTCAACCCTGAGGTGTTCAACCAGTTCAAAAAAGCTACAGGTCTCACCATCATGGAGGGCTTCGGTCAGACAGAAACAACGCTTTCTATCGCAAACTTTGTAGGCTCTACCCCCAAGATAGGCTCTATGGGTAAGCCCAGCCCGCTTTATGGCGTTGTAGTGCTTGTTCCCGACGGAAACGAGTGCAAGACGGGTGACACCGGTGAAATATGCATCAGAACAAAGGAGGGCGTGCCCTGCGGTCTGTTTACAGGCTACTACCTCGATGAAGAAAAGACCACAGAGGTATGGCACGACGGCTACTACCATACAGGCGACACGGCGACAATGGACGAGGACGGATACCTCTGGTATGTCGGTCGTATCGACGACGTTATCAAGTCATCGGGATATCGTATCGGCCCATTCGAGATAGAGAGCGTCATAATGGAGCTTCCCTATGTTCTGGAATGTGCTATAACACCTGTTCCCGACGAGGTGCGTGGACAGATCGTCAAGGCGACTATCGTGCTTGTAAAGGGCACAGTCGGCACAGACGACCTCAAGAAAGAAATTCAGGAATATGTCAAGACACATACAGCCCCCTATAAATATCCAAGAATAGTCGAATTTGTAGAGGAGCTTCCCAAGACTATAAGTGGTAAGGTAAGACGTGTGGAAATCCGCAAGAACGACCTTGAAAAAATGAACAAGTAATATCAATTAAAAAAGAGCAGAGACCGAAAAGGTTCTCTGCTCTTTTGCTGTATATTCGAACTCAAAGATTCTTGTCAAAGAAGTCCATAAATACGTGCCAATCCTCTCTGGACATAAAGTGCATTCCGTCACGGACATAAAAACCAAGCTCGCCGTCAATGAGTGGCTCGCTATGGCTCGGAATCGTGCCATTTGAAACAAGTCCCTTTTTGCCGAGTAGCCTGTATGCCTTGCTCGCATCATACAGCGACACGAATTCGGACAAGGGGTCCATTCCTCTGTCCCCTGTAGCGCCTGTCACAAACACAAGTCCGGGAGCTATGCTTGCTATCATATAATTCATATCATAGGGCAGGTCCTCGTGCTTGGTGTCGACAAAGGTCTTGAAGCGCTCGCAGAAAAAGCTGTAGCTTCCCTTTTTGACGAATGCAGGGACATCCTCGCCGATGTGACCTCGTATAACGCCACAGCCTCCGTAGTCCGTGTTGTTGCCGTATGCTATGAAAAATCTCGGATCCTGTGCTCTGCACCAGAGCGCCGTTTTTCCAAGTCGGGAGTGTCCCGCTACGGCTATTCTCTCGGTGTTTATATCAGTTCTCGTCATCAGGTAGTCCATGACGCGACTTGCGCCATACGCCCAGATACCGACATGTCCCCACTCGCTCATTTCCCTGTCTCTATCACCTATGAACTTGCCTGCAAGACCACATGTGAAATTTCCGAATAATATGTCGGGGGTTATGTCCTGATAATTTATAGTAATGAGAGCAAAACCTCTGTCAATTATCTCCTCCTCAGGCACGGGATACTTTGTGCCAAAGCTCAGATACAAGATGGCAGGAGGGGTTTTGCGAGATTTTGGGATAGTTATTTCGACAGGAAAGCCGTATTCTCCGTTTGGTGTGTCGAATACTATTTTTCGTGTTTCCGTCGTTGTCTTTCCGCCAAATTTTTTGTATCTGTTTTCGGGAAGCAGCTCGCTCTCGACCTTTGCAGGTGGTGCGGGGGTATATCCAAACAAATTTTCAGACAAGATGTCGAGCAGTTCTTTTCTTCTCTGCTCCCAGTTTTCCTTTGTGACGGCATCGCCGTTTTTCATAGTAAGGATATCGGGCAGCTTTCTCTCTTCAATGATATTCTCAATGCTCATAATTATCTCTTTCTTGCGATAGCAATTACACCGAAGTTTTTTTGAGTGTGATCTCTTAAGTAGAATTATATCACAACGAAAGTGATTTCGCAAGCATTTATGCGATATTTTCAGTGATTCTTTTTTTGAAGGAGAGAAAACTATGTCACCTCTCTCACTTTGGGCATAGAATGATTATGCAGGCAACTGCAAAAGGAGTAATGAAATGAATATGTTTGAAGATTATATGACACCCGTAGACAGAAAGGAAGATGCGAGGACAGTCGCAGAGCTTCTCGAGGCAGTTATGCCAAAGTGCTCAGAGGGCGACGACAAGGTCTGCGCAAATATGCCAAGTCTGGCTATGGTATATTCTCCCGAACAATTCTGGAGAAATATATACGAGCCGAGTGAGGCGCTCGACAGAGGCACGCTTTTTTCAGAGCTGTACTTTCCTCTTGAAAGGGAGAAAGGATGGCCAAAGAAATGAACAACACACAAACAAAAGAGGCATTGATGAAGGAAATAATGCGCCTTTCCTTCGTTACGCTTGAGACAAATCTCTACCTTGACGGACATCCAACCAACAAGAAGGCTCTCGCATATTTCAAGAGATACAACGAGATGCTGAAAGCAAAGAAAAAGGAATATGAACAGATGTACGGTCCTTTGACCGCAGACGGAAATGTAAGCGATAAAGAATGGCTGTGGTCAACGCAAAAATGGCCTTGGCAGATGGAGGACTAATCAATGTGGGTATATGAAAAGAAGCTACAATATCCCGTTAAAATAAAAAACCCCAATGCGAATTATGCAAAAATCATAATTTCACAGCTTGGTGGTCCTAATTGCTTTTACCTATGATTTTCAGGTCCTTACAGCTCGTGGAAATAGACCTCCAAATGCTCATTAGCCTTATCGTATACTATATGTTCGATGATAGAGTGTAGCGCCTCACTCTTTGCGGAGGCGTCAACGTCGTAGCGCTCGACTATTGTTATAACGTCAGACACCTTCTGCGCAAATGCCGTCATATCGACGGTTGCCACAACGTGCTCTTTCATCTTCTCTTTTAATATTTTTATTCTGTTTTCGATTTCTGCCTTGTTTCTGCCATACTGCTCAAGGGAATCTATCTCGGAGAGGTATGCATCCTTTGCACGCGCAAGACGGCGTTCCTCTGCCGCGATCAGCTTATCATAATCGACAGGAGCTTCAAGCGAGTGCTTCGTCCCTTTGGGAAGGATTGAAAACTCGCCCTTTGCGACTGCTGATTTAAGCGAGCGTATCAATGCCGCTTCCAGCTTCGGCATCGTTATAGAATGGGAAACCTGACATCTTCCCTTCGCATAGTTGTGGCACTGCATAGAGCGTGTGCCGGACTTTCTTGTGGCGGCAGACAAAATAAGCGTAGCTCCGCAAGAGTGACATCTGACAAGGCCCTTTAATGCATATCCGATCGGCTGCTCCCGACGCGACCACTTCGGATATGCTTTTTTATGATTGTCAAGGCGTTCTTGCACCGCGTTCCACAGCTCTAATGAAATAAGAGGCTCGTGCTTGCCATCGACCGTCATTATGTTTGCGTTGTCATAGTCGCGCTTGCTGACTGCGCGAGCGCCTTCGAGAGACCAACGGATCTTACCTATATAACAGGGATTGCGCAGCATATACTCAACCCATCTGTTCTCCGGCATATTACCGAACTTTGTGCGGACACCGCGCGCGCCAAGCTCAACAGCAATTTCGCGCATCTTCTTGCCGTTCGCATATGAGGAAAAAACCTCACGAACAACGTCGGCGGTCCCGCCCTCCTCGTCAGGATAGTACATGCCATCTTTCATAATATAGCCAAAGGGTGGCGCGCACGTCGGCTCACCGCGTGACGCCTTTTCTGTCATTCCGCGCGTTACCTCTTCGCCGAGGTTTATCAGATAGAACTCGTCCATCCACTCTATTATACGCTCGATAAGAGAGCCGAACGGCCCGTCCGGTATCGACTGCGACACGGACACGACAGTGACGCCTTTTTTCAAAAGCAGGTTTTTATAGACAAGGCTTTCTTCCTGATTACGCGCAAAACGGGAGAACTTCCAGACGTATATCCTGTCAAACGGGTGCGACTTTTCCTTTGCTATGGCTATCATGCGGTTAAAGTCGTCGCGCTTCTTGACGCTCTTGCCTGAAATACCGTCATCATAGAACACGTACTCGTCGGGTATGTAATATCCATCCTTTGCGGCGTTCTCGCGAATCTTCTTCAGCTGCGAATCAGGCGAATACTCGTCCTGGCGTTCGTCTGATACACGTATGTATGCTGCACCGGTCTTGATGACGTCCATTGTTCTCTCCTTTTGTGAACTATATTATTTTTTAAGATTTTCTACAACTCACAAATATTTAATCCAATGTCAACCCTTCTCCGCTTTGTAGTTTTTTCTGTGTCGCTTTTACTATTATTTCTTTGTTTCCTATCATTTCATTTATATTGTTGAACATTTTTTCGTTTCCGAGGTAGCCTTGTTCTATAAATACTTCTGTCATTGATTTGGTGATATAATCAATACTATAATGACGTGGGAACTCATTTGATAATTCCATTGTCAAATAGTATGATAATGCAACCCCTTGGAACATTGCAAACATGCTAAACAATTCCTTGTCTTTAAATGTCGCCGTTTCTACAACATTAACTATACTATCCGTCAATGCAGCTTGCATTCTTGGCGCAAAAGAGCGAAATCTTGTGTAAATATCATCATCTTCCACCCACGACCAAAAATTATCTATCGCTTGATAATACTGCGATACCAATGTTTGCACTTTAGCTCTTTTTATAAAATTCATTTCAAACTGTCCCTTCAAAATATCACGATTTTATTTTCCTTTAGAATTACATATTTCCACAAATTTCTACTGTACAAAACATTTTTCGTCATTTACAATAAATGCGCGTATTATAATACGCCTATTATTCTTCGTTTCCCTTTTCGACAAAATATGATATAAAATGACAAGGGCAAAAGCCTATATATTTTTGACAGTTGAAAAGGAGACAACAAAAATGACAAAAAACGAATTAGAATTGATTAACCTCATTCGCAACAGCGAACAACCTGAAAAAATGGCCGAATATATGCTTAATCTTTTTTTAGACTATTTGCGTATAAACGCCCCATCTCAAGAAAAGTCTTCTGCTGCTCATCAGGAATCAACCTGAATATGTTAAGCAACTCTATTTCCCCCTTGGAAAGCTCTGTATTTTCGAGGGGGAATTCTTCCCCAGTCAAATAGGAAATAGGAATATTGCATGCATGAGCTATTTTATGAAGGGTCACAAGTTTAATTTGTGTAGGCTTCCCTGTTCGAAAATCTATACCTTTTTCAATATTGTCAATGGTTGTATGGCTCACAGTGCACTTTTCCGCAAACGTTCTTAAAGAAACGTCACCACGCAATTCTCTGACAATTTTTCCAATTTCTTCTGGGCTCTTCACAAATCTCACCCCCCTTGCTCCTGCTCTTTTTTGTTATGTTTGCACAACAAATTGTATCACACAAACAACTTTTCGTCAAGTTTTTTGTGCAATATTTTTTGTTGTTTTTGCTTGACAAACAAAATTCTTTGTGTTATAATGAGGCAAGATGTAAAACCAAAACAACAAAAAGGAGGGTGATATAAAAATGAAAAACCAAATCAAAGTACTTCGCTACCAGCAAGGCCTGACACAGGAACAGCTTGCAGAAACTGCTAAAATATCCCGTACAGCACTTGCTATGATTGAAAATGACAAGGCTACTCCTGACGGACGAACTATAGCAGCACTTGTAAAAGCATTAAAAACACCTGCGAATGAAATTTTTTTTGAGCTTGACGTTGTTTGAGAACAACATATTGCAAACATTGCTGACAAAATAAAAAGGAGCGTTAAAGAGATGAACGAACATTGTTATAACTGTCTAAACGCTGGACATTGTTCCAATTTTGGCAAAGAAGTATGCAATTACCATGACGACGAGCCTAAAGACTTCGAGGCGGAACATTGCACAAAAGAATGCTTTATATGTAAATACGAAAATGACTGCGTGTCTACGTGCAAAGGCGAGGAATGCTCGAAGTGCAAATTCTACGGAAGGACGTGTAAAGGACAATGAAAAAAACACACCACTCACCACGGACAAGGGGTCCGAATAAACTAATATAAGAAAGCGAGGTGCATATTTTATGGCGAAACGCAAACCGATAACCGTATCGTTCTACATAGGCGGTAAGAAAGTAGATACTATCCCGCCGGAGTTCACGCAAAAGATATGTAAGAAGTTCTCGGAGGTGTTCAGTCGATATTATTCCGAGCATCCGGACGAGTGGGAGAAGATAAAGGACACTTTCCCCGATGCGCCGCCGGACTTTGCAATGTAACATAGCGCGTGACAAAAAAGGAGAAAAAGACGTGAAAAAAGACAAGTTATACGGAAATTCGGTACACAGCCCCTGCAAAGAGTGCTCGGGCAGGCATATGGGCTGTCACGCCAAATGTGACAAATATAAGGATTTTAAGACCGTTCTGTACAAGGCACATCGCGAGAGATACAAGCTACATAACGCCGAGTGCCGTGCTGAAAATCACGAGGTACAGAGCAAGGAAAGAACGTTGAAAAGGCAGAGGAAAATGTAATGAAGAAGCTGAAAAATATTCTTAACAAAACAATCGACGTTATCGTGTTCCTTCTCTCCTTTGGCGGAGCTGTAGCGGACAAGGCTATAGGCGACGGTATCGTGGACTACAGCGGTCAAGGAAGGGACAAGCATGGCAGGTGAGGTAAAAATATGTACATATGCAGAGATTGCAAAAAAATATTTGATGTCACGAGCTTTATGACATCAATGGACTTTTGGGGAGGTCCTTTCGAAGTCCGCACAAGTCACTGCCCGAATTGCAAAAGCGAGGACTACAGCGAGGCGAAGGAGTGCGAGGTCTGTGGAGAGTATAACGACGAGGAGGACCTTATCGGCGGAGTGTGTGAGGACTGCATCGAAAAATGTCGCCACGACGTTGATATGTGTGCGGAAATAGGTATGGAAAGCCGCGAGGAGATAAGGCTTAACTCCTTTTTGGCAGCTATGTTTGACGAAAAAGACATAGAAACAATACTGCTCGAATACCTCAAGACGAAAAATCCAAAGGCTGACTGTAGTGCATTTATCGACAGTGACGTATCGTGGTTTGCCGAGCAACTCATCAGACAGGAGGCGCACTTATGACCGAGAGAGAGTACAGAGCGCATCCTGCTATAAGCAGGTCGGAGCTTTTCAAAATCAGCGAAAGTCCTGAAAAGTTCAAGTATTACCGAGAACACCCCGAAGAGCCTACCCCCTCACTCGTGTTTGGTCAACTATTTCACTCGATGGCGTTAACCCCATGCGAAACGTGGAAAGAGTTCGCCATAGTACCCGACATTGACAAGCGCACAAAAGCGGGCAAGGAAGCATATAGGCAGTTTCAAGAAGAAAACGAGGGAAAGATACTCGTCACGTATGATATGGCTCAACAGGCAGAGGCGATGTGTAACGCCCTACGTGAGAATGAATTTGCGCAAAAGCTACTTGACGGTGAACGAGAAAAACCGTTTTTTTGGACAGACGACCTCACAGGCGAGGAATGTAAATGCCGAGTGGACGTACTGACCAAGATAGGCGACACAAACGTTATCGTCGATATAAAGAGTGCCGACAGTGCTGAAACTGAAGCTTTTATGAAAGCGGCACTAAAATACGGCTACGACTTCCAAGCTGCAATGTATACCGAAGGAGTTAAATCCAACACACATAAAGATTATACATTTGTCTTTATCGTGATTGAGAAAAAGCCACCATATGCTGTCAATATTCTACAAGCGGACAAGCTATTTGTGCTACACGGATATGACCTTTTCCGTGAGTACATCGGTATATATCACAAGTGCAAGCAGACAGGTAACTGGTACGGCTATCTCGGTGAGCACAACATTATCAACACGCTGGGGCTACCCGCGTATTTAGCGAAGGAGATTGAATAATGCATAAAATAAAATTCACATGGCGTGGCATCGCAAGGGAAATTGAACTGAAACCGAACGATGCCTATATTGCGATAAAGGTGCTCGAAAACGTAGGGTACAGAATTGTAGAAACACGTGAGAGGTTGTACGGACGATACGAAAGAGTTTATATTTTGGAGGAAATAGACGATGGAAAATAACGAAGTAATGATACAGGAACAGCAGATGCCGAATATGCCGAATATGAATAACGGCGTTATGGCACAGTTGGATAATCTTAATCAGGGAACTGTCGCCATCGAGGCGAGCAGAGCCATAGCAGAGGCGCAGGGCAAGCTCATAATAGCAAAGCGTTTCCCTCGTGACGAGGTACAAGCTTATAATCGCGTAGCGCAGGCTTGTCAGCGTAAGGGGATAGCAGAAAAGGCGTTTTTCACATATGAACGCGGAGGCAGCACGGTAAGCGGCGTTACTATCCGCTTTGCCGAAGAGCTTGCAAGATGCTGGGGAAACATTGACTACGGCATCAAGGAGCTGTCACAGGACGAGGGCAAGAGCGAGATGCAGGCTTATGCTTGGGACCTCGAAACAAACGCGCAGAGCGTGCAGAATTTCACTAATCCTCACATACGTGAGGTTAAAGGTAAAGCGAAGGTGCTTACCTCTCAACGCGATATCTACGAAAATAACGCCAATATGGGCGCAAGACGACTCCGCAGCCGTATACTTGCGATACTGCCGAATGACCTTGTTGATATGGCAATTGCAGAGTGTAAGAAAACACTCGCAGGCAATAACGAAGAGCCACTTATAGACCGCGTTAAGAAAATGATAGTAGCCTTCTCAAAACTCGGGGTAACGCAAGAACAAATCGAGCTGAAGCTCAAGCGCAAGGTCGAATCTATGACCGCCGATGACTTCGTGGAATATATCGGCATTTACAACGCTATCAAAAACGGCGAAAGCAAGGTGGCTGATTGGTTTGAGGGCGAAAAAGTATCAACCGATCTCACCGACGCGCTGAAGGGGGCTATGTGATATGGCGGCAAACCTGAACAGAGTAATCCTTATCGGCAGAGTTGTAAGAGATGTTGAGCTTAGAGAAACAAGCGGTGGAGTTAAAGTCTGCTCATTCCGCCTTGTAGTAAACCGTAGAAGCAAGTCAGGCGCGGAAGAAGCGGCAGACTTCATAGACTGCACGGCATTCAGTCACACTGCTGAATTTGCGGCGAATTGGTGCAAAAAAAGGCACTGCCATAGTGGTTATCGGTGAATTGCAAAACAACGACTACGAAAAGGACGGGGTTAAGCATTACAGTTACAGAGTCCTCGTCCGTGAGATACAGTTTGCCGAGAGTAAAGGCAGCGACAAGGTCGTGACGAGCCGTGATGTCAACGGTAACGCTAATACCTTTGAAGAAGTCACAAACGATGATAAGCTGCCATTCTGACGGAGGTAATATGTCAAAACCATCCAAATTTGAACTTTATGAATACTACAAGCGCATATCACAGGAAGCAAAGTCACACGAGGAATACGAGCGTCGCATCAAAGCTCTTGCAAAGAGGTTGGGAATATGACTATTATTATCGACACTCGCGAAAAGAAATGCGAGCATATCAAGAAGTGGTTTGACGAGCACGGCATAGATTACACAGTCCGCAAGCTCGATGAGGGCGACTATCAGATAGAAGGATGCGCAGACATATCGGTAGACCGCAAGCAAAACCTATCAGAGTTATCTCGCAATCTTATGAATAAAACCGACCACTCACGTTTTTGGAAGGAAATTCGCAGGTCAAAGGAAAAAGGCACAAAGCTCTACGTTCTCATCGAGCACGGCGGCGGTATCAAGTCGGTGCAAGACATTGCAAATTGGCGTGACAAGTATAGCGGAGTACACGGCAGAACTCTTGTAGACGAGATAAGCCGCGTGTGCGTTTCTTACGGAGTACAATTCCTGTTCTGCGACAAGCGACAGACGGCTAAAAAAATATTAGAAATCTTAATGTATGCTCAACAAGAATTACTATTCGACTGAAATAAAAAACCGCGTCACAATGCCCGATGTAGTGGCGCGGTATGGCTTCAAGGTCGGGCATAACAGACGAATTCCCTGCCCTTTTCACAATGGCGAGGACGATAACCTTGGCTACAAGGCAGACTTTTTCAAGTGCTTTGTGTGTGGAGTGTCAGGCGACGTTATAACCTTTGTGCAGAAGTATCACGGCTTGTCGTTTTCGGACACGCTTGTGAGAATGGACAAGGACTTTCATCTTGGCTTGGGCGTGGGCGAATACCTATGCGAGCGTGAACGGCTCTATCGGGCACAGAAAGCCTTTGAGGAAAAACAGGAACGTAAGCTAAAGAAAATGAGCCGAGACAGGGTCGAAAAAGCCTATCACGATACATATGACGAGTTTGCAAGGCTGGACCGACAGATGATAGACTACCGTCCAAAAAGCGAGGAAGAAGAGCTGCATCCAAAATTTTTGGAAGCTCTTCAAAAAATAGAAACCGCCAGGTATATGCTCGCCTGCGCGGAAGAGGAGGTTTACCTTTATGAGCAACAACAAACCAATAGAAATACCTGACTACTCTGCGGAACAATATATCAACTCCTCTGCGCCGTATGAGTGGTTATACCAATATAAAGACGATAAATTTATGCTACGTCAACTCTGCGAGAGGATGAAATCGCAAGCGGGGGCGGTAGGAGTTAAAGCGTTTATGTCCTTGTGGAGTGCATATTGTGAGTCGCAAGCGGAAAAACGTGGTTTTGCTCTCGATAATGCCACCAACTTTGAGGGGCAGACACTTGAGCTTTTCTCTGGCAATTACATATGTGACGAAATGGGCGTAGGTGTTATAGACCGCTTCGGCTACGAACAGGTTGTATGCAGACATCCTATAATGCCTTGCGAACGACTTGTAAACATAGATAGCGGTGAAGAGCGCCTCAGAATAGCCTACAAGAAAGGCAGACAGTGGCGTGAGATGATAGCCGAGAAAGCAACGATAGCGTCAAGCAGTAGTATTCTACAACTCTCTGCGAACGGTGTCCTCGTCAACAGTGATAACGCCAAGGCTCTATCAACATATCTGTTAGAGCTTGAGCAGCTTAACTATGACTACATACCCGAGCAGAAGTCTGTCGGACGTCTTGGCTGGGTAGGAAAGCACGGATTTTCACCCTACGTCGAGGACCTTGTGTTTGACGGTGAAAACAACTTCAAGCATATATTTACCGCAGTCAGACCCTTCGGTGACCGCAACGTATGGGTAGATACCATAAAAAAGGTACGAGCCGAAAAGGGCACAGCGCGTTTCTTCCTTGCGGCATCATTTGCGAGCGTGATATTGGAACCGTGCGGACTGCTTCCCTTTTTCCTTCACGCCTGGGGTGGCACTGAATCGGGAAAGGCGCAACCGTTAGACACGAAAATTATAACTCCTAACGGTTTTAAATTAATGGGCGATATTCACATCGGCGATTTGGTAATCGGCGGGGATGGAAAACCATATAAGGTATCGGGCGTTTATCCACAAGGAAAAAAAGATGTGTATAAGATTACTTTTAGTGACGGAACGTCTACACGATGCTGTAAAGAGCATTTGTGGAATGTCACTACAAGGACACGCAGAAGACATAACAGAGGTTATATAACAATGTCTTTGGAAGACATATTGAAAAAGCCTATAAAAACAAAAAAAGGTGAGTATCAATATAGAATTCCTGTTTGTAAGCCCGTCGAATATGAACAGTCACAGGAATTATATATTCCCCCTTATGCTTTAGGTGCGCTTCTCGGAGATGGATGCTTGACATTGAAGCGGAACAAAGCTAATTATAACAGAAACATTTATTTTGCAAATGCTGAAAGGGATGTAGTTGAGCGTCTAAATGATAATCTTAAAGAAAACGATGTTGAATTTGTGGAATTTAATAACGTTCCATATCAACACTTAATGCGAGGATCTGGAAAATCAAAATTTATTGCCGAGATTGAACGTCTCGGTCTAAAATGTTACAGTATTGAAAAGTTCATACCACACGAATACTTAACATCAAGTATATCCAACAGAAAAGCTCTTTTGTTCGGTTTGATGGATACGGACGGCTCGGTTGGAAATAAAAAGCATCACTACAAATATAGCACAATTAGTGAACAAC
Organism: Eubacteriales bacterium; assembly: GCA_045649925.1. Lineage (GTDB taxonomy): Bacteria > Bacillota > Clostridia > Oscillospirales > CAG-272 > UBA1740. The sequence goes on along the minus strand of JAZRQS010000036.1, from coordinate 28,431 downwards.
TTGCAAAGGATGTTCAATGTTTGTGCCGATCATTAGGATACCGTGCAACTATTTCGAGTAACACTCGAATGTCAAGATTTAATCCAGAAGGAGAAGATTTTACTGAATTTGTAGTATCTATAATAACAGATGACGTGATATTTTCCTCAAACAAGCATGCTGCGAGAAGCGCAACAGTTCAAAGAAACAGAAAGGAAGACAAGACCAGTCTTGCTATTGTTTCTGTCGAGCTTGTAGGACATGAAGAATGTCAATGTATTATGGTGGACAGCGAGGAGCATACATATCTTTGTGACGACTTTATCGTTACACATAACACAGTAGGTCTGATGATAGCCGCATCGGTATGGGCTTCTCCAAAGCTTGGTGACTTTATTACTACGTTCAACTCAACATCTGTCGGTCAAGAAATGACGGCAACATTCCTTAATTCCCTGCCTATGTGCATTGACGAGCTACAAATCCAGACAAGCGCAGGCGTGAAAGAATTTGACAAGATTATATACCAACTCACCGAGGGAGTCGGTAGAACAAGAGGAGCAAAGACAGGTGGCTTGCAAAAGGTAAACACCTGGCGCAACTGTATGATAAGCAACGGAGAGCAACCTATAAGCTCGTCAAACAGTGGCGGAGGTGCAGTTAACCGTATCATTGAGTTTGAATGCTCCGAGAAGGTTTACAGTGACCTCGTGGGGCTTTGCGCCGTAATCAACAAAAACTACGGCTGGGCGGGCGCAGAGCTTATCAGATGGCTGCAAAAAGACGGCTCGTTTGCACGCATCAACGAGCTACAAAAGGAATACTATCACGAGCTGCTAAAGGTTGATAGCACGGACAAGCAGGCGGCTTCCGCTTCCGCCATCCTTGCCGCTGACCATATTGTAACAGAGCTTATATTCCAAGATGGTAACAATCTCACAGTTGAAGATATGGCGGCGATCATGACTAAAAAGAGCGACGTCAACGTCAACGAGCGAGCCTATGAGGCTATTATCGAAATGGTGAGTAGTAATATTAACTGCTTTGTCAAGAATGAATTTGGCGAGTACAAGGGTGAAGTATGGGGCAAGCTCGAAAAGGACTATGTATATATCATTAAATCCATATTTGACCGAGAAATGCAAAACAGGGGTTACAACCCTACCGCCTTCTTATCTTGGGCAAAGGCTAATGAGTTGCTGATATGTGGAAAGTCTAAAAACACCTGTACCGCTCGAATAGTAGGACCTGTTACTCGCTGTGTCTGTATAAAGAAAACAAATGAAAAGTGGGAAAAATGGAATGGTCAAGACCCAGAATTTTAAAAAATGTAACACTTGTAACACTTGTAACACCTAAAAATACACCTACTTATACACGTAAGAATATATACACGTGAACACGCGAAAAAGATACCTATATATTTCTACCGCGTGGAAAGATAAAAAATGGGTGTTACAGGTGTTACGGTGTTACAAAGGTTGAAAAACAGCGACAAATAGTTACTTTTTGTGTAACACTTTACATTTATGGGGTGTAACACATATGAGAAGAGAGGAACAAATGATAAATAAGGAGAAACCCCTATGAAAGTTAGGACCAAGAAGCAAGAAGTGAACAATATCACGTTTGCGACAAAGCTACAAGATGCGATTTTCAGCATAAACAGCATGTCATACACTGACAAGGCGAGGCTGTATGATAAGGTTGTGGAAATCAGCCGAGAGCATGTCGGCGACTGTGTTGATGCGATGCTGATGGCGTTTTATATCTCTTTGCACGATGAACACGGATTCGGAGCGAAAAGATTCAGGCAGTTGGACGAAAAGGTACAGCCTATCATTGACGAGACCGTTAACCGATATGATATAGCAACGGTGTATAAGTTGCGTAACGAACTGAAGGAACGCGGATTTGAATATACATTGCATTGTGAGAAGGAGAAAAAAGATGAATGAGCAGATTGAGGAGATAGCAAAAGTCATAGCAAGGCGAAGTGCGGATTTTAGAAATCGTAATGTTGCTTTTATGACAACCGCCCAAAAGACCGCAACCGAAATTTACCACAAGCTTTGCAACAAGCAGAGCGAGGGAGAGTGGATATATCCCGACTACTACTCTATACACAGATACGATTGTTCGTTGTGTGGCGCAGGTAATAACCAAAAGACACCATACTGCCCCAACTGCGGAGCGAAGATGAAAGGAGTTAAATATGACAGACCATAAATTCACAAACGAGGAACTCCAAAAATGCATTGAGTGTTGCATAAAGGCAGAAACTTGGGGAGATTGCGAGCAAATGAGGTGTCCCGCTTCAACAAAACAAGGTTGTCGTTTTTATTTAAGGACAGACGAAGAATACGAAAATACCATTTATAAAGAAATTCTCAAAGATGTTCTTGGTGTTATGAAAAAACAAAAGACCGAGTGGATAAGCGTTGAGGAGGGGTTGCCCAAAGAGAAAGAGGTGGAACACATAATAGTTTGTGATGAGGACGGAACTGTTGGCGAAGCGATTTTCTTAAAAGCAAGTAGGTGTTTTGAGTGGATAGACAATGTAGAAATTGCGTTTGCAACCCATTGGATGCCACTTCCCGAAGCACCGAAAGGAGACAAAACCGATGCGTGATAGATTGATTGAGTTGGTTAAGAATGCAGAGAAGGAGTTTCCAAAAGATAAACCTGTCCTTGACATTGAAGAATTTGTTGCCGACTTCCTTCTCGCAAACGGTGTAATTGTACCGCCTTGCAAAGTGGGGGATGTGGTGTATATCATCGAAAACCCCTATACTTTTCTGCCATTAAGAAAGGTGGTAGAAGGAGAGGTGGTATCAATACACCTACACGAAAGTGGTCTGTTTATTAGGGTGTTGTTTGACACGGAAAAAATAAACGGATGTGCTGACTATAACCTTGATTGGAGACTCGGCAAAACAGTATTCCTCACCAAAGCAGAAGCCGAACAAGCTCTTGCGAAGATGAAAGGCGGTGCGGAGTGATGGCTGAATTGAAACCTTGTCCGTTTTGTGGGGGTGAAGCGTTTCTTGAGGTTATACCGCCACACAAACATTATATAGCGAAATTTGTGGCTGACTATGACGGCGGTGCGTTTGTTGAGTGTACTAAATGCAGTTGTGCAATTTCTGCCGATAGTGAACAAGATGCGATTAACAAATGGAACACCCGCACACCAAAAGAAAGAGGTGGGGAGAAGTGACCGACTACACAAAATTTGTAAATAAAAAAGCGGATATTTTCACCGATAATGGCGATGTTGTAGTAACAGACGGCAAAAAAGAGGTTTTTAGAATGCCAAGAAACGAGCAAACAATTTCAATAGCAAATGATATTTATATGGCAGAACGATATAAAGATTGCCCTGTCAAAGCGGAATGTATATAAGGAGGTGATTAAGTGGAGAACATAGAGAAGTGCGAGGTGTTCAAATGTCGCAAAAAGTAGAGGTTACTTGTGATAGATGCGGAAAAGTGATATCATTATATCAAGATATCAAAAATTCATCTGCCAAAATTCAGTTGTGGGGCGTTGGCGAATATAGGGCAAGTGGCGGTCAAAGAATAGATTTATGTGAGGATTGTTACTGCGAATTTGTAACATTTTTAGAGGGTGGTGCGAATGGCAAAAATTAAGCAATTATTCTGCCGTCATAGATACGCAGACAAAAACCTTGATATTGTAGAAATCAAAAAGAAATACATAGGAGAGAAGATATGAGCAAAGATAATACCTGTATTTGTTGTGGCGAGATTATTCCTGAGGGTAGAATAGCTTGCCCTAATTGCGAAAAGGAGAAGGGCAAATGAGGAAAAGGTCGCTCTATCTTGACAACAAGCCCGTATACGATACTGTTTGCTCGTTGTGCAGGGGGTACGACAGGCGCGAGAGAGAAATAGCGCGCGGTATCACGGACGATTATGTTCTGTCCACGTACATAATGCTAAACGCCGTTATAGACGAGGGACTTGCTTCTATCTGCGAACACCGTATAAGAGAGCAAATGCGACGTGATATAGGAAACGAAATAGGTTACCGTCGCACAAGCCTCTCTCGGATAATGTCGGAGGTGACGTACAAGGCGCGCAAGACCAAGAGCATCGAGGCTATCGCTCGTGGGCTACATCTGATATAGGAGGGTATATGGAAAGCATTGATATTGAGGCATATCAGAAGATTAAGAAAGAGGTGGTCAAGGAGTTTGCCGAACACTTGATACGCTATTACACCGCTTTGAGAGGTACAACTTGTGCAGCTATGGTGGTGTATCGCATTCAGTTAGAGGTGGACAAGATTTGCGGAGAATAAATAAAAAGATTATCCCAATTCAAAGTGATATATATGATATGATAAAGTCAGAATAGAATAATCATACGAGAGCCTATACCATAAGGTATACCTGATTACAGGAGAGCCATTGCAGTTTTTGCGTGGCTCTTTTTATTTTTTAGAAAGGAGCAAAGCGAAAATGCCATTTAAAAAGGGTAATGAGATAGGAAAAGAGAGCAGATTTGAGGTAGGCAACAATTTGTCGCTTAAATACAAAAAAGAATATGGCGAAATGATGCTTGAATATTTCCGTAAATTTGAGGGTTATCCGACATTTGAGTTGTTTGCAGATAGCATAGACGTTGTAGATGACACGCTGCGCAATTGGTGCGAGGCATATCCCGATTTCGCCACTATGTACAAGAAATGTGAACGAATCCAACGAGGCAGACTTATCAACGGCACTATGTCAAATCAATATAATGCTAACTTTGCAAAATTCGTCGCTATAAACTGTCACGGAATGAGCGAGAAAACAACCACGGATACCACTATTACATTCAACGTAGACTACAGTACGCCTGAAATAGACGAGGAGAGCAACTAATGAATGTGGATATACGCCTCGGCAAACCACAACCGAAGCAAAGAGAGTTTATGCTTGCGACAGAAAAGTATGTCGCGTTTGGTGGAGCGCGTGGCGGTGGTAAGAGCTGGGCGGTACGAGAAAAGGCAAAGCGACTCGCAATGAAGTGGGGCGGTATAAAAATACTCATCATCCGTAAGACTTACCTCGATTTGCGCGATAATCATATCTTACCACTCAAGGCAGACCTGCCTTCACGATATGTGCCATACAAGGAAGTAGACAAGTCATTTGAATTCCCGAATGGATCACGAATAAAATGCTCTTTTTTCGCAACCGAAGCAGATGCCTTGCAGTATCAAGGGCAAGAATATGACGTAATCTTTCTTGAGGAAGCAACACAGTTTACGGAAAAGGTATTTGATGTCCTCAAGGCGTGTTTACGAGGTGCTAATAACTTTCCGAAGCGCATTTACTTGACCTGCAATCCCGACGGAATAGGATTTCTGTGGGTGAAGAGATTATTTGTTAGCAGGAGATATAAAGACGGTGAACACGAGGAGGACTACCGATTTATACAATCCCTCGTAGACGATAACCAAATCCTCATTGACAAGAATCCTGACTATCTAAATCAGTTAGATTCCTTGCCCGAAGATATGCGCAGGCGATGGAGGTACGGCTCGTGGGATGTTGCTGTCGGTCAGTATTTTGACGAGTTTGAGAGGTCAATTCACGTCTGCGAGCCTTTCTCTATACCGAGCGAATGGCGCGTGTATAGGACTATTGACTACGGACTTGACCGACTCGCGTGTTACTGGGTGGCGGTAGACAGTTTGCGAAATTGCTACGTTTACAAGGAGCTTTGCGAAAGCAATCTGCCTATAAGTGTCGCGGCGCGGAAGATGATTGAATACACAAACGAAGAAATCTATGCAACACTTGCTCCGCCTGACTTGTGGAGCAGGTCGCAAGAGACGGGGCGTAGCAAGGCGATTATATTTGGCGAGAGTGGTGTAAGGCTGACAAAGTCGAATAATGACCGCGAGGCAGGGTGGCTTGCGATTAAGGAGCTTTTGCAGAAGGATACCAACGGAGAGAGCCGTCTACATATATTCAGCAATTGCAAGGAGCTTATAGACAATCTGCCCGCACTTCAGCGAGACCCCAGAAAGCCCACTGACGCGATGACAGAGCCTCACGATATTACTCACGCCCCCGATGCTCTGCGCTACTTTGCAATTTATTGGACGCGACCAAATCCTGAAGAGGATACACAGACAAAGAGAAAGTGGACGCGCGACCAAATCGAAGACTACGAAAACGCCTCTCCACAAGAGCGCGAATATTTAAAACAGAAATACGGAGGTACACCATATTGATTATTCCAAAAAATATGTCAGACCAAGACAAGCTAAAGTTCTTCCAAGACCTATATACAGAGGCGCGGAGCTACGCTGAAGAAACATACGAGGCTATGGATAGGCATTACAAGCAGTATCAGGGCGATGATGCCATAGACGGCTCTAATACTAAGGCGACAGCCGTGCGCAATATCACATACGAGCTTGTCGAGTCGCAGGTAAGCACATACATTCCCACGCCATCGGTAAGGCCGAAGCTGTGGAGCGAGAAGACCGAGCGAAATGCAAAGGCTATCGAGACGATGCTCATCAACAAGCGCGACGACCTGCCCTACGAGAAGCTCAACGATTTGGACGAGCGGTTTAATCCCATTTATGGCGCGTCTGTGTGGCTTCCTGAGTGGGACGACTCGGTCACTACGTATCACACAGTAGGCGATATTAACCTTTCGTGCTTTGCCCCGAAAAAGTTCACAGGACAGCCTAACATATACGATACACGCGATATGGAGTATGAGTTCCTCGAATTTGAGACCACAAAGGACGAGATTGTACGTAGGTACGGAGTATCACCCGAAACGGCAGAGGACACCGAGTCAGACACAGGCACATCTGACGACAAGACCGCGACAATCTACGTGTGCTTCTACAAGAATGAGGACGACTGTGTGTGTCAATTCATATGGAGTGGCGACACTACCCTGTCAGACGTGACCGACTACTTCGCACGTAAGCGTAAGGTGTGTAGAAAATGCGGTAAGCGAGAGCAGATATGCGAGTGCGAGCATCCTGACCTTGAGCTTGAGAGCGAGGAATACGAGGAGCTTGACAACGATATAGTATTGTCCGACGGAAGCATACTCCCTGCTATGTCTGTTGTTATCAAGGACGGACAGATGGTGACGGAAACCGTCACAGTACAGGAAGAGATAGACGGACAGTTAGTGTTTAATTACGTCAACGGCATACCCGTGCCGAAAATGATAGAGGTGCAGAAGCCTAAATTTGAGCGTACGCGAATTCCGTTCTACAAGCCGAGCATACTCCCTGCCGTTATTCGTAAAAACACCTCTGAGGAGGACAGCCTGTTCGGTCAGTCTGACTGTGGCGTGATAAGACCTCAACAGCAGGCTATAAACAAGATAGAGAGCCGTATTCTTAAAAAGATAATGAGGTCGGGCGTTACGCCTTATATACCTGAAGATGCTACTGTAACTCGTAACAATGAGATATTTGGCGAGGTACTACGCATTAAGCCGGGAGAGACCGCATCAATGTACGGCACTATCGACAACGAGCCGAACATTGCGCAGGACATAGCGCAGAGCGATAGACTGTACGACCAAGCAAAGCGCATACTCGGTATCAGCGCGAGCTTCCAAGGTCAGCACGATGCATCAGCACAGTCGGGCTATGCGAAGCAACTGCAGATACAGCAGTCATCGGGCAGACTTGATTCCAAGCGACAAATGAAGAACGCAGCGCACGCAGAGATAGACCAAATAATATTCCAATACTATCTCGCATACGCTGACGAGCCTCGCCCTTCGACATATCGTGATGCAGAGGGCAGAATACAAAACACAAGATTTAACAGATACGACTTTGTTGAGAGAGATTTGTGGACGGGTGAATACTACTACAACGATGAGTATATGTTCTCCGCCGATGCTACGGCTGATATTGAGAGAAACCGCCAACTCATGTGGCAGGAAAACCGTCAAAACTTCCAGACGGGAGCATACGGAAACCCTGCACTCCCCGAAACGCTACTCACCTTTTGGCTTGCGATGGAGAAGGCACATTATCCCGGCGCACGTGAGAATGTCGAGCGCATAAGGATGTCTATTCAAGCGCAGGCTGAACAGATGCAACAGATACCACAACAAGCACAAGGAGGTATGATGTGATATGGGACAGGAAAGAAAGAGAGCAGACGCTTTAGCTTACATTGAATTTATGCGCAAGAGCGACGAACTGCTTAAAGATATAGGCTCTGTCTCTTATGGAGGAGCAGAGCAAGTCCTCAATCAATTGAATGCTTACAAAGACAAATACGGACACGCCTTAACTACAGGTCGATTAGACACAGCTATATCCGAGTGGGAGAGCATTGTCCAAGACAAACGAGAGAGGTATGAACGAACTGCTGACATAAGAAAAGCCTACGATAATCAAATAGCCTCTATAGACGCTAATTTAAAGCGCAACGAGGATATGATAGCAGGTCAGCGTGAGGGTGCAATAAAGCAAGCCTACTCTAACTACGATAGAAGCAAATCGACCTATGGGCAGAATGCCGAGAAGCTCGCACGAATGGGACTTGGTAATAGTGGCTATAGCGATTACCTCACAGGCGTAGCTTACGGCAATATGGTAGGTGGCATCGAGAACGCCAACACAACGGCAAACGAGGCACTTGAAAAGGCGTATTATAATGCTGACCAACAGAAGCTACAGGCGGCGGCTGAAAGAGACACGGCAATAGCCAATGCAGAGAAGGCATATGGAGAAAAGGAAGCATCGCTCATCGCCGCCATTAACAGTGGCGAGATAGACCTTGAAACTGCAACGGGAAAGGCAAAGGCGTACGGCTTGACGAGTGGCACTATAGCAAATCTTGAGAAAGTGGCAAAGGCTTACGAGGACAAGGTGAATACTGAGAACACGAACAACGCTATTAAAAACCTTGACACCTATTTTGGCGGTAATTACACCGATGAAAACGGAAATCCCATCATCTACACCGAACAGCAGATAAGAGACTTGGCGAAAACGGCAGGGTATGACGAGACCAAGATAGAACAGCTTGTCAAGGATAACAAGGCAAAGGTGGTAAATCTCTACAGTAGCGCAATCACAAGCGAGACTACTGATGAGGAGATAGACTTGTTTGGACTTTCACCCGAAGCTACAACCGAGCTTAAGGCTATAAGAGATTCCAAGAAAGCAGACGACACCACTTCAACCGAGAATCAAAAAGTCAAAGATGTGGTAGCGCAATTTGAAACTACTCCCAAAATGGGAGACGATACAAATGTTGACAAAGAATTTGAAAACGGAGAGATTTCACTTGATGCATATCAGCAGATGTATTTTGGTAAGGCATTGTCTTGGATTGAGGGTATAGATAAACCCAAAGAAGTCGAGGAAGGCATAGCAGAACTTGATAGGCTACTGCATAGGGAAAAGATTTCTCCTGCGGATTATGAAAGTTTGAAGAAGTATTTGTATGACAATGCGGCAACATCTCTCGATGATGGAACATATAGCATAACAGAAGGTAATTATGGCAGAACACGAATTTCGTTTGGCAAACATACCTACGATGTAGGAACATTGCCGACAGGCTGGATTAGAGGAAAGATAGCGAACACGCTAAACGAATTTAGGAAAAACAATAATGTCGATTTGGTAATGTATAATAACAAACTATATCTCTATCAAGGCGGAGAATGGGAACAAATTGATACTGCTGTCTTCAAGGAAAATACGGAAAGTAATGTGCTTTCACAAATGAAAAAAGACTTTAAAGCTTATGCTAAGTCCTACGGCAAAATTCCCACAAAACCCACACATCAAAAAGCAGAGGAGCAATAATATGGCACTTGTAAAAGGAAACACAAACGTGACCATCGGCTCAAATAAAACCACAACCCCCACTACATCGGTGGGGGATAGTGGCATATCCGATAAAAACACAGGTGGGGTGATAGGCGGATTATATTACCTCGACTACAAAATGCGCAAAGGGCTTATGTCCTCTATTGAGGGCATAACGGACATCACTATCGGTAGCGTTGCCAAGCTCTTTGGCTTTGATAAGTTTGCCGAGAGGCAGTTTGCTAACACTTGGAGCGATAAGGTGCTCTACAACCCCATCGAAAAGGGCGTAGGCAAGATGCTGTTTGGCGACTCCTTTGGCGATAGCGACGAGTGGTTTAATCCCGGCAATGGCTGGCATGTAGCGGGCGACGTTGCGGGCGGTATTGGTACTTCCCTGCCCTCGATGGCGGCAGCATTGGGTGTGACACTTGCCACAGGCGGTGCCGGAGCAGGCGTAGGCGCAACACTACTCGCAAAGGCAGGTGTGGCTGGTGCTTCATTTGCAACTGCCGGTCTTAGCGCAGCAGGTAACGCCACGAAAGAGGCATATCAGGAAACGGGCAAGCTGACAGGCAAGGAGTTTGGCTACGGAGCGTTGACAGGCGCGCTTGAGGGTGGTATGGAAGGCATCACCAACCTCATCGGCATCGGTAGCGGTGCGGTAATAAAGAGCGTAGGCAAAGCGCTCGGCAAGGAAGTTGCAGAATCCGCAGTCAGAAACGGTATCGGTATTACGCTTGCCAAATCCTTTGCAGGTGAGGCGTTTGAGGAAGGCGCAGCGGAGATAATGTCAGGGCAATTCAAGCGTTGGACGTATGACAAAAACGCAGAAAATGCAACGGCAGGACAAGTCCTCTACACATCCTTTATCGGCGGTTTAAGCGGTGTTGTAATGGGCGGTGCAGGTAGTGTATACACCACAGTGCAAAACACGGCGCGAGGCACTCAAATCGTCGAAAAAGGACAAACGGAGCAGGTGCTTAATCTCGCAAAGGCTATAAATGACAAGGCCGATGCCGAAAACCTCGGCGACATCAAACAGTTTAAGCAGGTCGAGGCTACATATAAAAAGCTCACCACAAGTCTTGCAAAGACGGGCGGTGAGGTAAAGACGGTGGCGCAAAGACGAATGCTCGGCGAATTGAAGATAGATAACATTTCCGCAGTATTCGCACCGAAGATGTTCAACGAGGCGTCACGAATAGTCGGTAGCGCAGACTTGATAGCAAAGACTTACAAGGGTGTTGATGCAAACGGACAGCCGATAAGCTACACCAAGGAGCAATTGCTTGAGGGTGTCGACCTTGACAACCTGCGCTTGTCTATACCGAAGGCACTTGAAACCAACGAGGCATTGAGAAGCATTGTTATGTCGAGTATGGTCGGTGAAATGCTTATGGATACTTCCGCATTCCAGCAGGCTATTATGAACGGCGAGGTATTTGCGGGAGAGGCTGACCTTGAAAACTTCCGCAAGGAAGCTCCCGACGAACAGAAGCGCGAGGTAGAGAAAGTCCTCGGCATTGACAATATCGACACAGTGGATATCGCGACCTTCAACGAAAAGCAACAGGCGTTTATGGATAGTCCTCTATACGAGCAATTCTTCAACCTTAACAAGCAGATGAAGGCACGGGCTACAACGGATGCGCAACAGATTACAGGCGCGCCCTTACAAGCAACCGCTAATACAGGCGACCCCTCTGCTCTGTCCACCGGAACGGACACTGCTCAAGCTCCTATGGAAAACATAGCAAAACCTCTTGACAATGACCCGGGAATAAGGTATGCTAAAGGTATATTACAAACAGATGAATTTGCCACATATTCAATGATATGGGCGCACTCCGACAAAACTTTGATTGGTGAAAGAAAATTTTTCTATCGCCGTGGCGAGTGGGTGTTGCTTGAAAAAGGAGAAAGCGGAATAATTGAACTCGGCGTCTATAATTCATCAAAGAGAAAACTTATATCAAAGGAGATAAAGGAGTACAATGACAGAATATACGAAGAATTTCATTCATGCGCTGAACGCATGCGCTTTGCCAAAGGATACAATAATGGCGATAACCGAAATGCTTTGGGACAAAAGAGAGAAAATGATAATGCTTCTGGACTTCATAGAGGGCAAATTCGAAACGGTAACAGAACAGGAAATAATCGGGAAAGCTTACGAATTGTCGAAAATGTAACCACCTCAACCGACGGCAAGTCGATGACCGTTTTGGAGTCTATAAAATATGCACAAGACAACGTGCCTGAATATGCCAAGCTCGACACTGAAGGTCAGGCGCGTGTTCGCAGACTGATACGTCAGGCTAAAGCAAACGGCTTTACCGATGCGGAAACACGAGCATATGCGAGAGTTGCGGCAAGATCCGGCATTGATATAGTCATAGACAAGGAAGGGCTTTATCTTGGCAAGGACAAGAACACAGGCGCAGACGTATACGCTGACGGACTGTATTCCCCCAAGAAAAACAAAATACTCGTCAATCCCGAGGGCACACGCTCCCCTGCCCGTCTGCTCATCCACGAGCTGACACACGCCATATACAAGGGCAAGGGCAGACTTATCGTCGAGCGTGGCGTGAAAAACCTCACAGACGAAGAAAAGCAAGGAATACGCGATAAATATTTCAAGGGCAAGGACTTTGACTTTATAGAGTATGCAGACGAGCTGAACGCCCACTATACAGAGGCTTTACTCGACGATGACGTTCTCCTTGAAAAGCTCTGCGACGAAAACCCCACGCTTCAGGATAAGATAGTCGCCTTCCTGACAGGCGCAAAGAAAGCCTATGCAAACGAGCCTACACTCTCACGTGAGGCAAAGAAGCTCTATAAGAGATATAAGACACTGTTTGATAGTTTTGCAGAGGGAAACCAGTATAGAGATGTAAAGGCAGACGGCGAGGAGAGATTTGCGTTTGGTGTAACACAGCAGGATATAAATGAGTATATCAGTAACGCATATGAGAAAAAGAATGTTGATGATTATAAAGAATATGCTGTTCCTTCTCAAAAACTTATAGACGATGTTTCGTCTGAAATAGACATATCAGATTACTCTCATGCTTTAAGGGATAATGACATCCGACACATAAGGAATTCGCATGGTGAAAATACAAATGAAAAATATCCCGTCACACAAGAGGATTTACAAAAAATCCCCGATATAGTTGCCAACTATGACAAAGTATTTGTTAAAACAAATGCCAATGGCGACCTCGGTCTTGCTTATGTAAAAGTCGGCGCAGATAATGTCGTATACTATGTCGAAGCTGTAACAACGCAATATCATAATAAAAAACTTCTTGTAAACAAGCAAATGGTAAAGGCGGGAATCGATGAAATCCCGAATTTGAATGGTCTTGTTAAGGCTATAAATAAAAAAGAGAGCAGTTCCCAATATCTCGCTGATTTGAAAGAAATCCGCAAGGCGTACGTCCAAGACGTTAAAGGGAACTACTCTAACGATAGTATATCACAAAATCCCGAAAAGTCAACAAAAACTTCAAAAAAAGTTTCGACAAATTCTGGAGAGCGTATGGCTTTGCCTGACGAGGATATTGACATTGTAGGGAAAGAGGGGTATAATGAAAACAAAAACAATACAGGAGAGCAAAATGAGCAACAAAGAAGTCAAAACTCCGAAGCATTGGGAAAAAGAGTTTTATCAGCCTCTAATCGAAGTCGAAACGATATACGGAAACAAGGTCAAGATACCGAAGAAATATTCGAATTCTTGGCAAACCGCGAGGATAATCTACGAAGAAACGAAAAAACGCGGCTTGGATCATCTGGATTCCTTAAGAAGCATCCAACAAGCCCCTCACTTGCAAACCGTAGTGGAAGTCTGTTACGAGGTCTACGATACAAAGTATTAAGTGGCAAGGATGTTTTTGGGCGAACTGTCCCAAGTTATGTGGTTAAAAGGTTTTCCGACACCATTTTTAAGGATGAGAATGGAAATTTGTTGTCTGTTTACCACTGGACACAGGAATTCTTCGACAAGTTTGCCATCGGGGACATAGGATTCCATTTGGGAACAATTGATTCCGCTTATCGTCGTGCCGTAGACGTCCGTGAAGAAAGTTACACAAAAACGGGAAAAGATGTCGAAACATCCATTTTCAAAGAAATGTACTTGAACATTTCAAACCCTGTTTTTATGGAGGCAGATGCGGGAATTTGGTATAGTTATACAACCGCATTGCTATTGAAAGATGCAAATGTGTTCTCTGATGCCGATGTTGAGAGGATAGGCGCATTGGATGGTGCTTTTAGAGCAGACTACAATTCTGCTGCTTCCAAGGAACTTCGCCACGCTCTTGGAAACTATGGATATGACGGAATCATATACAAAAACCAAACCGAGGGAGATTATTCAGTTATAGCCCTTGAACCAGACCAAATATACACAGTTGCCGAGAATGGCATCGATGTGTACAACCATTCCACCGACCGCTTCGCCCTGCCTGATGGCGTTGAGGTGGAGAGCGACACAGCAGACACCATAGACAACGTAGGCAAGAAGAAAAAGGTATACAAGGAAACGCTCAAGCAGAAATTCTTCACAGCCAAGGACAGCGCGTATATTGAGTTAGTCGACGAGTATTACGGCATAGCCAAGTATCTCAAGAGGATAGGCAGAGTAAAAGAGGCAGACGGCTTGATACAAGGCATACGCTCAAGCATAAGCTCGGCGCAGACGATGATAGGCGACGTGCAATATGACGTGTTTGGTGACAACAAGAGGCTCGGAGACGGACTTGCAAAAATAGTCAAGCCTCTCAAGGCGAGAGGGGACAAGATATACCTTGAATTTAACAAATATCTGATGCATTGGCTCAACGTTGACCGAATGTCGCTCAACAAACGCTCACTTGCCGAGCTTGCAGACCTACAGAGCAATCTTGAGGACGAGATAACAAAGCTCCGCGAGGTAAATGGCAAGATCGCAGAGGCAAGCGACAAAAAGCAGTCGATGTTCAGCGACGAGGTGGCAAAGGCAAACCTCGACAAGAAAATAGAGGAGCTTGAAAAGCAGAGAAAGGCACTTGTCAAGAGTGTGAGAGAGCTGAAAAAGCAGATAGATAGCTTTGAGGTAATGGAGAACAAGCCTGTTTTCGGAGAGAACGAAAGCAGGAGCGAGGCTATCACCGCGGAGCAGTCGCTCAAAATAATTGAGGATATGGACAAGATACACCCCGACTTTAAGGAAACAGCCGAGAAGATATGGGCGTACACTAAAAACCTCAACCATATGCGCGCGCAAGCGGGACTTATTTCTGCTGAAAGCGAGGCGTATATGAACGAGCTTTATCCTCACTACGTTCCTGCCTATAGAGATTTCTCATATACGGGAGCAAGCGCGATAAAGGGCAAGGGCAACCTCGCAATATCCTCTACTGTAAAACGTGCAAAGGGTGGCGGACAAGACGTACTCGACGTTGTAGACTCTATCGCTACACAAACCAAAGAGGTGATGCGCGCAGGCAGAATAAACAAGCTGTTTGTCGAGCTGTATAACACCGTCAAGGCAAATGGCGACACCGAATATGCCGAAATCGTAGGCGAGCAGAACGTATCGCCTAAAGAAAGCGCATCAATGCAAGCGGACAGCATCGAGCTGAAGCCTAAAACAAATCAAATTACAGGATTTGTCGGCGGTAAGAAGGTCACTATCGCGGTATCGCGTGAGATATTCATCGCATTTGAAAGCATGGGCAAGCCTACAGTAAACCCTGACAACAAGATAGCGGTGGGACTACAGAAGCTCAACAACTTTTACAAGAGGCTGTTAACGTCTTGGAGTCCCACATTTATGCTCCGAAATCCTATACGCGACTTGCAGGATGCAGGACTTAACTCCAAGCACGCCAAGCTGTTTGCAAAAAATCTTAAGAGGTCCGCAAAGCTGATGTTCAGCAACAGCGAGGAATGGCAGCTTTACCGAGCGAACGGAGGCTATAGCTCCTCTATATTCAATGAGGACGGCGAGGTCATCGGGGAGATAGACAAGCGCGGATTTGCCGAGATGGTAGAGCTTTTTGATGCGGATGCATCTGCATTGAAAAACGCGTGGAATATGCTCCACAACGGAAGCAAAAACATATTGAACGGCATAGAAAATGCAAACGCCTTTATTGAGCAGGTAACACGATTTACGGAGTTTCTTGCATCTATCGAGGCGGGCGACTCGGTGCAGACCGCAGTATACAACTCTGCCGAGGTGTCTACAAACTTTGGCAGGCGAGGAAGAACATCAAAGGTGCTGAACGCGACTATAATGCCCTTCCTCAATCCGTCTATACAAGGCTTTGACAAGATGATACGTAACGTAACCGACGCGGTATCAAGCGACAACGTAGCAAGGGCACTTGGGGTGCTGTTTGCAAAGGCGGCGGCTATAGGTCTTGCGCCGATGGTGCTCAACATGCTGCTGTACGGCGGTGACGACGACTACGAGGACTTGCGCGAGGAGGACAAGGAAAACAATTTCCTCATAAAAGTGGGAGAGGGTAAATTTATCAAGATACCTCGCGGACGAGTGGCAAGCGTTATCGGTGGCGCGGCTAACCGAACGGCGAAGCTCGTCAAGGGTGAGGACGCTGACATAAAGGGCTACCTCTCAAACTTGGCAGACCAAGTAACACCCGTGCAGAATTTCACGCGCACGATATTCTCCCCCTTCTTCGATGCCAAAAACAACCTCACTTGGTACGGAACGGATATTGAAGGCAGAGAGTTCGATAACACTGCGCCTAAAGACCGATACGACGAGAACACAAGCTCAATTGCTATTGCTATAGGCAAGGTGACAAAGTGGTCGCCAAAGAAGATACACTATGTTCTCGACCAATATTCAGGTGTTATAGGCGACTTTGTATTGCCTGCAACCACAAGCAAGGCAGAGCGCGACTTCTTCAGCGGTAACTTTGTGATAGACGCGGCGACGTCAAACAAAATCTCTGCGCAATTCTACGAAATGTACGACAAGGCGCAATATGCAAGGACTGCGGGTGACGATACGGCTATATACCAGGTCAAGTATCTCAACAAGGTCAAGAGCGCGATAAGTGAGATGTACGACGAAAAGAGCAAGGTTCAGAACGATAAGACCTTATCAAGTGCAGACAAGCTCCAAAAAACGCGTACAATACAGATACTTATTAACGAGGCGTACAAGTCCGCTATGGCAGATTACGAGCTATACACACAAGCCATAGGCGCGACACAGGGCATAGAGAACACCGAAGCGTTCAAGAATATGTTTGGGGGCGTAGCAACGGATGAGAACATCCAAAAGATGCGCTACACCGAAGCAATTCACCTTATGTACGGCGCAGAGAGAGCCTTGAAGGAATACAATTCCGACGTGTACGAAAAGAGTCAGCTCCTCAACCTTGCAGGTGTTGATTATGAGAACATCTATCAAGACTACTTCTCTACCAAGGGCATAACGAGCGACACCGACAAAAAAGGTAATATCATAAGCGGCAGCAAGCGCAAGAAGATAGTGGCATCTATCACAGCGATGAAGATCCCCACCGAGCAGAAGCTACTCCTGATAGCATCAAAAGGTTATTCCCTTCAGGACGGCGACATTCGAGGACAGTCGGCAGAAGCGGCAAAGAAAAGGCTGTTAAACTATATCCTCAAGCTGAACATCAGCAAGGAGCAAAAGATAGCACTTGCCGAAATGTGCGGATTTGAGGTAAAAAACGGGAAAATTATCTTAAAAAAATAAGAAAAAAGCAAAACATTATCCCAATTCAATGTGAAAATTGTGATACAGTGTAATTGTAGAATAATAAGAAGGCGGTAGTGTGATGCTTAAAATTACCCCGATAGAAGCAACACAGCAGGTGACAAAGCTCTCCTGCCCCTGTTGCAACGAGAGAGTGCCGCAGGTAGCACTGACATCGGGAAGCAAGATTGAGGGACTTACCTTCAAGTGCAAACGATGCGGAAAATACTTTTCGGTAACAACTAAATAAATTCAGTGCCATATGCCATAGAGCGAGAGCCATATTCCATCCGAAATGGGTAGGTGTGGCTCTTTTTCTTTATTAAAACTGAAAAAAGGAGGTAGCGGACATGAAGAAGCATACGGGAAACAACCCTTACGCAACTAACGCGGGCGGACTTATCAAGTCACCTAAAAGCCCTGCGAAAGACTCCCCCAAGGCGACAGTCACCAAGGGCAACGACCTTCGCGTAGGAAAGAAGAAGTAAATCAAAAAACTGAATAGGAGAAACAGAAATGGAAGAAACCACCTTGAACGAAGCACTCGACAAGCTCGACGAGGATTTTGAGCTTGATGAAAGCGTTGAGGATGATGACCTCGAATATGACGAGGACGGGAACGTAGAAATCCCTGACGATGAAAAAGACGACCTTGACGAAGACGATGGGGGCGACGATGGTGATGAGGAAGCAGACGAAGCCGAGGTAGCCGAAGACGACGGTGAGGGCGAAGAAACGCCCGACGTAGCAACTGCGCCCGAAGTAAAAGAGGACCTGTCCAAAGCAGAGCTTGACAGAATCAAAGCGCAGGCAAAGGACACTCTTGCAAAGCTCGGCGTGAAGGTCGAGGGCGACGACGTTATAGGCGCTCTTGTGAAGCTCGCTGCCGAATCCGAGGACAAGACACCCGAAGAATACCTCAAGGACAAGGAAGAAGCTGAAACGCTTGAGGCTGCAAAGCGACTTGTCGAGGAGCAGAAGCGTACCGCCGAGCAAAAAGAAGGAGAGGCTATAAGAAAAGCCGACCTTGAAAAGCTACATCAGGCATTCCCTGAAACAGCAGGATATGACGATATATCCAAACTCCCCAACTTCAAGCGATTTGGAGAATTGAGAGTGCTCGGTCTTTCTGCCGATGAGGCATACAGCGCATCTCATCCTAACGCCATAAGAGCGAACGCCGTGGAGGGCGCAAAGAAATCGCTCTTGATCGGCACGAAAAATCATCTCCACACAAGCGTACCCAAAGGGGCAAGGGACGACGCTATCACAATGCCCAAAAGCGCGTTAGCAGAAATGCGCGAGCTTTATCCCAATTTGAAGGACAAAGAAATCGAAGCTCTGTATAAGAGGGCTTCTCAAAAGTAAAGAAAGGAAAAATAAGAAATGTTCAGACTTGTAAAAATTCTTAATGGAAGAATCAACCAGGGCGAGCCTGTGAGACTTCCCTCAACTGCAGGTGAGACATACACACTTGGCGAGGCTCTTGTCCTCAAGGGTGGTAAGCTCACCAAGTGTGGCGAGACGGAAACACCCACGCATATGTGTTGCGAGGGCTACGAAGCGCCCGAAAACGATAACAGAGACATCGTGGCAGAGCCTATCTCTGCGGAGATGATATTCGAGGTAGCATTCAGCGCATCCCCTGCTGACGTTAACGTAGGCGACAAGGTAACGCTCGCTGACGGTGTTAAGGTAACTGCTACAACAGCAAGTGGCGTGGCTACCATCTTCGACAAGTGCGGCGCATCCGCAGTAGGCGACAAGTGCCTCGTACAGTTTAAGTAATAGAGAAAGGAATAAAGAGAAAAAATGGCAATTGTATATTCAAAATCCAGTGGCTTTAACAATGCCCAGATAGGCAAGCTCGAGACGCCTATCAAGATGGTCATCGAGCACGAAAGCGATATGCAGACCAAGCGTGGAGGTGTCCGTGATTGGCTCTTCAATGTAGAAAAGTCCAAGAAGTTTGGCGAGACAATCGTAGGTCAGAACGAGTTTGACGTATTCTCCGCAGCCGAGGAAGGCGCAGGCGCAGAGAACGACGACATTCAGGAGACCTTCAAGAAGTTCATCGAGCACATTCAGTTTATGAAGGAGTTTACCATCACCGCGCAGATGATGGAGGACGCAAACTACGGCATCGCTGCTGACGCGAAGCGCAGAGCAGAAAACTTCACTCGCGCATACTACAAGACGATGAACAAGATATGCGAGTACGCGCTTGCAAACGGCACGTCAAAGAAGGGCGTTTTCGCAAAGGCAAGCCTCGACCTCACAACTCCCGACGGTCAGGCTCTCTTCTCCAAGTCGCACAAGTGGGGCGGTGGCAAGAAGGAGGGCACACAGTCCAACTACTTCTACGGCGAGCTTTTCGGCTCTACGACCTCGTTTGAGGACGGACTCAACGAGCTTGCATCCAAGATTCGCAATATGAAGGACGAGAACGGCGAGATACTTGGCTACACTGCCGACACAATCATTCTCCCCGGCAATCACGCGAAGGCTGAAGCTATCACAAAGAAGGTATGTGGCTCTGAAGGTGCGCTCGGCAACGGCTACAACGACATCAACATTCAGTACGGCAATTGGAACATCGTAGTAATGCCCGATTGGCAGACTGACAAGGAGCAGGTGATGATAATGTCGAGCGAGGCAAACAAGAACCTCTGCGGAAATATGTTCTTCAACCGCGTGCCCCTCACCATTCGCAATTGGGAGGACAACCACACAGGAAACTACATCTGGAACGGAAGATGCCGTTTCGGCGTAGGCTTCGGCTCGTACAAGCACATCCTTCTCGCTGTTAACTCCGCCGACGCGATAACCGGCGCAGACAAGCTCTAAAAAAAACGAGGCGACAGCATGAAAATCAAAGAGCTTTACAATGCCGTCGCGCTCCTTGGCTTTGAAACTGAAATCGACGAGGAAGCGACCTTCTTCCCTGCCTTGAATACGGCGTTACATACCATACTCCGTATGATACCGCAGGAGAAGAGGGGTATCCTCGCACATTATCCCCCGACTGCCCTTGTCGCCGATAGCAATAAAATGCTGTATGGCGACAGGGTTTTGTCATATCAAACCGAGGGGGCGAAGGCTTTCTATGCGGAAATATCGGGCAAAGGAAAGGTAGTATACAAGAACGCGAGAGGCGAGGTAGTCAATGAAGAGCCGTGGGATAACCCATACGGCTTCAGAGTGATACGTCACATAATGGCAGACAGCGTCACGCGCGTAGACCTTGTAGCAGAGGCTAAAAGCAGACTACGTTGTCTGGCATTGTACAATGAAGTAAGTCGCTCCGAGGACATCTCCGAGCCTTCGCACTACGTAAGCTACGACTTGTCAAAGGTGTTTGGCGATTTTGCCGAATTGCACGAGCAACCGCGTGTTATCGAGAACGGAGAAAGCAAGAGGGTGCAGGACTTCGTAATAGAGGGTGCTCGCTTGTCGTTGCCGAGAGACATCGAGGGCGACATTGAGATAGTATATATCCCTGCTATACCTAACTACACGGTGGATAATATAGATGATGAGCTGAACATATCAAGCGACCTTATAGGCGCACTAAAGCTCCTTATAGCATCATATGTGTGGCTCGACGATGGGCAGGGCGAAAAAGCAAAGTATTACAAGTCGCTCTACAATGAGGAAATCGCTCTTGCGGTATCAAAGCATCGTGACCTTAACATAACGCGGTACGAGAGCGTAAATAACTGGTAAGGAGAGGCAGATATGGCAATGAAAGAATACACTCGCTCAATGGCAGATATGAGAGGCATTGATGCCACAAGCGATGCATCTACCGTGTCGCCTCGCAGATTCTCGTTCTTGCAGAATATGTATAAGGACTACAAGTCAGGTCAAGGCTTGGCTGTAGAGACCTTCCCTGGCACAAGAACGCTTGCGGACTTTGGAGGAAAGATATACGGTATCCATCATCACAAGGACGGAAACAACGATATATGGGTGGTAGTCCACGCAGGAACAAACCTTTTCCGATTTAAGATGTCGGGGCGTGACGAGATAACCGACAATACACCGATATACGAGAGTATGAACGAGAGACGAAGCTCGTCCTTTGTGAATAATAACCGCTTGTATATCATAGACGGAGCAAACTATCTTGAGATAGACAAGGACGGCACAGTCAAGCGCATAATGTCGGCTGACGGAATAGAACAAATAGCGTATATCCCTACAACATACTCCGACGGCGTACAGTACGAGCAGAGGAATATGCTCACGGATAATTTTATAGAGAAAAACCATATTATGTCCCTTGAGCCTTACATTATAAAGTTTCCTATCTTTTTCGACACGGGAAAAGACTACCAAGTAAAGCCTATAACAAATCTGCCAAAACCCACTCGCGTCTATCGCATTATGTATGTCAACGAGGAAACCGTTGATAGCCTTTTGGGGCGCGTTTATATCAACAATGATTATGTTGTTGGTCGGGAGGAGGATGACTTAGATGGCGATGGCGAATATGCGGATGAATATTTTTTTACCGAATATGCAGATGTGGGAGACTACGAGGCAGTCACCAAAAAGGTGTTTAACTCTGATATTGTTGAGATAAGGGGAAATTTCCGTTACCTCGAAGATGGGGCAGAGGTCTCGTATCCTAACTTGAGAGAAATCATACTGCCCGACGGAGTGGAAAAGCTCGACGATTATTTCTTTAGTGGTACAGCTATTGAAGAGGTGACACTCCCTCTAAACCTCAAAAATCTTGGATGGTATGCATTCAAGGACTGCGACAGCCTCAAAACCATATATGCCTCTGACGAGGAATTTAAAGATAGTAACGGCGCTGTCACAAGTATGTATAACATCTTGAGAGCATCCTTGATGAGTGGCAATATGTATAGCATACCTGAAGGCGTCGAGATAAAGGTGGCAAAGTATGAGGATGACATTCTTGAGGATGTAAATCCCAGCAAGGACGGCACAAACCGAGTGTATCTTTACACGCCTTGCAAGTCCATTGCAAAGGTAGAATTTGACGGCGAGGAAATCATTGACCGCACAAATATAAGTAGCACCACAATGGAGCAGGACACGAGATATTACAGTTGCATATATCGCACGATAGGCGGAAAGCGATACATCATAGCCATTGAATTGCTTACGCTATCCTCTGATAAGCCTCACAACCTCACTATAAACGGCGTGGCATATCCGAGTATGTTTAAATCTGTGACACAGGCATATTTGGACGCTCGACCTATTGAGGACATGGAGGATAAGAGTATCTACGGCAACCACGATTACGAAGGAACTACGCAGGATGCCATAAACAATTGTACGATATGCACGACCTTTGACGATAGGATATTCTTCACGGGCAATCCCTATTTGCCGAACACAGTATTCTACACACAGAGAGATTTGACAGGTCACAACAATGCCACATATATCGGTGCGCTGAATTGGTTTGACGATGGAGTGAGTGGAGAGCCTAACGTGGCGATGATGTCAAATGCGACCACTCTTATGGTGCTGAAGGGCAACACAATTCAGGATGGCTCTATCTATTACCACACAGGCGCAGATGGGGAGAACGACCTTGTACCTCGTATATATCCCTCGGTTGAAGGACTTGCAGGACTTGGATGCGTAGGATTGGCTGTTAATTTCCGAGACGACTGTGTATTCCTTTCTCGGCAGGGCTTGGAGGGTATCTCAAAGCAGACCGTCAACCTTGAGCGCACGATACAGCACCGAAGCACTAACATAGACGGCTTGCTGTTGCTCTTTAGCAGTGAGCTGAAGGAAGCAAGGGCGACGGAGTGGGAAGGTTACCTGTGCATTCTTGTAGACGGCAAGATGTTTCTCGCAGACTCAAGGCAGATGTTTGAGGGCATAGGTAGAGCGATAGAGTACGAATGGTATTATATCAATCCCATCGGCGCATATACGAATGATAATCAAAAATATATACTCGCCGATTGGTGTCCTGAAGACCTTAAGGGGATGCTTGAGGAAAACGAGATAGAAATAAGTGATGCTGAAGATCGAAGCGTTGCCTATACGGATGTAAAGAGCTTTTCAGATGGCGTAACAACGATATACTATATCGAGCGTGACGGAAAGAGATACCTTGTCGACTCTTATGGCGAGCTTGAGGGAGGCGACTTTGACGCTGCGCAAGAGATATGCGCCATAGACGATGTGCTATTGCTTGGCACGGGGACAGGCAAGCTCTTGTGTGTCAACACCGACAAGCGAGGTAAGGACGGCGCAGACCGAGACCGAATCCCGATGAAGTGGTACAACAATTCAGGACACGCATATGATGCCGTAGCTGTGTTTGCAATGGACAATGCGGGTGTACCTCACTACACCAAGACTACTGTCAAGCGTGGCACTGTATTGAGGCTAAAGGCATTCCCGCGCTCAAGCATTGAAGTATACGCCACCACCGATAAGACACCTACCACACTTCTGACAAAGCAGTCGAATAGTATTACCACCTTCGACGAGATTGATTTTGCAAACCTTGGCTTGCTTACTACCGATAGCGGTATTCTCGCTATCAAGGAAAAGACGAAGAAGTGGGTAGAAAAGCAGTATAGGATTATCGGGCGTGAGTATAATGCGCCGTGGGGATTTTATAGCATAGTTTATAGATACACCATACAAGGAGAGGTGAAAAACAAGTGATAGAAATTATCAAAAATACAGATATAAATGCGAGTAAAATGGCGAATGTGCCTACACGACCAAATAGCAACGGTCAGTACGGCTCGACGGCGTTTACTCCCGAACTTCTCAAGGAGCGCATAGATGCCCTGCCTATGCTTGCCATACTCAAGATAAACGAGATTATTGAAGGTATGGGAGTGGGTGGCGATATAGCAAAGACTATCCGTTTCAAACAGGGCGACTCCACCTACACCTTGCAGGAGCTTTTCGACTCGATATTTAAAGGCGCAGGTGGTTTGAGCGACCTCATCCAAGTGAGTGGCGACAAATCGCTTAACCTCTCGCTGATTAGCCTTGAAGATGGACTTGTCGAGGAGATTTCTCGTGCAGAGGAAAAGGATGCCGAAATCGAGGCTGACATTGCGACATTGAGGCAAGATTTTGCGGACACCGTAGCCGATATTCGTATATCGGTAGGCGATGCATTTACTCAATTGACCGAGTATGCCAATTCCCTTGCAAATGAGGTGACAGAATGAGCATTATCACTACAAAGCAAATAGAAGAAGCAAAATCCGCTATCAGTCGTGCCGTTGACCGAGCAAACGCTATAGGCTATACCGACGGACACGATGACGGATACGCTAAAGGCTTTAGAGAAGGCGCAACATCCAATGACGAGGAAGTATTCAACGAGGGGTACAACACAGGCTACATCGACGGCTCGGAGGTGGCAGATGGTCAGCTCGAAGAGGAATACCAAAACGGCTATGAAGACGGCAAAGCCGAAGGATATGATGAAGGAATAATCGCAGAAAGCAAAAGGACTGATGTCTATGTGCAAAGGTCAAAAAAGGCGATACTTGGCAGAGGCGGAGAAATATCATCCGATGCAGGTATAGCAGATTTGCCCGAAGCGATATTCAATATTCCTGCCGACTCATCTCTTGCGTTCTACGAAGATGAAGAAATAGCATACAAGAAAGCCGTTCCAAGCGGAGCAGAAGAATATGCTTTGCTCAAGAGTGTGGGCGGTATGACTTATAAGTGTAATAACCTTATTCCTTTTCCTTATGTGGCTGGTGGCAAAACATTAGATGGCACGGAAGGAAACGACAAGCTGGAATACAACGGTGTTACATATACATTTAATACCGATGGACGTATTCAATTATCTGGTATTGCTACAAGGAGTGGCACGCTTTATATTATGAGGGATATCTTTCTCCAAGCCAACACAAGCGTTTGTTTGGTGGGTGGCTCGGTACAGACAAACGGCTCTGTAAGTGTGGTTCTTAAAAAACTAAAATCTGACGGGAGCGATAATTATGATTCCGTAGTATCTTCGAATGGCACTCCTAAAACAGCACAAATAACAGAGAGTGGTGAAATATATGCTTTGGGAATATATATACCAGTAAACGTGATAGCTGATTGTACTATTTATCCAATGCTCAATTATGGCACAGAGGCACTTCCTTATGAGCCATACTACGAAGGATTGAGAGATACCAAAGTTACCGAGATAGTGAGCTATGGGAAAAACTTATTTGATGCTTCTAAAATCAAGAATACACAGATAGAAGTTAGTGAGGATGGTAGAGCAATAAAATTACCACTTAAATCTTCTGGTAACGGCTTTACTTCAACAGAGGTTACACTTGGCGAGCTATGTCCTTCTCTCAAAGTAGGAGATACCGCTATATTTGACTTTACTGCTAATGGAGAAAGTACACTACAATCTATTTATTTAAGTTCTATTCTTGTTACGTGGAATAAAAGAAAGAGCTTGGTAATAACGCAAGAGCATCTTAACTCTATGGTTGTTATGTATGGTAACAATGTCGTTCAAGGTAATAATACTACTGAACAAGTTATTATAACTGATTTTAGAATGAACCTTGGTACTGTTTCTTCACCATACACACCATATCGTGAGCCTATCACTTATCCTATTCCCGAAGCAGTACAAGCACTTGAGGGGTATGGAATGGGTATTAATGATACTTGTTACAACTATATTGACTACGAGAAGAAGCAATTTGTAAAACTGGTTGATAAGTTGGTGCTTACTGGAAAAGAAACAGATTGGAGGTATGATACGAATACTCGTTTTCGTTTAACAAATATAGCCTCTCGCGCGACTTGGTATAGAGAAGACGATACCCCGTGTTTATGCAACAAATATACACATAGTATAGATTTATATAACGATAGTAGTAGAACAGACGGTATTTTAATATTTACGTTTAAAAACAGTACTACTGGTACTTATAGCAACATTTCTACAGTTTTCATTCGAGACTCTGGGTATACAACAGTAGATGAATTTAAAGCTTACCTTAAACAACAATATGAAAACGGAACCCCCGTTACTATTGTTTATAAGCTTTTCGAACCAGAATACGAGGATATAAGCGAGTATTTTGATAACTTACTATCCGTAGAAGGTGGCGGCACTCTTGAATTTGTAAACGAACATAAGTATGCCGTTCCGTCAACAATAAAGTACACAGTAAAGGTAGGTAACTAAAATGATAGATAGAGATAAATACTTACTCGCAAAGAAAAACGGATTGCTTGAACGATTGCGTGGAGACGAGATTTCACGCAGAATCGCTAAAGAATATCCACTTTCGGCACAAATAGCTTTGTTGATGGACAAAGATACAAAGCCGAAAGAGTGGGAAGAGTATCAGGCATTTCGTAGCAAAATAAAAGCGGAAGTCGATGCGGAGTTTAAAGAATTGGAGGTATCCGATGAAACTTAAACAATTCAAAGACGGCACGGCTATGTTTGCAGATCGCACGCCAATGAGCGATTTAACGATAGAAGTGAGTGGCAACGGCTATCTGCACATAGGCGACAAGACATATCCCATCAAAGACGGAGTGGCTCACGTGGGCGAGCTTCCGCAGGGAGATTACGCCGTGAGCGTAGTCCACAAAAACAAGATATATCGTGCATATGAGCATATCGTAGTGACGGACACAGGTGTAGCCGTTGTTGACGATTCGCACCTTTGGGAAATAACACTTGACCTCAAGGAGAGAGTAGATGTGCTGACGGCATCTGTAAGACACCTTGAAAAAACACTTGAAAAACACGAAGAAAGGATAAGCGGAGTATCGCTTTTTGGTTATTAAAATGAAGAAATTTTTGATATTTATTACACTTGTCGCCATTCTCCTCGCCTGCGCTACCCTTGCGGTCAACGCGGAGGAAGTCGTAGCTGAGGAAACTATCGAGGTGACGCTTGACGATACAGTCGAGGAAACTCCCATCACGGCAGAAATGGTGAAGGACTTTATACTTACCAACCTTGATAAGATATGCTCGGCTATGTCGTTCGCGTTGTGTGCCGTTCTCGCATGGCTTTACAAGAAGGGATTTTTGCCCTATCTTTCCAACGGACTGAAACAGCTTGGCGGTGCATTGAGCGCGACAAAGGACGGCTTGACAAAGGTAGTAGATGCCAACCGTGAGGATGTAAAAATGGCGGTAGAGGTAATAGACAAGCGCATGGACGAAGTCAAGGATGCGGTTGACAAGATTGACGAATTGCAGAAGCTCTACGAGGCACAGGAACAGGAAAAGGCAAAGCTCGAAGCGAAGATAAAACGCTCTGATGAGATAAACCTGCTCACTTGTCAGATGATAAAGGAGATATTCGTCAACACTAACATTCCGCAGTATTTGAAGGATAATGTCAATACATATTACGCGGAGGCTATAGCGCACATAGATGCGCTTGAAAAGGCGGTGACGGATAATGAGACCAACATTTAAGGCACTCTCTCTCCGTATCATCGGGCTTGCCGTTTGCATCGTTCCTCCTATCATAACAACGCTTGACTATTTCCCCTTGTGGTTTAGCCAAACCGAGACGACCTTGTCCGTACTTTCGGCGATGCTCATCGCATTGTGTTGCATACCTTTTTATAAGCAGATTATATCCTATTTCAAGGGCACTCCTGCCTCGTGGGTGGTGTGGCTTGTCATATACATCATCGTGGCTGTGTTTAATAAGCTCGCAGATGGCGTAGAGACAGTCGCATTTATGGGTGTGCTGTCTAACCTTGCAGGAGGCTTTATATTCCGTCTTGAGAAGCGTATCAAAGCGAGAGAGGGTGTAGGCAATGAATGAAAAGGACACTATAGGAACAGACCTTGATTTCAAAGTCCCAAACTTTGA